>JAGHUI010000007.1 GCA_018064885.1 Candidatus Minthosoma equi | reverse complement strand
TTCTTTTCGATGCGACGCTTGCGAAAGTCATCAGCCAATGCCTTAGCAATGTCATCGGCATTGTCAAGCGTGTAGTTGTCTAAAAGTGATAATATATTATTCATTATATTCTGTATAATTTGCTTATAGATAAAATGTTATCAGTTGCAAAGGTACTACTTTTATTTCAAATATCCGTCATAACCAACAATAAGACTATCGTATGCGTAGTAACATGACGCAGAAGGATGTCTCTGAGCAATCTGGAATTACCATAACAACAATTCACAAGTTTGAGAACGGAACGTCAGGCAATATGTCACTTGGTACGTTCTTGTTACTGATGAAGGCTATCGGTCAGATAGATGCCCTAGACGAACTTATGCCAGAACTTCCAGAATCCGCATATCTCATCAAGTCAGAGAAGAAGGTTCAACGAATAAGACATAAGAAATCATGATAACAAGCTCACTTAAAATAATGCTCTGGGACAAGGAAATTGGTCGCTTGTCATGGGATGGCAGGAGAGGGATTTCTTATTTCGAGTTCAATCCTGCTGTTATCGCTGGCGAGCTTGATCCTTTCAATGGTAAGGGTTATTCATTCATAGTGTTCTTCGGCTGATGTGCCGCTCGATACTCCGTTGGTGACATTCCTAAGTGCTTTATGCAATAACGAGTGAAATAGTTTGAGGTCGTGAAATTCAGGGCATTGGCTATCTGCGCTACTGAGAGCCGAGGATTGTTGAGGTACTCTATAATAATAGGTTTTGTATATTGGACGATGAAGTCCATTACGGTATTACCTGTCTGACGCTTAACGGTTTCAGACAGGTATTTCATTGATACGCCCAGCTCGTCGGCATAGTAACCTACCTCACGTCTTGTCTTCGTGGTGCCGGTTGAAAGAAGCAACATCAATCGCTTCACGATGTCGGTGTTGCGGTCGGTACATTGTTCGCTGGCGTGCAGTTTGGCATGGAACTCAAAAAGGTCGTACATCATCGTCAATGCCATAGAACCAAGAAGCTGGTCATGGAAATGGTGCTCAGAGTGGTCGAGCCTTTCCTTGATACGGAGTATGTCCTGACGGAAGATTGCAGCATCCTCCTCGCTGACTGCAATTACAGGATCCTGGTACAAAGCTATTGAACCACCTATGCCGTAATGGTTCGCTGGCAACTGATTGTGGAGGAAACGCTCGTCGGCCAGGAGTATCTCCACCTCGATGTCGGCTGACATCCACAACTCTTCGATCTCGCTACCTCGTGGCATAACAAGGATATTGCCCGAACAGAAACTGACCGGACGTTTGTTGTAGAGAAAATGACCGTCTCCCGAGAGACAAATCATGTGGATGCACTCCTCATGATTCTTTGCCATCACGAGGTCATGCCAATCGGTTGAAAACCTTATTTTTGTCTGCGTTTTACTCATACTAGCTGCTTCTTTGGTGCAAAGTTACATCTTTTTATCCAAACAAAAGACGTTTTTTCGTGAATATGTGAACTATTTGGCGTAATTTGTGTATCAAGAGCAAAGGTTTTTGTGTGTACCTTTGCAGTCAAATAATGAATACATAAGATTTATGGAACAGACAAAAGACATCTTCACACGCCTCCGTGAGAGTGAGGCGATAGATATGCGTGACCCAGAGTATCTGCCTGCCATCATGCACATGGATAAGGTTCGTAAACAATGTTTCCACATCAACCAGACGGAGCCTGACATGCAGGTGATTCATCCGATGATGGAGGAATTGTTTGATGGTCGATTTCCTCAGAGTGCTTGCATCATTCCACCTCTGCAAATTGACTTCGCCTGTCAGATGAACATCGGCGAAGGGGTGTTCATCAACCACAGCCTTACTTGCATGTCAGCTGGAGGAATAACGATTGATGAAGGTGTTCAGATAGGTCCTGAGGTCTGCCTTGTGACGACCAACCATAACCTTGAGGAGCGCATGGTCATCCAATGCAAGCCGATTCACATTTGCCGTGGTGCATGGATCGGGGCAAGGGCTTTGATCCTACCGGGAGTAACCATCGGAGAGAATGCGGTTGTAGCAGGTGGAGCAGTCGTAACTAAGGATGTCGCAGCGAATACCGCTGTGGGAGGCAATCCTGCAAAGGTAATCAAGGAATTTTAATCTTACACAATATGAAAAAGTTAGCTATTATTCTCACCACATTAATTATCAGCATCAACAGTATGGCACAAACATTGGAAGAACGCGTACAGGTCATCGAAGACCACATCGCATTGAAGCACCTCGTAGATTATTTCTCGGTTCTTGCTGACGAGAAGAAAGGTCACGAACAGGAAGCGTTGTTTACTCCGGATGCCACCGTCACCAGCATCAACGATCTGACGGGCAGCGTGTTCAAGGCAGAGGGACGTGAGCAGATAGGCACGTCATTCCAGAACTTCCTTGACCTCCACGAGATTGTCTATCACAGCAACGGTCAGCAGACACTCGACATCAAGGGCGACAAGGCAACGGGTGTAAGCTATTGCACAGTGACGATGATCCGCAAAAATGAGGATGGCAGTCGCAACAAGTCGCACATGCTCACTCGATATAATGACACTTATGTCAAGGTCGATGGCCAGTGGTTCATCAAGGATCGCATCACACACTTCATGTGGCAGGAAAACGAAGTCGTTAAATGAGATTATTAGGTTTTATGGCAATGAAAACACTTATAGCATTTTACAGCCGCCGTGGCGAGAACTATGTCAGCGGCGACATCAAAGTCCTGAAGAAGGGCAATACAGAATGTGTGGCAGAAATGATCAAGGAGCAATTGGCAGACGCCGACGTGTTCCAGATTGAAACCGTCCAAACGTACTCGGACAGTTACATGACTTGTATCGAAGAGGCGAAGGCCGAACTTCACGCTGGGGAACGTCCTGTGCTGAAGGCCGATTGTGATCCTTCGGCCTACGACACCATCATCCTGGGTTATCCCAATTGGTGGGGGCATGTGCCCATGTGTGTGCTCACGTGGCTCGAAGCTCATGACTTCGCGGGCAAGACCATCATACCATTCTGCACGCACGAAGGCAGCGGCATGGGCAGCACGGAGAAGGATATTCGCACAGCGTGCCTTTTGGCTAACTTGAAGCCGGGAACTGCAATTCATGGCACGAATGCCCCTCGCGCACAGAAGTCGGTGGAGGCAATCGTTGCATTGGCAAAATAAAGGTGCTATGAAACAAGTTCTTTTGCTCGTAGGCGCTGGTCAGATAGGAATGGCCATTGCTCGACGCATGGGTTACGGTATGAAGAATGTCATTGCAGACAAGAACATCGACCATGCTCATGCCATCTGCGACATCATGCGCAATGCCGGATATGATGTTGAACCCATCGAAATGGATCTGGCGTCAAGGGAATCTATCGTTGCTGCCATCGGAAAGGCTATGTCTTTGGGAGAACTGAAGATGATGGTTTGTGCGGCTGGCGTATCGCCAAGTCAGGCTCCGAAAGAAACCATCCTGAGGGTAGATCTCTATGGCACATCGGTATTGCTCGAAGAAGTTGGAAAGATTATTGCCCCTGGCGGCACAGGCCTTGTGGTCAGCAGTCAGTCAGGACACCGGATGCCAGCACTCACACCCGAGCAGGACGAGCAGCTGGCTTGTACGCCGGCCGAGCAGTTGCTCAGCCTTGAAATGCTGCAGCCCGACAATATCCGCGACACCCTCCATGCTTACCAGATGGCGAAGCGATGCAACGTGAAGCGCGTGATGGTCGAAGCCGTGAAGTGGGGCGAGCGTGGAGCACGTATCAACAGCGTATCTCCTGGCATCATTGTCACACCCCTCGCCATCGATGAGTTCAACGGGCCTCGTGGCGACTTCTATAAGAACATGTTTGCCAAATGTCCAGCCGGTCGCCCGGGTACAGCCGACGAGGTAGCCAATGTCGCCGAATTGCTTCTCGGCGAGAAGGGTGCCTTCATCACAGGCTCAGATTTTCTGATGGATGGAGGTGCTACTGCCAGCTACTTCTACGGACCTTTGAACCCTAATAAATAACCATACAATTATGAATATGAAATCATTACTGTTAATTCTTATGGCCATGTTATCGCTCTGTTCATGTGGAGCAAAGCAGCCAGAAAAGCAAAGCGCAAAGCCTGTCGCAGATAAGAGCATCGTCATCTATTTCTCACATGCAGGTGATAACTATAGCGTTGGCATTATCGAAGAAGGCAACACCAAACTTGTAGCCGATATGATCAGCTCTCAGACAGGAGCCGACCGTTTGGAGATTGTATGTAATAAGAACTATGACCTGCCATACGGCGAACTCATTGAAGTAGCGAAAAAGGAACAGAATGAGGGAGAGCTACCTGCCTACACACTCATGCTTAACGGCGAGAAGGTGGAAGGCAAGGCTGATCTGAGTACTTATACGACCGCATACATCGGAGGTCCTGTATGGTGGGGTACTTATCCTCAGGTCATGTTTACGTTCTTCAAGGATTACGATCTCAATGATAAGACTATTCTTCCTTTTACGACCCATGAAGGCTCTGGCCTTGGCAGTTGTGCCAACGATCTGAAGAAGGCTTATCCGAAGGCAACTTTCGGCAAATCCTTCTCAATCTACGGACACGAGGTACGCACAGAAGAAGGAAAGAAGAGCGTAGAGAAATGGTTGAATAAATAAAAAACGACTTATAATCATGGAGAATATTACACTAAACAACGGCATACTGATGCCGATTCTTGGTTACGGAGTTTATCAGGTGACACCAGACGAGTGTGAACGTTGTGTGCTTGATGCCCTGGAAGTTGGCTACCGCCACATAGACACCGCACAGGCTTACTTCAACGAGCAGCAGGTGGGTAATGCTATCAAGAAGAGTGGCATCGCTCGCAAGGATATTTTTCTCACGAGCAAAGTGTGGTTGGAGCATTTCGGCTACGAGGAGTGCCGCAAGAGCGTACTCGTATCGCTGGAGAAACTGCAGACAGAGTACATCGACCTCATGCTGCTGCATCAGCCATTCGGTGATGCATACGGTGCATGGCGAGCCTTGGAGGAGCTTGTGCAGGAGGGGAAACTCCGTGCCATCGGTATCTCAAATTTCTACGTGGATCGTTTCGTGGAGTTCTGCAATTTTGCCTGCAATGATTGGACACGTGCTGACGGAACCATCGTCAAGGGCATCCGTCCTGCCGTCAACCAGATTGAGATTCACCCTTACCACACGCAATCACAGCAGCTTGAATGGATGCAGAAGTACGGCGTGCAGCCAGAGGCATGGGCACCGCTCAACGAGGGTCGCAATGGTATTTTCAATGATCCGGTGCTGCTCGATATTGCCAGCAATCATGGCAAAAGCCTGCATCAGGTCGTACTGCGTTGGCATGTGCAGCGAGGCATTGTCATCTTCCCAATGAGTCGCAACAAAGAGCACATGATCGACAATTTCAACATCTTCGACTTTACTCTCTCCGACGATGAGATGGAGCGCATCAATGCTCTCGACCGTGGTCAGAGCGCCTTCTTCTCCCACCAGAATCCCGATATGGTAGAATGGTTCGTGCAAATGGTGGAGGCACGCAAGAAGCCTGAAGGACAGAATGTACAGAAGAAATGGTAGGTTTGCTCTGATAATGATTAAGTAATAACCCATATAAAGGTGTATGGAATATACAACACTCGGAAATACTGACATCCGTGTCAGTCGCATCTGTGTAGGATGCATGTCTTACGGCAAGCCTACCGAAGACTTTCACCTCTGGACGCTCGAACAGCCAGAGACTCAGGCAATGGTCAAGCACGCACTCGACCTTGGTGTAAACTTCTTCGATACAGCCAACTGCTATTCGTGGGGAAGCAGCGAGGAGTTCCTTGGTCAGTCGCTCCACAACCTTGGCATCAAGCGTGAGGATGTGGTGATTGCCTCAAAGGTGTATTTCAACGATGGATTTCTTTCGGCAGAAGCCATCGCTCGAGAGATAGACGGCACACTCCAGCGTCTCGGTACCGATTACCTCGACCTCTACCAGATTCATCGCTTCGATTACACTCATCCTATTGAGGAAACGATGGAAGCGCTTGATAAATTGGTCAAGGCTGGTAAGGTACGTGCTATCGGAGCATCGGCAATGTATGGCTATCAGTTCCATAATATGCAGATTTGCGCTGAGCAGAACGGTTGGACAAAGTTCTCGACCATGCAGAACCACTACAACCTTCTATATCGAGAGGATGAGCGTGAACTGATACCTATCTGCGAGCAGTATGGCGTGAGTCGCATCCCGTATTCACCTCTTGCAGGTGGACATCTGACGCACAAGGAATGGGAAAGCGGTACGTCACGCAGCAATACCGACAAGACCCTTCGCGCCAAGTACGATCATGCCAAGGAGAATGACATGGAGATCATTGCTCGTGTGGCAGAACTTGCCGAACGTCTGGGAGTCACTATGACCGAAGTTGCACTTGCATGGCAATACAAGCGTGGCGTGGCTGCCCCTATTGTAGGCGCAACGAAAGTTCCGCATTTCGATGCAGCCGTCCTTGCCATCGACCTAAAACTCAGTGATGAAGATGCCGCATTCCTTGAAGAGCCTTACCGTCCGCATGAGATTGTAGGAGCTAATAAGGGGATGCAGGTGTTGAAGTAGCACATTATAGAAGCAGGATAGTTATTTATCCTGCTTTTTGCATATCATAAGACTTCTCCTTTTATACGGTTTCGTAGGCAATGTAGAGGTCAAACGTGTATTACCACAACGTTGCCTGGTTTAGTTATAGACAATAACTGCTAAGCAAACTGACGCTGAAGCCACAGATCGCTTATCGGCTATTGTTTGGTTCCTTTGATTAAGCGATTATCATCGGTTTCTATCATTTTTAATAAAACCGAGTGTTTTACAGCTTAGTCCGAAACGATTTCAGAAGGGATAGATAGATTTATTTAGTAGCTGATGGTTTGGAGCACAAGGGAATGCCTTTCGTGCTGCTTTCAGTGTGTCATAAAACTCATAATCTGGATAGTCCATCTGATAAACCTTGAAGACTGCCTTTAGACATCCTTCATCAAACCTGGCATTGTGAGCCACCAGTGGCAGACCTTCTATCAGCGGTTCAACCTGTTCCCAGACCTTTGGGAAGACAGGTGCATCCATCGTGTCCTTTTGTGTAAGTCCATGAACACGAGTGTTCCAATAGCAATAATAATCAGGTTCCGGCTGAATGAGTGA
>JAGHUI010000004.1 GCA_018064885.1 Candidatus Minthosoma equi | reverse complement strand
GGCTCATGCGACAAAGCTTTTGTCTCGTTGGACAAAGCTTTTGATTCATTAGCCAAAAGCTTTGTCTGGTTTGTATGGATTTATTCCTGTTTCTATGGAATACTTTGCAAAGTTACAAAAAATAATTGAAATTGTCAAGTGTTTTGCCACTCTTTTGAATCCATTGATAGTCATTTGCTGACCTTTCGGACTATGCTGCATAGTTCGTCAACTTCGGCATCGGTTGTTGCCCAGCTGGTGACGAAACGGACGGTGGTTTCTTCCTTGCCTCGTGGTCCCCAGTCTTCGAATGATACGTTGTTGGCACGGAGGCTGTCAACGATGGCGTTTGGAAGAGTGAAGAATTGCTGGTTTGTTGGTGAGTCAATGGCAATCTTGTATCCGCATTCGGCAAATGTGGCACGAATCTTTTGTGCTAAGGTTACGGCATGACTGCATATCTTCTGGTATAGATATTCTTCCTTAACATCTTTATTCTCTTCTGATTGTGAGTCTGAATTGGAGAAAAGCGTGAGGAACTGAATGCCTTGGATGCGGCCTTTTGCACAGAGGGCTCCATGCTGCTTGACAAGTGGGAAGAAGTGTGGCAGTCGCTTAGGGTTGGCTGCTACTACAGCCTCGCCAAAGAGTAAGCCGCATTTTGTTCCGCCAATGTAGAAAACATCGCAAAGACGGGCGATGTCTTCAAGAGTGAAGTCGGCTGCAGGTGAAGCAAGTGCATAGCCAAGTCGTGCGCCATCAAGATAGAGAGGTATGTCGTGGCGATGGCAAACGGCAGATATGTCTTCCAGCTCGCGGAGAGAGTAGAGTGTGCCGTATTCTGTTGGCTGAGTGATGTAGAGCATGCCAGGTGCAACCATGTGCTCGTAAGTCTCATCGCTATAGAATGCTGTGACGTGTTCATCTACCTGATTTGCAGTAATCTTGCCCTCCTTGGCAGGAATGGTCAGCACTTTGTGTCCGCTGTGCTCAATGGCGCCGCTCTCATGCACGTTGATGTGGGCGCTCTCTGCTGCCAGCACTCCTTCGTGGCGGCGGAGAAGAGCATCAATCACGGTTGCATTGGTCTGCGTGCCGCCAATGAGAAACTGCACCAGTGCCTCTGGCGCACCTGTTGCCTTGCGGATGGCATCGCGAGCCATGATGCTGTAAGGGTCGTTGCCGTAGCCTATGGTATGCTCAAGATTTGTCTCGCAAAGGCGGCGCATTACTTCTGGATGTGCGCCTTCCATATAGTCGCTGTCAAAGTAAATCATTAGTAAGCCTTTCTTTTATTTTGTTTCAGTTTTAGTTTTCGTTTTAGTTTTCGTTTTAGTTTTCGTTTTAGTTTTCGTTATGGTTTTGGTTACATATTATATAATATGTGTGTTCAAAATTGAGCGTCTTGTCTCATTTTTTCATGCAAAATTATGAAATATTTGTCATTTCTTATTGTTTGACGAAAAAAAACAGCAAAATACCGTACCTTTGCATTTATTATGAATGAAACATTGAAAGAAATGACATTTTTCCTTGTCATGGATGTGCTTGACAAGGCAAAGGAAATGCAGCAGGAGGGTATTGATGTGGTCCACCTTGAAGTTGGTGAACCAGATTTTGATGTGCCTGCTTGTGTGAAGGATGCTGAGATGAAGGCATTTGATGAGGGAAGAACTCACTATACGGCTTCGCTTGGCGACATAGAATTGCGTGAGGAAATCGCTGCGTTGTATAAAAGAGAATATGGTGTGACGGTAGATGCAGAACAGATTGTCGTGACTTGCGGTTCGTCGCCTGCAATTCTGTTTTTGATGCTGATGCTGTGCAACCCTGGAAGCGAGGTGATATTGAGTAATCCTGGGTATGCGTGCTATAAGAATTTTGTGCTTGCTGCCCACGCAAAGCCTGTTTATGTGCCTCTCTATGCAGAGACTGGATTCCAGTATAAGGTAGATGATATCCGTCAGAAAATCAGTGATAAGACGGCGGCTATATTCATCAATTCTCCAATGAATCCAACGGGAACAGTATTGTCCGAACAGTTCATGAAGGAAGTTGCTTCGCTTGGTGTACCTGTGATTAGCGATGAGATTTATCATGGCTTGGTTTATGAGGGTAGGGCACACAGCATTCTGGAATATACTGATAATGCTTTTGTTCTCAATGGATTCAGCAAGCGCTTTGCAATGACAGGACTCCGTTTGGGCTATCTTATTGCTCCAAAGAAGTACATGCCTGAACTCATAAAACTGCAGCAGAATTTCATGATTTGTGCTGGAAGTACAGCTCAGAGGGCAGGCATTGCCGCTTTGAGAGACAAAAGTGACTATGAGCAGACTATGGTGGCTGAGTATAAGCGTCGTCGCGATTATCTTTTGGGACGGCTCAGAGAAATGGGTTTCGGCATTCCTATTGCTCCTCAAGGCGCATTCTACATTTTTGCTGATGCAAGCAGCTTCACAGACGACTCTCTGAGCTTTGCCTACGAGGTGCTGGAAAGAGCTCATGTTGCCATTACTCCTGGTACGGATTTCGGCTCAAGGGGTGAGCAGTATGTTCGTTTCTCTTATGCTAATTCCTTGGAGAACATTGAGAAAGGTATGGACCGCTTGCAGGATTATCTTCGCAAACTGGCTAAATAAAGACCAAATGCTGTTATGAACCCGTTGATGAGCAGGAGTTCATAGCCGATATGGTAACCGCCAAACCAAGCTTCGCTGTTGGTGTCGAGCACCCAGCAGAGGAGTGGGGATATGATGCAGACGATGGGTATGAACTTGTCTCTTGGCTTGCACTTGGTGAGGAGTCCGAAGAAGAATAGTCCAAGCAGCGGACCGTATGTATATGAGGCAATTACATATACTGCATTGATTACGGAGCCTGATGCGAGAAGATGGAAAATGTAAATCATTGTTCCCATCAAGATGGCGTTGGCAAGATGCACTCGGGTGCGCTTCAGCTTGAACGGAAAATCGACCATCAGTGCTGTGGTGAGCGAGGTTACTGCGCTTCCTGCGCTTGAGAATGCTGCGGATACAAGTCCTAAGACAAAGAGAATGGTGACTGCCATTGGAAGGAAATTCTCGCCTGTGGAAGGATTGAAGCCTGTGGCAAGGTAAGGAAAAAGCTGGTCACTTTTGAGTGCCTGTCCGGTGAGGTCTGTCAAAAGATAGCTTCCATCAGCGCTTTGTGTGCATACCCCTAATTGCATCGCGTAGGCGTACAATAGAATACCAAGTGTGAGGAAGATGAAGTTTACAGGAAGGAATGCGAAGCCATAGCTTACCATGTTCTTCTGCGCTTCTTTCAAGGATTTACAAGATAGATTTTTCTGCATCATATCCTGATCCATGCCCGTCATGGCTACCGTTGTGAACATTCCGGCGAGGAACTGTTTCCAGAAAAAGCGTGTGTCATTGACATCATCAAAATACCACACTCGACTCATCTCACTCTTCTGAATCATTTCTGTCATTCCGCTGAAACTGAGTCCCATGGAGTTCATTACGCAGAAGACGAATCCCACCATGGCTGAAAGCAAGCAGAGGGTTTGCAGAAGGTCGGTCCATACGAGTGTCTTGACTCCGCCCTTGTATGTGTTGATCCATACAACGAGCATCATCAAGGTGACAGTAACAGCGAATGGTATTCCGAGAGGTTCAAAAAGCACTAATTGTAGCACTACGGCTGTGAGATACATTCGTACGGCACACCCAAGAAATTTGCTCAACAGGAAGAAACTTGCACCTGTGATATGGGATGATGCTCCATATCTCTGCTGCAGGTAAGTGTATATGCTTGAGAGATTTAGCTTGTAATATAATGGTAGAAGAACATAGGCTACTACGAAATACCCTGCCACGAAACCCAGTACCATTTGCAGGTAGCTCATCTGACTCTGTGCCACCATTCCAGGAACGCTGACGTAGGTCACACCGCTGATGGAAGTGCCTACCATTGCTATTGCCACTACATACCAAGGACTTTTTCTGTTGCCACGATAAAAAGAGTTTGTGTCGCCATCATGCTTGCGTGTTGTCCATGCGCTTACGGCAAAGATAATTCCGAAATATGCCGCTATTACTAATATTATCACGATTGTATTCATGGTGCAAAGTTAGTACTTTTTCAGATAATATAATGTGTTTTGAAGCAGTAATAGTGTTTTTGGCAATGATAAGTAATTTTTCTAAAACAAAAAAAGGTGAACCGTTTCCGATTCACCTTGTTTTGTTTGAAGCTAATCTTATGATTATGCCTCTGCTGGAGCCTCAGCTTCTTCAGCTGGAGCAGCCTCAGCCTCTGCCTGTGCAGCAGCTGCAGCAGCCTTCTTCTCAGCTACCTTTGCAGCGAGAGCCTCATTAGACTTCTTCTCTGCCTCAAGACGTGCCTTAGCAGCAGCCTTCTTGTCAGCAGCGTTCTTGTCAGCAATCTTATTTGCCTTTGCGTCCTTCTCAGCCTTCCATGCAGAGAACTTAGCCTCTGCTGCAGCCTCGTCGAATGCACCCTTCTTTACACCACCGAGGAGGTGCTTCTTGAGGTAAACGCCCTCGTTTGAGAGAATGTTGCGAACTGTGTCAGTTGGCTGTGCACCAACGAGCACCCAGTAAAGTGCGCGCTCAAAGTTCAAATCAACTGTTGCAGGATCGGTGTTAGGATTGTAAGTACCGATCTTCTCGATGAAGCGGCCATCACGTGGTGCCTCTGGAGCAGCGATAACGATGCTGTAGAAAGCATAGTTCTTGCGACCGTGACGCTGCAAACGAATTCTTGTTGCCATTTTGCAATAAAAATTTATTTAGTTAATGATTGTGCTGCCAACTCGTGGCAGCTGGAACTTTAATGCCGTTATCTCGTAACGACGGTACAAAGTTACACCTTTTTCCTTCATTTATAATGAAAAAATGAAATCTTTTCTTCAGAAAGACGTTTTTTTAACGTTTTTTTTTCTCAATTTTAATAAAATATCTAATTTTGCAAAATGAAAGATACAATTGAACATCAGGGCGTGATTGAAAGCATTGATGGCAGTCATATAAGGGTGAACATTGTTCAGCAGGCTGCTTGCGGTGCTTGCAAGGTGAAATCGATGTGTTCTCAAAGTGAGCAGAAAGAGAAAATTGTGGATGTGTATGAAGCTGACGCCTCATCTCGCCGCTCGGTAGGCGATAGTGTCACGGTTTGCGGCACATTGACAATGGGAAAGCAGGCGGTGCTGTTGGCTTTCACCATTCCTCTTGCTATAACAGTTGTTTGGATGTTTGTTGCTTTGGCTTGGCTGAAGATGGACGAGCTTCAGGCGGTTGTGCTGCTATGCGGTCCTTTGTTGGTTTACTTCTTTTGGATGTATGTTATGCGGGACAAAATCGCAAAACGCTTTGCTTTCTGGATTAAATGATAATAATGATTAACTAAATAAAAAACATTTTATGGATTTTCAAGTAATTCTTATTGCTGTGATTGCTTTGGCAGTTCTGGGCTTCGTTCTTGCGTTGCTCCTTTTTGTCGTGTCAAAGAAGTTTGCAGTTAAGGAGGATCCGCGAATTGGACAGGTTGCCGAGGTTTTGCCTGGTGCAAACTGTGGCGGATGTGGCTTCCCGGGATGTGGCGGTATGGCTGCTGCATGCGTGGCTGCTGCTGATGCCGGTTCGCTCGAAGGTCTGAACTGTCCAGTGGGCGGTGCAGAATGCATGAGCAAGATCGCGGGTATTCTTGGCATGGAGGTTACAGCTTCAGCAAAGAAGATTGCTGTTGTACGCTGTAGCAAGGCATGCGAGAACCGTCCTAAGTTGGTTAACTACGACGGTGTTAAGAGTTGTCGCATCGCTCATTCCACATCTATGGGTGAGACTGCTTGTCAGTATGGCTGTCTTGCTTGTGGCGACTGTGTGGGAGCATGTCAGTTCGATGCCATCAAGATGGATCCTGAGAAGGGACTCATTGTAGATGCTAACAAGTGTACTGGTTGTGGTGCATGTGCTAAGGCTTGTCCTCGCGGCATCATCGAAGTTCGCGCGGTTAGCGGCGAGAATTGCGATGCATACTATGTGAATTGCGTCAACAAGGACAAGGGCGCTGCTGCTATGAAGGCTTGTGATGACAGCTGTATAGCATGTAAAAAGTGCGAGAATGTCTGCGGCAGCGATGCTGTTCATGTTGTAAACAATGTTGCTTACATCAATCCGGATGCTTGTACTCTTTGCGGTCAGTGCTTTGACGCATGTCCACGTGGCTCAATCGTGTCACTTTCAGTTAATGGCGTTGTTCGCAAGAAGATTGAGAAGAAGGCTCCTGCTGCTAAGCCTGCTGCTGGCGCAAAACCTGCTGCAGCCGCTCCTGCAAAGCCTGCTAAGGAATGGAAGCCAATTGAGATTAAGTATGATGGCGCTCCATTGATGCCATCTCAGCAGATTCTTCTTGCTGGTCCTAAGGATATCAGCAATCCTGTTCCTGCTGCAAAGGAGACTGTATTTGATACAAAGCGTACTGACGCTCCACTTCCACCAAGCCAGATGATTCTCCTTGGTCTTAAATAAATAATGAACGCGCATGAAAACATTTAGAATAGGTGGTGTTCATCCAGCAGAGAATAAATTGTCTGCTGCTGAACCAATCAAGGTAGCTGAGCTTCCAAAGGTGGCTGTGTTCCCTATGGGACAGCACATCGGCGCTCCTGCTGTTCCTTGTGTGCAGAAAGGCGACAAGGTGAAGGTGGGTACTCGCATTGCCAATCCAATGGAGAAAGCTCTCTCTACATGTATCTACTCATCCGTGAGCGGAACAGTGCAGAAGATTGACACAATCATTGATGCAAGCGGTTATGCAAAGCCTGCTGTCTTCATCACTGTTGAAGGTGACGAATGGGAGGAAAGCATTGATCGCAGCGATAAGCTCGTAACTCTCAAGGATAAGCCTGAGCTTACTCCAGAGGATATTATTAATAAAGTTAAAGAGGCTGGTATCGTAGGTATGGGTGGTGCATGCTTCCCAACTCACGTTAAGCTTATGCCTCCACCACAGTTCAAGCCAGAATGGGTGATCATCAATGCTGTTGAGTGTGAGCCTTATCTCACTGCCGATCATCGTCTTATGCTCGAAAAGGCCGACGAGGTTCTTGTTGGTGTTGACTTGCTTATGATGGCAGCAAAGGTAAAGAAGGGTTACATTGGTATTGAGGAGAACAAGCCAGATGCTATAAAGCTTCTCTCTGAAAAGTGCAAGGCTCAGTATCCAAACATTGAGGTTGTGCCTTTGAAGACAAAATACCCACAAGGTGGTGAAAAGCAGCTTATTGATGCTGTTGTTCGCCGTCAGGTTCCTGCTCCACCTGCACTTCCTGTAAGTGTTGGAGCGATCATTCAGAATGTAGGTACTGCATACGCTGTTTATGAAGCAGTTATGAAGAATAAGCCACTCTTTGAGCGTGTTGTTACAGTAACAGGCAAGCAGCTCTCAAAGCCAAGCAATTTCCTCACACGTATGGGTACTCCTATGAGCCAGCTCATCGAAGCATGTGGCGGTCTTCCAGATGGTGACTGCAAGGTTATCGGCGGTGGCCCTATGATGGGTAAGGCACTTCTCAATACAGAGGTGCCAATCTGCAAGGGTTCTTCTGGTGTGCTCATCATGAGCGGCAAGGAAGCTCGCCGTGGCGAACCACAGCCATGTATCCGTTGTGCCAAGTGTGTAAGCGCTTGTCCTATGGGTCTTGAACCATATCTTCTCGCTACAGCAAGCGGTAAGAAAATGTGGGATAAGGTTGAAGGTGAAGACATTACAAGCTGCATCGAGTGCGGTTCTTGTCAGTTCACTTGTCCATCCAATCGTCCATTGCTCGATCTCATCCGCATGGGCAAACAGACTGTCATGGGTAATATCCGTGCACGTCAGATGGCTGCAAAAAAATAAGTTAAAAGTTAATAGTTAAAAGTTAAAAGTAATTTTAGCAATTAGCTCAAAAACGAAACAATAATGGCTAATATATTAAATGTATCATTGTCACCACACGTTCACAGCGGTGATTCTGTGCAGAAGAACATGTACTGGGTTGTAGCAGCCCTCGTTCCTGCTCTTCTCTGCTCGTTCATCAGCTTCGGCGTTGGTGCTATCATTACTACAGCTATCAGCGTGGCTGCTTGTGTGCTCACAGAGTGGGTCATCAACAAGTTTATGCTGAAGAACCCTAAGTGTACTGTTTGCGATGGCTCTGCTATCCTCACAGGTATTCTTTTGGCGTTCAATATGCCAAGCAACATTGCACCATGGATTGTTGTTATCGGTGCAATCTTCGCTATCGGCGTTGTTAAGATGACTTTCGGCGGTCTTGGTTGTAACCTTTTCAACCCAGCGCTTGCCGGTCGTGCATTCCTTCTCATTTCATTCCCTGTTGACATGACAACTTGGCCAAACCCAGGTCAGGGACTCTTCACGCTTGTGGACAATTCTGTTGATGGCGCTACAGGTGCCACTCCACTTGCATTGATGAAGGCTGCTTTCAAGACTGGCGATCCAAAGATGCTTGAACAGCTTCCATCTCTTCAGGATATGCTTCTTGGTAATACAGGAGGTTGTCTTGGTGAGGTTTGTGCTGCTGCACTCATCCTTGGCCTCATCATTCTTCTTGTAAAGAAAGTTATCACATGGCATATTCCAGTGAGCATCATCCTTACAGTGGTTGTGTTCTCTGGTCTTCTCAACCTTGCAAATCCACAGGCATACGCTAATCCTCTCGTAGAGGTTCTCAGTGGTGGTCTTCTTCTTGGTGCTGTCTTCATGGCAACAGACTATGTGACATCTCCAATGTGTGCAAAGGGACAGATTGTATATGGTATTGCCATTGGTGCTCTCACAGTAATCATCCGTACATACGGTGCTTACCCAGAGGGTATGTCATTCGCAATTCTTATCATGAATGCCTTTACACCACTCATCAACAGTAAGTTCAAACCAAAGCGCTTCGGTGAAGTGCCTGCAAAGAAATAATGGAGGAATAGGATATGGAAAAACTTAAATCTTCATTAACAAACATGCTGGTGGTGCTCACAGTCATCGCCATTGTAGCTGCAGGTGTGCTTGCCGCAGTAAATGCTGTTACTGCTCCACAGATTGAGAAAATTAATGCAGACAACCTTGCTGCTGGTATTAAGGCTGTGATGGGCAATGACGACATCACAGTTGCTGAGCCTCAGGAAATTGAAGGCGGATTTACAGCATACGCTGTTACAGATGCTAACGGTGAATCTCTTGGTACTGCAGTTACTTCAACATCAAACGGTTTCGGTGGTCCTCTTCAGGTTCTAGTAGGTTTTGACAACGAAGGAACAATCCTTGGTTATACAATTCTTGCTCACGCAGAGACTCCAGGTCTTGGTGCTAAGGCATCTGACTGGTTCCAGAGCGAAGACAAGAATGGTAAGGGCGGCAATGCCTGCATCGTTGGCAAGAATCCAGGTCAGTGCAACTTCACAGTTAGCAAGGATGGTGGTGATATCGATGCTATCACAGCATCAACTATCACTTCACGCGCATTCCTTCTCTCTATTCAAAATGCTTATAATAAGGTAATTGCAGGTCAGGACGCTGTTTCTGGTGCATCAACACAAGCATCATCTTCTGATGAGGAATGCTGTTGCGGTCATGAAGAGTCAGAAGAATGCTGTGGCGAGTGTGAAGACGAAAAGGATTGCTGTTCAGCAAGCGATCTCGGCACTCCAGAAGTAATAGAATAATAACACTAAAAGAAAGGAAACAAAATTATGAATAACTTCAAAGTTTTGCTGAATGGTATCATTAAGGAGAATCCTACATTCGTCCTTCTTTTGGGTATGTGTCCAACTCTGGGTACCACTTCATCAGCACTCAACGGTATGTCAATGGGTCTTGCTACCATGGCAGTCCTCATTGTCAGCAATTTGCTTATTTCTCTCATCAAGAAACTCATTCCAGATGCAGTCCGCATCCCATCTTATATTGTTGTAATTGCATCTCTCGTGACTGTGCTCCAGATGTGTATCAAGGCATACGCTCCAGACATTGACAAGAGCCTTGGTCTTTTCATCCCTCTCATTGTGGTGAACTGTATCATCCTCGGTCGTGCAGAGTCATTTGCAGCAAAGAACGGTCCTATTGCATCAATTTTCGATGGTATCGGTATTGGTCTTGGTTTCACACTCGGTCTCACATGCCTCGGCGCTGTTCGTGAGCTTCTTGGAACAGGAACAATCTTTGGTGTCACTCTTTGGGGCGAGAGCTACGGAATGCTTCTCTTTGTCCTTGCGCCAGGAGCCTTCCTTGTGCTCGGATACCTCATTGTATTGTTCAACAAACTCGTTAAGAAATAAGGAGGAAAGAATATGGATTACGTATTAAATTTGGTTCTTATCATCATTACTGCCATTTTCGTCAACAACGTCGTTCTTGCGCAGTTCCTCGGTATCTGTCCTTTCCTCGGAGTTTCCAAGAAGGTTGATACAGCATCAGGTATGGGTATGGCAGTAACGGCTGTTCTCGTTGTAGCAACAATTGTTACATACCTTATTCAGACTTACGTTCTCAATGCATTTGGTTTGGAATACCTTCAGACAATTGCGTTTATCCTTGTCATTGCAGCACTTGTTCAGATGATTGAGATTATCCTCAAGAAGACAATGCCAGCTCTCTATCAGGCACTTGGCGTGTTCCTTCCACTCATCACAACTAACTGCTGTATCCTTGGTGTTGCAATCCTCGTTATCCAGAAGGACTATGACCTTCTCGAAGGCATCATCTATGCACTCTCAACAGGTATCGGCTTCCTTCTCGCAATGGTTCTTTTTGCAGGTATGCGCGAACAGCTTGAGCTTACAAGTGTTCCAAAGTCATTCGAGGGTGTGCCAATCGCCCTCGTCACAGCATCACTCCTTGCAATGGCATTCATGGGCTTCAGCGGCGTTGACGGTGGCTTGAAGATCCTGTTCGGAATTTAGTTCGCAACGTTTTTATCGTTATATACAAGGGACATTGAACAAATCTTGTTCGATGTCTCTTTTTTTTGTTTAAAAAACGTGAAAAAGTTCGTTAATTTAGGATAAATCATTAAATTTGCACTATGTTTCATAATTATGTAGTTAGCACAATAACTATTTATATTTACTGAAAGTGAACGAAATACGAAAATATTAATCCAAAAAGAAATAATACAATGGAAATAAACAGTTGGTTTGAGTGTAAAGTGAAGATGGATGTGATGAAAGAAGGTGGTTTGACAAAACCAGAAACTTTTATCTATCTTGTTGATGCACTCAATTTTACTGAAGCAGAATCACGCATCATTGAAGAAGTGCAGGCATATACCAGCGGCAATCTTGATGTGACAGATATTAAGCGCGTGAAATTTGCAGAGATCTTTGCCAGCGATGCAGAAATGGCTGACAAATGGTACAAGGTTCGCTGCCTTTTCATCACTATTGACGAAAAGACTCAGACAGAAAAGGAGATTGGCAACAATATGCTTGTTCAGGCAGAAAACTTCCATGCAGCTCTCAAGAATTTCGATAACGGCATGAAAGGCAGTCTCATGGACTATCGTATTGCCACTATCCAGGAAACAAAGATACAAGATGTGTTCCGATATGTTGCACGCAGCAAGAAGGAAGACGAAGAAGCAGCGAAGCCAGAGTACGAGGCATAATTGCCATAGAATCGATAGCTGAAACAAAAAAATTGTAGAAGCAATGGATAGGATAGCAGAGAATCTAAATAGAGTAAAAGATACACTACAAGATGGCGTTCAGCTTGTTGCAGTGTCCAAATATCATCCAATAGAAGAACTCCAGCAAGCATACGATGCAGGTCAGCGAGTGTTTGGAGAAAGCCATGTGCAAGAGGTCACAGCAAAGGAAGCTGCACTTCCTAAAGATATCCAATGGCACTTTATCGGACATCTTCAGACAAATAAGGTAAAGTATCTTGCACCATTCGTAACGCTCATCCATTCAGCCGATTCGCCAAAGCTCTTCAAAGAGATAAACAAGCAGGCAGAGAAATGCGGACGAACAATCAACTGCCTTCTTCAGCTCCATATAGCTCAGGAAGAGACAAAATTCGGTTTCACCATGGAAGAGGCAGAAGAATACCTCATGAGTGAAGAGCTTCAGTCGCTCAAGAATGTGCAAATTGTAGGTGTCATGGCAATGGCGACCAATACTGATGATGAAGAACAGATAGCAGCAGAGTTTGAGAGTGTTAGAAACTTTTTCACAAGAATGAAACAAAGCGTTTTTGCTGACAACCCGAATTTCCGGGAAATCTCAATGGGAATGAGCGGAGACTATCTCATAGCACAGCAGCATGGCAGCACAATGGTTAGAGTGGGCAGCATGATTTTCGGAGAGCGTGACTACAGCAAGCCATTCACTATCTGACCTCCCGGTCCTTTCTCTCCGTTCTGCAGGTCATTGACTCTGCAGAAACTAACAGATTAGCATTAACTTACTTATTTACAAGCAATAGTCAAACACCACATTTATAATATGAGCATTATTGACAAGAAGAAAGAAGTAGCACGCGAGATATGCCGCAGCTACAACATAACAATGTCTATCGAAGCACTCAATGCTTTCACAGACATTCTCGTGCCTTTCAAGCTTCTGCGCGGACAAAACCTTGTTAGCGAAGGAGAAATCTGCAACCACATGTTCTATGTAGAAAAAGGTCTTGTGCTCCAATATTATAAAAAGAACAATATCACTGTTACTGAGCACATCAGCCATGAAGGCGACATGGTAATCTGCATCGAAAGTTATTTTCTTCGCAAACCATCCCGCATCATAGCAACAATGCTCGAACCTGGTGTCGTATATGGCATTCCGTATGATGAAATCACAGCACTCAGCCGTCGTTCATACGAAATCTGCCGACTCTTGCTCAACATTGATGAGCGTTCCCTCATCATCTCACAGCAGAAAGCAGACGTTCTGCGCTTTGAAACAGCCAAAGAGCGCTATATTCGCACTATGAAGGAAACCCCCGAAATAGTCCGCCGCGCTCCTCTCCACCATGTTGCATCCTTCCTCCAGATGTCACCTGAAACACTCTCCCGTGTCCGTGCCCAGGTAAATGAAGAAGGCTTGTAATAATCGTGTAACAAGAAACAAGGTAAAAAGATACATAAAAGATTGTGAATAAGGAAGATATAGAAAAAGCAGTCAGAGAATACATCTCTGCAAAGTCATACAATCGCATGGAACTCAAAGCCGCAATGTTCGACATGGACGGCGTGCTTTTCGATTCCATGAAAAACCATGCCTACTGCTGGCACGAAACCATGAAGCACTTCGGACTTGACCTTCCAGAATGGGAAGCATACATGCACGAAGGTCGCACAGGAGCAGGCACCATCAACATTGTCTCTAAACGTCAGCGCGGTTATGAAGCAACCGAAGCAGAGATAAAAGAAATCTACCAATACAAGAGCGACTTGTTCAACACACGTCCGAAGGCAGTGCGAATGCCAGGAGCGCTTGAAACCCTTCTGAAAGTCAAAGAGAGTGGAGTGGTTCCGATGGTTGTCACAGGATCAGGACAGAAAACCCTCCTTGATCGCCTCAATCGCAACTTCCCCGACATTTTCCGAGCAGAACTCATGGTCACAGCATTTGATGTGAAATACGGTAAACCCAATCCAGAACCTTATCTCATGGGAATGGATAAATACAGCAAATTCACGACCAGCACTTATGCTCCCAACAATTTCATAGTAGTAGAGAATGCCCCCCTTGGCGTACAGGCAGGCGTAGCAGCAGGAGTGTTCACAATAGCAGTTAATACCGGACCTCTACCAGATAGCGCTCTTCTCGATCAAGGAGCCAACCTTCTCTTTCATTCAATGCAAGACCTTTGCGACAACTGGCAAACCGTGTACGAAGTGATGCAATAAAAAATAATGAGTTTGTCAAGTATAAGGTGAGTCTTTCTGACAATTTATATTAATGTGAGTTTGAGGTTTTTATCTCAAACTCACATTATATTATTTAATCTGAACTTTCTCTACATGACTAATTTTAATGCGTTGACGTTTTTTCTTTGGCTGTTCAAGAACTGACTCTGATGTGGCTGCAGGTTCTGCCTTGGTTGCAGGCTTTGATTCAGCTGGTATTGCTTTTATTGCTGGTTTTGAAGTTTCTACGGATTTTACTGCTGGTTTTGGTTTCTGCTGAACCTCTGGTTTGTTTTGCTTTGGCATGTTGTTTTTTGCAGCCTTTCTTGCCAATGCTTCCTGATGAATACGCTCTTGTTCCTGAAGATTCCTTTGCTTACGCTCTTCCTTGGCTTTGAGATATGCCAGCCTCTCTGCCTCACGCTTTGCTTCTGCCTCTTCTCGCTTCTTGCGCTTATACTCCAGATAGACTTCTTCTGGTTCCTCGTAATCAGAAGTGCGGCTTTCTACAATTTTGTAGTCGGCAACAAAGCATTTGTTATACTCTTCGGAATAGAGCAAGAGATACTTTCCATGCCCTTTAGTGTCCTTTACAAGGTATTCCTTGCCATTCTGTAGCTTGGCAACATTACCACGATGCCAGTTGATTTCGTTAAATTCCTTTAGTGTCATTTATATTTATTATTTATGATTATTGTTGATAAAATAGAGAATGCGAGCATGATGATGCCAGATGCTACAGTTCCCATCCATCCATAAAGGCTCCTGAAAGAACCTGCAAGGAAAGTACCGAGCGAGCCACCGATGAAATAAGTAACCATGTAGATTGTGTTCATGCGCGATGATGCTTCGGGACAAAGCTTCATCGTGGCACTCTGATTGCTCAACTGGATACATTGCATGCCGATATCAATAATGATGATGCTCAGTATGATGCCTGTATATGTGTTATGAAATACAGCAAGTAAAATCCATGCCACAAATATAAGGGCGATGCCAAGAAAGTGAATGCGGTCAATACCGTAGCGAGGCACGTATTTGCCCACGTTTGATGCTGTCAGCGCACCTGCTATACCACAGATGCCGAGCAATCCCACTACATCACTGCCAACGAAGAATGGCGCTTCCTTCATGCGGAAGGCAAGGCATCCCCAAAGTCCGAGAAACGAACCGAAGGCAAAACCAGAACGCACAGAGTATAGCAAGGAACGTGGATATTTCAGAGCAAGTATATGGATGCTCTTTAGAAGCGAAAGGAAGCGTCCCTTGTATGTTGGTTCCACGTTTGGGAAATAAGGGCGAATGATTCGTGCCATTGCCATGATAGCAAATGCTGCAATGGCATACATTGCACGCCATCCTAACGCATGACCAACGAAGCCACTCAGCACTCGCGAACCGAGAATGCCGATGAGTAATCCAGAGAGGATCATTCCCACCTTCCGCTCCTTTTCGTCAGGCTTGGAATAGAGCGAAGCGAATGGCATGAACATCTGCGGGATGACGGAGAAAAAACCTGTGATGAACGATGCTGTGAGCAATATCCAAATGTTTTGTGAAAGACAGATTCCGATGAGTGAAGCTGTGAGCACCATTGCACAATGCATCATTGTATTGCGGCGGTTATACATATCACCCATCGGTATGATGAAAAGCAATCCGAGTGCATATCCCACCTGAGTGCATACAGGCATCAGATTCACTTGGAATTCAGTGAGATTAAGTTCCTCGCGAATCATGTTCAGCAATGGTTGGCAATAGTATAGGTTTGCCACAGACACTCCTGCCATAATTGACAGCATCCACATCAATGCCGACGGAATACCCTCATGAGGTTTTATTGTTGTTATGCTCATCGATTCTCAATTTGTTTGTATTGTTTCACCACCGCTGCTGTGTTGTAAAAACTAATGCAAAGTTACTCAATATCTTTCAAATATCAAATGTTACGAACATATAATTGACAGCATCGTCAAAAATTGTCATTGTAAGTTATGCTGATTCATTGAAGAAGAGTTCTGGTTATCCAGTCAGTGAGGTTGCAAGCGCATCTATGTTACATATCCGCGATCTCATCGTTATAGCATCTTGACACATACCAGCACAATGAAGTGGCAATGGCAATGATTGCCATGAAACCAAAGCATCCGCTTTCAGATTCAAAAGAATTCATATTGTTTGCTGATACAAGGTTTGAGCTGTACATAACAGCATTCATGATAGATAAAGTTCCCATAATTTTACTTTGCTTTAATTTGTTATTGTTTTGAATTTTTGTGCAAAGTAAAAGCCCTACTGTATTGTTATGTGATACAGTGGGGCTTTTTTTTCACCTTTTTCATGAATATTTTTGAAAATACACCATTTTTTCAGTCTTTTTTCATTATTTGTACAGCTTTCAGCAATCTTTCATGCACTTTCTCGCGAAACCAGACAGGATAGAGGATTTCGCAGTTTTCGCACAATCGCAGAAGCTCATTTTCAAAGTCAGGCGTAGGGGCAATATGGAATTTGAAATAGTACTGATATTCTTCCTTCGGCTTGTATTCCACACCTTTCCTCTGCAATGCTATGAGGGCATCATGCTCATTAACAAGCCTTTGCGAATGGTGTAATGGCAAATCTGTGAGGAACTTCATAGACACCTTTGTTGTGCGAATCATAACATCTTCAACATCTCCTTTCAAATACACTCCATAGTAATTGCCGAAAAAGCTTTCAGGATTGAAATCCTCATCACGCGCAAACTTCTTGTCTGACAGTTCCATGTCAACAACACGGTCGAGAGAGAAGCATTTTATCTGATTCTCACCTTGTTTCTTGGCATAAAGATACCATCTGCGGTTAAAAAGTTTCAAGCAATATGGCACAAGTTCAGTGTTGTATGCCTCGGCATCATACTTATGATACATCACATTCAGCACAATCCCTTCCGTCAGCGCTTCGCCAATCATGCTGAGGTATTCGCTGCCTTTGTAAACGGTAGGAATGCTTATAAGCGAGCCAAGTTCTCGGAAGCTGCTCATGAAATTTGATTCGTGTATTGTAGCAAGCATGTGGTCATGGACAGAACGGCTCATGTTGTGCAGAGGATCGGAGATTTTGTATTTGTTCTGTCCCACCTTGACAATGTCAATGCCGAACACTTCCTGAATTGTCTCTTTTTCGCGCATGAAAACCTGACGGTTGATAGGTTCCATGAAGTTGCTTCTTCTTATCCAGCGTTCATTGATTTCCCTGAGGCTTATTGGTCCGTGCGTGGCAATAATGTCAAGAAGCCAGAATAATCTGTTTAAGTGTTCGCCAAGTGTCAAGTTCATTGTAGGAGTTATTAACTGTTGATTTTTATGCAAATGTACGAAATGTATCGTTTTTGTTTGAACTTTTATTCGTGGAATTTTCATATAATATAGTAAATATGTATCTTTGCAAGGTAAATAATAAGTATTTGTATTAAATGAAACGTACATCAATCTTTTTCATAATGCTTCTGCTGACATTGTCCTCATGGGCACAGCAAATAAAAATCACGGACATCATAGGTGTTTGGGAAACAGTAGATGTAAGGAATATCCATAGCATTTTCGATAACTGGTTCACTATTGAACCTGACTGGATAGAAGGTGGCGAGGATGTTGCTTTTGCCACTAGCATAGACGGAACATTCTACCTGCAGTCAAGATACGATGCAGGAGAAGGCACCTTCACCTTTGACGGAAAAAGCATTTATGCGAAAGTTAAAGGCGAAACGGTTGAGATACCAGTAAAATTCATTTCGTCAGATAGAATTATTGCAATGTTTGACGGAGGTTTTATCACATTTGAATTAGAGATGGTCAAAACGTCCGGAGCCTATGAGGGTGCTGACAACGGCGAGAGTTTCTTCACGGAGGCAGATCCCGAAAAGGACAAAGGTAGTTTCCCTTGGATACCAGTGTCAGTGGCAGTTGTAGCTGTCACAGGTGCTGCAATCGGAATAGGTGTTGCAAATGCAGGTTCTGCGGGTGCAGCAGCAGGAGCAACAGGAGCAGCAACAGGAGCGATTACATCTCCTCCATTGCCTCCAATGCCACAGCCTGTTCCTCCGGTGCCGCCACAGCCAGTGCCGCCAATTCCACAGACGACACCTCCGCCTGTGCCACAACCGGCTCCTCCTACACCTCCTGCACCGCAGCCAGCTCCAACGCCAGAGCCTCCTAAGCCTTCTGTGCCACAACCGAATCCTGCAGAGGAAGCAGCAAAAGCGGCGGAAGAAGCGGCTCAGCATGAGCGTGAGGTATATCTTGATAGTTTGAGAGATAAGTATGGATTGCCAGAAGATGCCACAATCGATGACATAAAGGAACATGTGAGAACTGGCATAAAGAACGCCTTGAAGGATTTGGATGCCGCAAATGCAGAGTCAACAAAGATGACTATCCTAATCCATAGCACCACAGCCGCACAAGTTGTGATTGACACAACAATGGACATTGCAGGCAAGGCTGCTGGTCCAGGAGGAAGGCTTTTAGCCGGTGCTTATACAACAGCAAAAAATTTCACTGGAGAATGTTTGGACGCTCATCTCAATGGCAAATCAATGTCAGAAGCAGTTAAGAAGGCTGGCCTCAATTCCATTGTTGATATAACACAGAGCAATATGGGCTCAATAGGATGGAAAGCAACAGCAAACGTTGTTGGTGATGCTGTCAAAGGCGGTGCTGGAGCATATATTGAAGGCAAGGACGGATATGAAATTGCTCAAAAGACATTTAGTGGCATGGCTTCAGGAGCTGTCAAGACTATCATAGATGCCAAGATAAGCGGAGTAAGTACAACAAATATATCAAATGCTAACTCTATATTTAATAAGAAATTGGATGTGGCAGATGAGCTGTTCAAAAGCGGAGATATAACAGAAAAAACTCGCAATGCCCTCTACAATCTTGCGCTGAATCATGGTGAAGCAGCAAAAGCGCAGATTAATTTAATTGCTGATTCAACAACAGGTGTGCTTCAAGGTGCAGTGGGTACATATGCTGATCCAGCAATAGAAATGCTTGGAGAAACTGCGGGTAAAGTATTATTATAGGCATTTTCATTTAGGTGTGACAGTTGAAAAATATAACTACAGATGAAACTATACAAAACAATAATAGAAGCATCAATTGAAGCCGCAAACACATGTTCGGAGTGGAAGCTTGCAAGTGGTGGCGATGCAACATTCAATAAAGATGAACTCTTTGAAGTTGCTGGCTTATACGATGTCACTTCTCCAAATGAAAGTGACGTCACTTACTATTGTGTATTCCCCGATGGAGAGATTGCTATCGCTAACACAGAAACCAAAATATACTCTTCTATCTTCCTTCCTTCTAATCAAACTCCTTCGTCTTCAACAGCCGTCTCCCCTGAAGAAGAAATTTCATCGGATGATCAAATCCGATTCTGTGAGAAATGCGGTTCTCCGGTATCTCCAGATGCCCATTATTGTGAAAAATGCGGTATGAGAATACGATAAAATATATTATTGGCAGTTCCTTAATTTGTTAATAACCAAATAGTAGTACTAATTTCTTGCCAAAGTCTGATATTCTCTCAGTCTTATCATGCGTTGTGTTATTACAAGCAGATGGTATAAGGGTAACACATGTGCTAATTTTATTCTGAAACAACGCATTGTATTAGCAAATCATTCTTGCACGATTAGAAAAACGATTGATATAAAACCGAAAAATCATTAGATTGTCCATACCTTTGCCATCGCCAAGCCAGAGAGAGGGTTGGCATGAGAAAATCTATATTATTTAAAAATGTGTAATTATGGAAAAATGGATTTGCAAGGTGTGCAACTACACACATCAGGGCGACGAAGCTCCTGAAAGCTGCCCTAAATGCGGCGCTCCGAAAGGACAGTTTTATCGTAGAGAAAAGAAAAACGGATGCGTGATGCTCAGTGTATTGATTATCCTCGTGATACTTGCCGGCATTGTGTTTGCTGTTGTTGCCTGCAGCCCAGCTGTCACGGTGGATAATTCTGCTGTTAAGACTCTGGATCTCAGCCAATACCTTGGGAAATGGTACGAGGTGGCACGGTTCGACCACAAGTTCGAGCGTGACATGCAACAATGCACAGCCACCTATACCTTGAATGACAATGGAAGCATCATAGTTATGAACAAGGGCAAGAAGGATGGAAAATGGAAAACATCAGTAGGGAAGGGCAAGGTGACAGAAAACCCTGGTGTGCTTCGCGTATCATTCTTCGGACCATTCTACTCCGACTATCGTGTCATGATGCTGGCACCCGACTATTCCTATGCCTTGGTAGGAGGCAGCAGCGATGATTACCTATGGATACTCTCGCGCACTCCGCAGCTGAGAAAAAACACTTGTGATCAGATTGTTCGTGAAGCGCGCAGGAGGGGATATGATACAGAAGATTTGATATGGGTGAAACAGACTGATCTCTAAAGAACATAAATGAGAAAAAGAGAGGAGCGAGTCTCTCTATCTATATGTATAACATAAAAATAAGTAACAGTATGAGAAGTATCACAAAATTTGAACTGCAGTATGCACATCGGTTCTACAAGTTCCAGGGTGAAGCACAGTATTTGCATGGTCACACAGGCGTTCTCACCATAGAGGTAGAGGATTGCATCACACCTGAGGTCAATATGGTCTTTCCATGCAATGAGATCAAGAAAATAGCGTGGGACATTCTTCAAAACTTTGACCATGCACTGGTGTTGCGTGAGGACGATCCTCTTCTCCCTGCTATTCTCGGAGTATATGAGAATCAAGGTATTAAGGATGGCCACAAACTAAACACAATGAAAGGCGAGGCATTCAAGACGGAATGGGCAACAGCCTATCCAGATTGTCGTCTGGTGGTGACGAAAGAGACTATGACGGTGGAGGGCATGATTAAGATTGTTCACAGCCTGCTCAAGGACAAGCTTCCTATTGCAAAGCTCACATTTAAGAGCGGTGCAAACAAGGCTTCACAAGAGTTTTGTCCAGAGCATCATTTCGAACGCTGTCCTCTGTGCGGCGTGAAGCTCGATGAGCATGGCAAATGTCCAAAGTGCGGATACCAGAAGAAGTAAATTTCCGGTTGCATTACCTCGTAATGCTGTGCAGCGTTTCTCCATAATGCAATGATGCATTTCCCCGTAATGCTGGGAGTAATTACGGAATGATGATTTTGAATGTTTACAAGATGTGGAAAATCAAAGCATTACGATTTTGTGCTTTGAAAGAAAAAATAAAACCCTGCATAGTTTGGATGCTATGCAGGGTTTGCTTTTTGGGGAATGCTGATTACTTTGAGGTTTGCATGATTCCGTTTATTATCCGTCCGTTGAACTTGCGTCGTGCGGAGAAGAAGCGGTCGTAGTTTGTGAAGGTGTCAATGCCGGAAACGTGAATGTTTTCTGGTTTGACGCCTTTGCTCAGTAGCTGTCCGCGATTGCATTCCCATAGATCAATGTGCCATTTCTCTGCTTCTAGATTGCGAGAGTCGGGATAGCGCTTGGCAAGGATATCCATTGGGAATCCGTGCTGGGCAAAGAGATCGTAAACTTCGTCGCCTACCTCAAAGCTTTCAGGACCAATGCATGGACCTATGATGGCGTGAAGGTTGGCGGGATTGATGCCGTAGGTAGAGATGAGAACATCGATGTTTGCCTCGACAATGCGCTGGAGGGTGCCTTTCCATCCGGCATGAACCGCAGAGATGACGTGCGCTGTTTCATCCCATAGGAGAACAGGCACGCAGTCGGCTGTCTTGACTGCAATACAAATGTTAGAAAGGTTGGTGCTGAGTGCATCCACGCCATCTATCTGGAGTGCTTGCTCCAGGGGATTCTTGGCGAGAAATTCTTCGTTGACAATGACTGTTGTTGTTCCATGCACCTGATGATGGGGCATGATTAGTCGGGGTATGTTAACAACAACATCGCCTTCTCTTGTTGTGGAGAAGGCGGTGATATGTTCTGGTGTGGAATATATGTGCATATATTGACTTATGTGTATTCAAATTCGTCCTCGTCAAGGTCTTCAATCTCGTCTTCGTCAATGAATTCGATGTCGTCATCGGCATCTTCTTCATCACCCCAGCCTTCGTCGTCTTCGTCAGAGAAGTCGTCGAGGTAGGCAAAGGTCTTTGGCGCATGGATGATGGACTCAGAGGTGTTGATGGCAGCAATCTTGTTGCTTTCGCTGTTCATCTCTTTCCAAAGGATGTCTTTGAGTTCCTGAAGTCCCTGGTTGGCTACAGCGCTGATGAACACGATTGGCACATCGTCTGGGAGTCCTTCTTTGAGCATGCTGAGAAGCTCTTCGTCTTGTCCGAGGAGGTCGCACTTTGTGATGGCAAGCACGCGCCCCTTGTCGAGAAGGTCTGGATTGAACTGTCCGAGTTCGTTGAGCAGAACCTCGTATTCATGGCGAATATCCTCAGTATCAGCTGGTACCATGAAGAGCAGCAGAGAGTTGCGCTCGATGTGACGGAGGAAACGGAGACCGAGTCCGCGTCCTTCGCTTGCTCCTTCGATGATTCCAGGGATGTCGGCAATGACGAATGAGCGTCCTTCACGATACTGCACGATGCCGAGTGATGGCTCGAGAGTGGTGAAGGGGTAGTTGCCGATCTTTGGCTTTGCTGACGAGAGGGCATTGACGAGTGTGGATTTTCCTGCATTTGGGAAACCTACAAGTCCAACGTCGGCGAGAAGCTTGAGCTCAAGAATAACGGCGCGTTCCTGCATAGGCTCTCCTGGCTGTGCGTAGCGCGGTGCTTTGTTGGTAGGAGTGGCAAAGTTGAAATTGCCGAGACCTCCGCGACCGCCTTTGAGCAGAATCACTTCCTGCTCATGCTGGGTTACCTCGCAGATGAATTCGCCTGTCTCTGCATCATATACTGCGGTTCCGCAAGGCACTTCAATGTATTTGTCAGCGCCTTGCTTACCGGTTGATTTGCTTTTAGATCCATTGCCGCCATGCTCTGCATGGATGTGACGATCGTAGCGAAGATGGAGGAGTGTCCAGTAGTTGCGGTTGCCACGAAGAATGACATGGCCACCTCGTCCGCCATTGCCTCCGTCTGGTCCTCCCTTAGGAAGGTACTTTGCACGGTGCATGTGGGTGGAACCTCGTCCGCCTCGTCCCGAGCGACAATAGATTTTTACGTAGTCAATGAAATTTGTCTGTTGTGCCATAATGTCTTTGAAGTTTAATTAATGATTAGAGTGCAGGGAATCGTTTGGCTAGATGTCCCGGCTCGTCACTAATTAAGCATTCTTGGCATCGATAGCAGCGAAGATTTCAGCGAGCATCTGCTCCTTAGAAGGGTTCTTTGCCCACTCGAAAGTGTTGCGCATGCCTTCCTTCTCGAACCACTCAGCGAGTGGAGCTGTCTGATTGTGATATACTTCGAAGCGCTTCTTGATTGTCTCCTCGTTGTCGTCTGCACGGCCCTGCTCCTTTGCACGGTTGAGAAGACGTGCCATGAGGATGTCCTCGCCTACAACGAGCTCGATCATCATGCCCATGTCGTCGCCGCGCTCAGCAAGCATCTTCTTGAGAGCGTCTGCCTGAGCGATAGTGCGTGGGAAACCGTCGAAGATAACGCCCTGACCCTTTGGAAGTGCGTCGTATGTCTTTGCTAGGATGTCAATCATGAGCTCGTCTGGGATGAGCTGGCCGTTGTCGATGTAGCCATTTGCAATCTTGCCGAGTTCTGTACCGTTCTTGATTTCACCGCGGAGCACATCGCCTGTTGAGATGTGACCCATTCCGTACTTAGCAACGATTTCGTCGCTGTAAGTGCCCTTGCCTGAGCCTGGAGCACCAAAGATAATGATATTCTTCATGTGTTTTATTTATGATGATAATTTTTTAATATACAGATGTTTTCATTAATAGTCTTAACCTGCAAGTTCAATTGCTTTGCAACAGTTTTGTTATTCCTTCACTACATAGATGTCGGCATAGTTGCGACCGTAGTTGTCGTAGTCGAGACCATATCCAACGATAAATTCGTTAGGAATTTCCATTGCGCAATACTTCACATCAAGAGGAACTTTGAGTTTGCCTGGCTTCATGAGGAGTGCTGCAATTTCCACGCTGCGCGCTCCTTTTGCCTTGAGCTGCGGAACGAGGTGAGACATAGTGGTTCCAGTGTCGATGATGTCTTCTACAATGATCACGTCGCGACCGGTAATATCAACAGTGAGGCCTATGAGCTCCTTCACTTCGCCAGTTGTGTCCATTCCATCGTAGGATGAGATTTTTGTGAATTGGATTTCATGTTCAAAGTTAAGCTTTCGAACGAGGTCGGCAGCGAAGATGAAAGCGCCATTGAGTGTTCCGATGAGAAGCGGCTTTCGTTCTGCATAGTCGGCATTAATCTTTTCTGCAATTGCAGTTATATCGCGATCGATTTGTTCGCGAGTGATAAACAAATCGAACTGCTTGTCCAATATCTGTATCATTGTGGTTTAGATTGTCAATAAACTGATGCAAAGTTACACAAAAATCACAAGTTTGGAGAAAATTTGTAAATATTTATCTTGTTTTTTTCAACAGATAACAAGTTTTTGGCAATTTTATATATAAATTTTAATACATATTTATTATTTTTGCACAATGAAGATTAACTCGAGTTCTTCGTTTAGCTAAATATGAAGATTTTAACTGCAGCGCAATTAAAAGAAATTGATGCTTACACCATGGAGCATGAACCGATCAGTTCTATAGATCTGATGGAGCGTGCATCTCGTGCTGTGGCAGATAAAATTATGAGTCGCTGGGACTCAAGCACTCCTGTGAAGATTTTTGCTGGTCCAGGAAACAATGGCGGTGATGCTCTTGCTGTTGCCAGAATGTTGGGCGAGGCAAATTATAAGGTTTATGTTTATCTGTTCAACACATCGGACAATCTTTCTCCTGACTGTAAGCGCAACAGACAGAGACTGATTGAATTCCAGGCAGAAAAGCATAACCTGCTTGGGGCGCATAACATTGAATTTACAGAAATCACATCGCAATTTGTTCCTCCAAAGCTTGAAAGCACCGATCTTGTCATTGATGGTCTTTTCGGCACAGGACTTTCACGTCCGCTGAATGGAGGCTTCGCTTCTGTGGTGAAATATATCAATAGCTCATCGGCTATTGTCGTAAGTATTGATGTTCCTTCGGGCATGATGACGGAGGATAATACTTACAATGTGATGAACCATGTGATTCGTGCAACTTACACATTTACAATTCATTGTCCGAAACTTGCTTTCTTCTTCCCAGAACACGAGAGCCTTGTGGGCAAATGGGAGGTCTTGGATATTGGTTTGATAGAGCCTCAGGCTGAGTCGATGGCATCGCCTTACAATCTGAGTGAAAAGACAGATTTCGTAGGGAAACTGAAGACACGTTCTAAGTTTGCGCATAAGGGCACTATGGGACATGCTCTGCTCATTGCTGGAAAGAAGGGAATGGCAGGTGCTGCAATCTTATCAGCAAAGTCGTGCATGAGATCAGGTGTGGGTAAACTGACTGTCCGCACGCCAGAGTCAAATGTGCAGATTCTTCAGACAACAGTTCCTGAGGCAATACTTGATGTGGATGTTGATGCAAATATGTTCAGTCAATCGTTTGACACTCAGATGTATGATGCTATGGCTATAGGTCCTGGCATTGGCACGGGAAGCTACACGGTACAGGCTTTTATTGAACAGATGACCATGACTAAATGCCCATCTGTAATTGATGCAGATGCGCTGAACATCATAGGCTCACATCGCGGATGGATTGCTCAGATTCCAAGAAAGACGATTCTCACTCCGCATAAGAAAGAGCTTTTCGGCCTTATCAGCACTACCCGTAACTCGTACGAGGAACTTGAGCGCACTCGCGAACTTTGTGTGCGTCAGCAGATATATATAGTTATAAAGGGTGCATATTCTGCTATTGTAACGCCAGAGGGTTCTGTGTATTTCAATATTACAGGAAATCCGGGCATGGCAACGGCAGGAAGCGGCGATGTGCTTACAGGCGTGATTCTTGCTCTTCTCTCGCAGGGTTACAATCAGGAACTGGCTGCTCGTATGGGTGTGTATCTGCATGGTCTTGCCGGTGATTTGGCTGTTGAGGATTTGGGTTGTGAAGAAAGTCTCATAGCTAGTGATATTGTGGCATTCCTCCCAAAGGCATTTAAAGAATTGAAAACTAAATGAAAAAGATTATACTATCAGCAATGTCCTGTGTCATATCTGCATTCATGATGGCGCAGACACAGGTGACTGAATTTAATCCGGGAATAGGTTCGGAGGGTGTGAATTATGCTCTTCCGCTTACGATTCTCAAGGTTGATGTGGAGGCTATTAAGGTGACTTATACTCCTGGCGAGTTTGCAAAGTATGCAGAGCGTTACCTTCATGTTGCCGATGTTAAGAAGGAGTCTTCTACAGAATGGAAGGTGAAGAATATCACTGTTTATCAAGATGGTACACCAGATACAACAAAGGTGTTTACTGTTAAGATGAAAGATAAGACAGTTGCTCCAATGGTTCAGTTGACTAAGAGCGGAATACTTGTGGCTGTGAATACGGAAAATCCTATTGCAGAGCATTCTCTTCCAGCTCAAAAGACTGTAAGTCATCGTCTTGACGCTAAACAGTATCTTACTGAAGATATACTTTCTGCTACTTCGCTGGCAAAGATGGCAGAACTTGCTGCTCAGGAAATTATGGACATCAGGGACAGCAAGAACACTATCAAGCGTGGTCAGGCAGAATCTATGCCAAAGGACGGCGCATCGCTGAAGATTGTTCTTGACGAGCTTAACAATCAGGAGGATGCGCTTACGCAGATGTTTGTTGGATATTCTGATACAACATACGTTTCAGAAACATACGCATTTCTGCCAATGGAAGATGTTGACAAGTCGGTTCTTTTCCGATTCTCAGGCAAACTTGGTTTCGTGGATGCTGACGATTTGGCTGGCGAACCATATTATCTTTCTATAAAAGACAAGCATACTGTTGTTCTTCCATCAGAAAAAGATCAGGCAAAGAGAAAAATTTCTGGTCTTGTATATAATATGCCGAGCATGGCAACCGTTATTATAAGTACGATGAACGGTGCGTTGTATGAGAGAGAATTGCCGTTTGCTCAATTCGGCACTATCGACATGCTTGCGCCAACACTTTTCAATAAGGGCGCTACAACAAAACTCACGCTCGATCCTGCAACTGGTGGAATCATTCACTTGGAGCAGTAGTTAGGCGATGCTCCAATAATTATGGCTTTCTAATTAAATTAATGTATAACAAATCAAAATTTAATCAGTTATGAAAAAGTATTTAGCAGAAATGGTGGGAACTATGGTTCTTACACTTCTTGGCTGTGGTACAGCAGTTTCTCTCAATTGTGGTTCTGACACAGCATCTGTAGTTGGTACAGCAATGGCATTCGGTCTTGCAGTTGTTGCAATGGCTTACACAATCGGTGGCATCTCTGGTTGCCACATTAATCCAGCTATCACACTTGGCTGCCTTCTCACAAAGCGCATCAGCGGTAAGGATGCAGGTTTTTATATGGTTTTCCAGACAATTGGTGCAATCATAGGATCTGCAATTCTCTTCGCTCTCACTTCAACAGATCAGCTTCTTGCTGGTGGCACAACTACAGGTGCTAACGCTTGTGGCGATCATGGTGTCGTTGTAGGTCTCATTGCAGAAATCGTTCTTACTTGCATCTTTGTTCTCGTGGTTCTCGGTACAACAGACGCAAAGAAGGGTGCAGGCAATTTCGCTGGTCTTGCAATCGGTCTTTCACTCATTCTTATCCACTTTGTTGGTATCCACTACACAGGTACATCTGTAAACCCAGCTCGTTCAATCGGTCCTGCTATCTTCGAGGGTGGTCAGGCTCTTGAGCAGATTTGGGTGTTCATCGTTGGTCCATTCGTAGGTGCTATCATCGCTGCTGGTATCTGGAAGATTATTGGCGAGGAAAAGTAATTATTTCTCAAATAATAAAGATTTAGAGACGCATCCTTTGGGTGTGTCTCTTTTTTTGTCTAACTTTGTATGTTGTTAGGGGTTGCCTATTAATTTACAACCCCAAACTCACGACTCATAATTCACTTACACATTATTATATATATATGAGATATTTTTTTTCAACAATACTTCTTCTGGTGGTGCAGTCTTTGTTCTTTGTCGTTGATGCGCAGAATGTTTATAATGTTATGAACTATGGTGCAAAAGGGGATGGCATGACTGATGATGCAGAAGCTATTCAGAAGGCTATTGACGAATGTACTGCGAATGGCGGCGGACAGGTGCTGCTTCCTACAGGACATACGTTCCTTGCTGGACCTATCGAATTGAAATCCAACATTGATTTTCATATTGATGTCAATTCCACGTTGAAGTGCCGTCCAGATGAAAGTATCTATCATCTTAGTGCTTTTTATGCCAATGAAGGTGAAGGCATGAAATGGATTTATTGCCTTGGTGTTGAAAATCTGTCTATTACTGGCAAAGGTACTATTGATGGCAGCGGTATTGATTTTATGGGTGCAGAACTCTTTGATAGTTATGAACTTAAACCGCTTAATGGCCCGTTTGATCCTCGTCCGCATGTGCTTACTCTAGAGGCGGTCAATAAACTTAGAATTCATGATGTGACTATTAAGGATGGAGCGTATTGGACTGTTCATCTCATAGGATGCTACGATGCTGTTATAGATGATATCTCGCTTCTTAACCAACTGAAAATCCGCAATGGCGATGGCATAGATATTGATCATTCTCGTAAAGTTCGCATCAGCAACTGTTTCATAGAAAGCGGTGATGATTGCATCTGCTTGAAGAATCGCCGTGAGTATGAGAAATACGGACCATGCCAGGATATTGTTGTTGCTAATTGTGTGATGACTTCTCGCTCATGCGCCATAAAGATCGGCTCGGAGAATATGGACAGCATCTCTCATGTTCTTTTTGACAATTGCATTATTCGTGCTAGCAATCGTGGCTTGGGTATTCAGAATCGTGATGAAGGTACTGTTACCAATGTAATTTTCAGTAATATGATTGTTGAAGGACAATTCTTCAGCGATGTCTGGTGGGGAAAAGCAGAACCTATCTATGTGACAAGCTATCCGCGTGCTGTTGGAAATCATAAGGATGCAGGCTGGCGTTTCCCTAAGGGCGCTACTGAAGGCAAGTGCGGAGAAGTGAGCGACATCTATTTTCAGAATGTGAAGTGTTATTCTCCAAATGGCATATTTGTTGGATGTGATACAAAAGGAAAAGTTCGGGACATTTATTTCAGGGATGTTGATTTGATTCCTTCACCAGCAACAGAGCAGTCTGGAGTTTATGATCGCCGTCCTTGTGTAGGTGAAGGTTTTGTGAAAGGCAATCCATACATTTATATTGAAAAGAATGTGACAAGTGTGGATGCCGAGGGTATAAGAATCCATAAATAAGTCAAATTTGAAAATGGATAATTCTGTTCGACTTTGGAATAGTAATTACATAAAGGTTTGGTGTGCCAACTTCATGATTTTCTTTTCTTTCATGATAGTTACACCGTTACTTCCGATTTATCTTAGTGAAGAATTTGGAGCAGATAAAGACACTATTGGTTTTGTTTTGTCAGGATATACGTTGACGGCATTGCTTGCTCGTCCTATTGCAGGATATCTTGTTGATAGTTTCTCACGCAAAGCAGTTCTGCTCATTTGCTATTTCCTGTTCTTTGCATTTTTTGCAGGGTATCTTGTTGCAACTTCGCTTACTCTTTTTGCTATCGTTCGTACAATTCATGGTGCTCCAATGGGTTCTGTTACTGTGGCAAACAGTACCAGCGCTATTGATGTGCTTCATCCGCAGCGTCGTGCAGAAGGAATTGGATATTATGGACTTAGCAATAATCTCGCAACGTCTATTGCGCCAACAATTGGACTTCTCATTTATGATTATGTGAGTAAACTGCCTCATCATGTTATTGGCTGTGAATCTTTCACACTTATCTTCATGGTAGCTTTACTTATGTCTGGCATTGGATTTGCAATCAATTCAAGTGTTCATTTTCCAAAGAAAGACATCATTCCAAATAAGGATCCGCTGTCGCTTGACCGCTTTTTCCTTCTGAAAGGATGGAGCTTAGGCATTGTTATGGCAACTATCGGATTGTCATACGGAGTGCTTGCTAACTATCTTGCTATTTACGGAAAGGAAGAATTGGGAATGACATCTGGCACAGGCGTATGGTTTGCTGTGTTAAGCGGCGGTTTGATTCTTTCACGTCTTGTTGGCGCACGTTCTTTAAGGAAGGGCAAAGTTGTTGAGAATGTTACTCATGGCATTCTTGTAAGTGTGTTTGGCTATCTGCTTTTTGCTGCAATCAAGCATCCTATAGCTTATTATGGTGCTGCAATAATAATAGGTCTTGGCAATGGTCATATTTGGCCTGGCATGCAGACGATGATGATAAATCTTGCGCCAAACAATAAGCGCGGAACGGCAAATGCCACTCAGCTTACCATGTGGGATGTGGGAATGGGACTCGGTGTGTTCTTCGGTGGTATGGCAATAGAATACATCAGTTATTCTGCTGCATTCTGGTTTGCTTTCATTGTGAATGTTTTAGGAGTTATTTTCTATTTCGTTTATGTACGTAATTATTATATAAAGAGTCGTCTAAGATAACTCTTAGGCAATTGCTGGATATTGCATGGTTGAGCAATGAAGTGAACCATGCTGGATAACAAGCACTCTGCAATCAATGCCGATGATTTCCCTGTCTGGGAAAGCCTCTTGAAGTACTTTTATTGCTTGTGCATCTTTTTCTGGCTGATTGTATGTTGGCACAAGAACTGCACCATTCATAATGAGGAAGTTTGCATGAGTGGCTGGCAGACGTTCGCCTTCCTCGTCATAGCAAGCATCGGGGAAGGGGAGTGCGAAGAGGGTATATGGCTTTCCGTCTTTTGTACGCAAATCTTTAAGTTCTTCTTCCATTGCTTTCAGCTCTTCATAGTGTTCATCTTCCTTATCATCACACTTGATGTATGCAATGCTTGTTGGTGAACAGAAGCGTGCAACAGTATCAATATGACCGTCTGTGTCATCTCCAGCAAGCCATGAATGATTGATCCAAATTACTCTTTCTGCATTAAAGAATTTCATCAATCTGTGTTCTATAACTTCCTGAGTCAGTGAGTCATTGCGATTCTCCGACAACAAACAGCTTGATGTCACCATAAGCGTTCCATTCTCGTCACTCTCAATGCTTCCGCCTTCGAATGTGAAATCAAGATGGTTCTCGTATGTGGCTACTATGTTATGTTTCTGATACAAGGCAAGAACATCAGGATAAATATTCTTGTTTATCATGTTGTCATGGTTTGCAGCAAATTTCATTCCCCATCCGTTAAACTGAAAATCCAACAGATTTACTGTGCTGCTATTGATGGTCGTGATAAACGCATGATCCCTTGCCCATGTGTCATTTGTGTTGCACTGAAGGAACTGTATGTTGTCAAAAGCAACGCCATGTTGCTGCATGTCGGATTTTGCTTGATCAATATCCTGACATACAACAACAAGATGTTCACGCTTGGCTATCTCCCTTGCGATATTGCAAAAGCACTCAATAGCATCAGATAGGACTGGTGCCCAGTCGGTATTAGCATGAGGCCATGTGAGTTGTACGAAAAGTTGCTTATGCCATTCGGCTGGAAGATATTCTTTTGTCATGTTATTTATATTAAATGATAAAGATGGTGCGTGTTGCTTTTGAGATTCCTGCGCGAAGCGCAAAAATGTATGAAAACCGCCAATTCAAACTATTTACAAGCGATAGCTTCAATCTCAATATTTGCTCCCTTAGGAAGTGCTGCGACAGCAAATGCAGAACGAGCAGGGTATGGTTCCTGGAAGAACTCTGCATATACTTCGTTTACAGCTGCGAAATCACTGATGTTTGCAAGAAGAACAGTAACTTTTGCAACATTTGCCATTGTAAGTCCTTCTTCTTTAAGTATGTTCTGAATGTTTGTTAGATTCTGGCGTGCTTCTGCTTTGATTCCGCCTTCAGCAAAGTTGCCTGTAGCAGGATCGATAGGAAGTTGTCCGCTTACATAGACTGTGCTTGTTCCGTTTGTGATAATTCCCTGACTATATGGACCGATGGCAGCAGGTGCATTTGGAGTGCTTATAGCTTTTACTGTTTCCATTGTTTGTCTTCTTTATTTATTGAAAAACATACACATCGCTCAGCATTTCTGCCGAACGATGCGAATATGATTATTATTATGTTTGTTATTTCTTCAATGGTGCTGGACCTTCCTGAGTTGGCTTGATTACGTTAATCTTGCCATCCTTGTCGAAAGTCATCTTATCGATGCAAACCTGACGGTGAGTGCCTGGAGAAAGCTGACGCTCACGGAAGTTAGGGTTGATGCGATGGTAAACGATATACCATTCGTCCTTGCCATTTACCTGAAGAACAGAGTTATGAGCTGTTCCGTAAATCTTCTGTGAAGGATCTTGCTGGAGGATAACAGGCTGGTCAGCTACCTTGATAGGGCCTAGAGGACTTGTTGAAGTTCCGTATGCTACATGGTAGTTGTCGGCGCCTGTGTCGTCAACAGACCAGAGGAAATAGTAGATACCCTTGCGGTAGAACACATAAGTACCTTCACGGTAGTTGTAGTCCTGGAGAGAACCTCCCTTAGGTGTGAGGTTTACTGTTGTTTCCTTCTTTATGGAAATCATATCTTCGTTAAGCTCTGCGCCTGCCATGAAACCATTGCCCCAATAGAGGTAGAACTTGCCAGTCTTAGGATCCTGGAATACATCAACGTCGATAGCCTGTCCGCCCCTTACTCCTTCTGGACGATCTTCGTCTGTTACGATTGAGTGGCCGCAGTCAACAAATGGTCCCTTTGGATCATCGGCTATAGCGCAACCGATTTCCTTGCGGTTTGTCTGAGGGTTGTGAGCAGAGAAATAGTAGTAGTACTTATATCCTTTACCTACTTTTTTCTCAATGATGCATGGAGCCCAAGCATTACCAACAGCCCACTTAACCTGATCGCCCTTCACGTCGAGCATCTTGCCCTCGTCTGTCCAGTTGATGAGGTCTGTAGAAGAGAATACGCTGAAGTCATGACCGCCCCAGCCTGGAGTACCATCTGTGGTAGAGTAGATGTAGAATTTACCATCCTTTTTTGCATGCATAACCTCTGGATCTGCATGGAAGCCAGGAAGAATTGGGTTCTTTCCGTCGCCCCATTCAGCAAGAAGACGATCCTTCTCAGCCTGAGTGATAGGCATGATTGTACCGTGGCGAGGAGTGAACATGCCAGAAGTCTTAGTATCTGCTACCCATTCAAACTTCTTGAGATCGGCAGACTTGCAGAACTGATAGTGACCTGCGCCATAGCAGTCATACATCACTACCCAAGACTTTCCGTCAAGGCTCTTGCAAACGCCTACGCCCTCAACAGCCTTCTTGCAAACCTCTACACGGTCTGGCCATTTTGTCCACTGGCTGCATAGTGGCTTACCAGGCTCTGCTGTAAGCTGGTCAGCAACAGCCTGATAGATTCCGCCTCCTGCTTCGCTTTTATAGAAGAGGTGGAACTTCTGATCTTCCTCGTTGAACACGATGTCGCCGTCGATAGCTGCTCTGCCATCATCGAAGAGAAGTGTAGGCTCGCCTTCAAGATCAGTAAAGTCCTCATTGGCATACTGATAGAAAATCTTATCGTAATTTAGCTTGCCATCGTCTGTAAGTAGGGAGAAGAATACCATGTATTTGCCAGCCTTGTGATCATAGATGGTTTCAGGAGCCCAAACGCGAGTAACGTTCTTCCAAGTTTTAGGATACTTAGTAGGGAAGTTGATAGCGGAGTGAGTCCAATGGATAAGATCTGTTGATTTCATCAGCACAAGGCCACGATTTGAAGCCCATCCGAGAGAAGACTTCATATCTGTAACAACCATATAGAAAGTCTTTCCATCCTCACCGCGAAGGATGTGTGGGTCACGAACGCACTGAGTATATGCGATTGAGTCTGACTTGATTACAGGAAGTCCCTGATTGAGGAGTGTGTAGTTGTAGCCGTCTTCGCTGAGAGCATAGCAAATCTGCTCTTCTTGAGGTGCATTTCCAGTGAAGTAAGTGAAAAGGAATGAAACCTTTTCGTTTGGATCAGTTGTTTTTGCTGGCGCTTTTTTCTGTGCAAAAGCACTTCCTGCCATTGCAAGACAGAGCGTAGAAGCAAGTAATAGTTTATTAGTCATTGGAATAGGTTTTGGTATTTATAGATTGTTTTAATTTTCGAGGGAAATATTATCAATAAAACAAATAATGTGCAAAGCACAATAGAGGCTAATGTCTATGATGCCTTACACATTATTATATATATGTGTTAGAAGTCGAATTCTTCGCTGACGCTCTCCTCGCGTGAAACGGCACGGATGGCACGAGCAAACATATCTGCGATAGAAAGCTGAACCACCTTAGGACATTTCTGTGCGTAAGGAATTGAGTCTGTGAATACTATTTCTTCGAGTGCAGAGTTCTGAACGCGATCGCTTGCAGGGTCGCTCATCACGCAATGGCTTGCAACGGCACGGACGCTATGAGCGCCAGCCTTCAGCATTTCGTCGGCAGCACGAGTGATTGTGCCGGCTGTGTCCACCATATCATCAACGAGGACAACATCCTTGCCCTTAACGTCACCGATAATCTGGATTGACTCAACCACATTGGCACGAGCGCGAGTCTTGTTGCAGAGTACGAGTGGAGCATGAAGCTTTTTAGCGAAAAGTCCTGCACGCTTAGCTCCGCCAACGTCTGGAGTCGCAATAACAAGGTTCTCAAGTCCAAGAGACTCAACGTAAGGAACCTCAACAAGTGAGCCGTAAAGGTGATCAACAGGCACGTTGAAGAAACCCTGAATCTGGTCAGCATGAAGGTCCATTGTGATGAGACGGTCAATGCCTGCGGCGCTGAGCAAATCAGCAACGAGCTTAGCGCCGATGCTAACTCTTGGTTTGTCCTTGCGATCCTGACGAGCCCATCCGAAGTAAGGGATAACGGCTATGATGCTTCTTGCACTTGCGCGCTTTGCGGCATCAATCATCAGGAGAAGCTCCATAAGGTTATCGCTGTTAGGGAATGTTGACTGTACGAGGAACACATCATTGCCGCGGATGCTCTCTTCGAAGCTGACAGCAAACTCACCGTCGGCAAAATGAGAGATGATCATATTGCCTAGCGGACATCCCAAACTCTGGCAGATTCGCTCTGCCAAATACCTTGTCTTTGTACCTGAAAATACCTTGAAAGGTCTTCCTTCACTCATGATTTACTTCTTTTAGAGAATTTATGTTAGAATTTCAGTGCAAAGTTAATGATTTTTCTTGACTCATAGACTATAAAATCCCACCAATTTTGCAAAAAAAGCACTCCCTTCCAAGAGAGAGTGCAATATAGTATAATAGATTGATAAAATTGTATGGACTATGCCAAGTCTTTGCTTGCAATAACTATTCAGTTATTATATTTGCTTTTTGGGGAATTTACGATTTGTTTCCGTTATCGTGACTCTCAAAATATTCAGCGATTTCACGCTCTGCGCTATCAGAGAATGCATAGGTTTCATCGTGCTGGCTGACGTCAAGACCAATCTTTTCACTCTTGAGGCTGACACGCATTGGAATCATCTTGTTTGTGATCCAGTAAAGAGCGATGCTGACAACGAATGTGTATGCAATTACAATGATAACACCGATGATAGAATTTACGAATTCTTCCCATCCTCCGTGGATGAGTCCGCTGTAAGAGAAAATGCCTGTGAGGATTGTTGCAAAGATACCGCCCATGCCATGAGTAGGGAATACATCGAGAGCATCATCGATGCCTGATTTTGATGTACGGTAAACGGCGAAGTTGCAGACGATAGTTGTGAGTACAGCGATGATGAAGCTCTGGCTTGTTGTCACAACGTCTGCACATGGAGTAATTGCCACAAGACCTACAACTGCACCTACTGCAGCTCCCATGCCAGAAGGCTTACGGCCGCGGAGACAGTCAATGAAAATCCATGACATCATGGCTGTTGCACCAGAGGTGTTAGTGTTGAGGAATGCCTTGATTGCTATGCCATCAGCCGCAAGGCCAGAACCACCGTTGAAACCGAACCATCCGAGCCAAAGAAGTGCTGCGCCGAGAATGACGAATGGGATATTTGCAGGAAGGTGTCCTGTGTTTGTCTTTGTGCGTCGTCCAAGGAACAAGGCTCCGGCAAGAGCGGCAACACCAGATGATGCGTGAACAACGATACCACCTGCGAAGTCGTGGATGTTGAGCCACTGGTGAAGGATTCCGTCAGGATGCCAAGTCCAGTGTGCGAGAGGGCAATATACGAAGATGCAGAAAAGCATCATGAAAACCATATAGGCAGAGAAACGCACGCGCTCAGCAAACGAACCCGTGATAAGGGAAGGTGTGATGATTGCGAATTTCATCTGAAAAAGCGCATAGAGAGCCAATGGGATAGAGGCTGTGATCTTCTCATATGGCTGAGCTCCAACGTGCTGGAACATGAAGAATTGCGTTGGGTCACCGATGAGTCCGAGACCGCCCACATCGTCGCCAAATGAGAGGCTGAAGCCGAATACCACCCACATTACGCTGATGATACCCATGGCGATGAAAGATTGCAAAATTGTGCTGATGACATTCTTCTTTCCCACCATACCTCCATAGAAGAAGGAGAGTCCAGGAGTCATCATAAGCACAAAGATAGTGGCTGTAATCATCCATGCCACGTTGCTTGATGTGCATTCTTCTGTTTCATGGAATTCCCACAAGCCTGGGTCTTCAGGCATAAGCGCTCCCACTATTGCAATGACGAGCATGATCACCGACATGATGATCCATCTTTTGTTAATCTTCATAATCGTGTTTGTTGTTTTGTGTTGTTTGGTTGTTTTTATTTTGTGTCGTTGTGGCTATCCTTACCTAAAAACGGTTACGCTTTGCCTTAAATCGAGTGCAAATTTATAGCAAAAAGAAATACCAAACAAATAAAACGTTGACAAAATTATATTAAAACATCAAATTTGTTATCAAATGGACATTATTGTTCGCTATTTGCTATAATAATGCGAAATAGTAGTGTGTTTTGGAAAGTGATTGACTTGTTTCTGGCAAAGAATATGATGCCGTCGCATGGAGCTTTGATGCAGCTGATCTCCACACCTTCGTACGGATGCATGATTCGTGCGAGTATGTCGCCCTTCTTCACTTCCTGTCCAGGCGTGCAATTCAAGAGGAACAATCCTGCGTGAGGAGCCTGAATGCTAATGAGATTATCTTGAGTAATGACAGTAGGATCATCCACATCCACATTTATATTAATATTGCCGCCCTTTGAGATGGAAGAACGAATACTGCTGTTTGTGAAACCTTTTTTCAGCATGAATCGGCAAATGGCATCAATGCTGATGTCTGCCATCTCATGATCAATAACATCGGTTGTGCCAGCATAGAGAGAGAAAGCCTGTGTCTCCCAGATCTGCCAGTTGTAATTCAGCAATACTGTGTCGAAAGGTTCTGGCTGGCGAATGGCGATGTAAGGAAAGCCGAAGAGGCGAGAGTCGTCAATGTCCTCAAAACCAGTATGGATCATTCTCACATGAGGAAGGAAGTTGCCTGGCAAATAATAGCTTGCCAGCTGAATGCCGAACTTGAAATCTTTGATGAACTCAAAAAGTCCTGCTGCAATTCGCTGCGTTGTCTCGCCCTGGTCGTATCCAGGGAACATACGGTTAATATCTGTTCCGTCGAGTGCCCAGAAACGCTTCTCAATGTTGATGCTGGAAGGGTTTACGCAAGGTATGACAGTGATGCTCACGTTATTAGCTATGTGTCCATCTTCCTCGGCGGCTTTCAGAATGGCAACCATTCGGCTTGCCACATATTGCTGTTGCATTTCATCGCCTCGCATGCTGCCAACGATGCAAAGCGTCTTTTCTCCTTCTCCAAAGGTGTAAGCCTTGATGCGGAAATCATCGCGGTAAGGCGATGGCATATTGAATATAGTTTGAACTTTCATGATTATATTTGGGGTATCGGTCTTATGAGTCTCATAGGCCTAATATGTCGTATCTTTGTAAATTCTTCCTAGCAAGCTTCCTTCGTAAACAATAGGGTATGCTCGTATAGTGAATAGGAAGCCGTCGCATGGACTTGTCACTTCGCTGAGCACCTTGCCTGTAAGAGGGGAAATGATCTGTCCTATACTCTGTCCTTTACTTACATTCATATCGTTATGAATATCAGTAATGAATACTCCGCTTGTTTGAGCATTGATGAAAGCAACTGGGTCAGCGCCTTCGCAGACAATGCTTTCGCCAATCTTGGAAGGGTCAGGCTGCTCGCTCCATATTCCCATGTTATACATAATGTTTTGAATGCCATCAACAAGACGCTGGCACATCGAGTGGCTGATGCGTCCTCCTACAGCAAGTTCTGCAACGATGCAAGGTGTGCCAGTAGAGTTGAGAGAGTGGGCAAGTGTGGATTCAAGGACTGTTGCTGCCTGATGTATCCAGATGAAATCAATGCCCATCATCTTTGCGTATGGAACGAGTGTTGAGGCTGTCATTTCGCTTATGCGCACCTGTGGCACCTCACGAAGGAAGATGTTTGAAGAGTGAATGTCAACCACTAAGTCGGCGCCACTCAAATCTGTGTAAATGTCATGAGCAACCTTTTCTATCATGGAGCCTCGGCTATTGCCAGGGAATATGCGGTTCATATCAATGTCGAATGCAGGGACGCCGCGCTGCATGGTGTCTATGCCGAGCGGATTGAGAGCAGGATAAATGTCAACCGTACCGTTGAGCTTCTGCTTGTTCTCGCTCACCATTTTTGCTATCAGATAACAAACGAACTGCCCTTCCAGCTCGTCTCCGTGTGTGCCTGTAACGATGCAGATGCGCTTGCCTTTGCCACGAGTCATGTGGTTCTTGACAATGCGAAACTCCTCATCTACAGGCATTTCAAGTGAAGTGACGTTTTGTATCATTTCTATGTGTTTTGTTAGTTTTCTTGTTTGATAAGTTTGCAAGTTACGGCCATAGTTTCCATCGTCCATCCGTAGAACCTCCCTCGGTTGCTTGGACAGTCTGCCACGTCTCTGCCGTGGGCAAACTTGATGTAGCCGTAATCAATCTGGCAATCATGAGTTGGGTCGTAGCCCAGCCATTTCTCGCCATCGTGAACCTCCACCCATGCGTGAGTCTCGCCTTCGCCCAGCATGAGACCATTGACGTAGCGTGCCTTCAATCCAGCCGATCGGCAAGCTGCTATCATCAGATGAGCATAATCCTGACAGACTCCTTTTCTTATTGAGAATGTGTCAATTGCTGTTGTTGAGTTGTCTGTTGCAAAGCGCTCGTAAGTGAGCAGTCCGTAGATAGCATGCATGATGTCATGCGCATTGCCCGATGAAGCGAGCTGAGCAATATCCTTGTTCCATTCCGTAAGGCGAGTAGGGTAGAGATAGAAATCCTTGGGCGATGCATCAGGAATGCAATAAGCAGAGCATTCCACTACGCCACGGCTTTCTATTCGGAAATGATTGTGAGGCTCGGAGAAACTTCCGCATTGCACGCTATTACCAAAGCCGTCTTTGCTATGATTGAGTTGGCATTGCGGACTCACCGTCATTTCTGCAGTCAAGATATGCTGACATGCGTTCTCCATCGGCAAAGCACGCATCTTGAAGAAATGGTGCTCTACCGGTGGAACGAACGAAGATTCCGTAATATACTGATAATTATACTTTAACAAGTCCATTAAGTGCTGCTGTCATCTCGAACTTATGTTCCTTGATGTTTTCGTCGTAAGCTTCCTGAGTGGCTGCATACATCTCGAAACGTCCTGCCTGAACACGGTCGAAGAGGTCTTGCTCGCTCTGCATGTAGCGTTTCAGCATGTCCCAAGCCTCGTCAATGCGGTAGTGCTTATACTCAAAGCGCATGTTCATGTCAAGGTGCTCAACCAAGCGTCCCACCTCAAGCAGAGCGTAAGACTGTCCGTAAACTCTCTCGCGAATGCTGCCCCAGAATGCCAAGAGCCAGTCAGTGATAGGCTGCAACTCTGTGATGTTCATCTCTTTGCTGGCAGACTTCTGCTTGAGCAGATCGCGGCAAAGCTCGATGTAAGCGAATGACTCGGAGCAGATGATAGAACGGAGAACGATAGCATTGTCCATCATGCGCTCGATAATGTTATAAAGTGAACTGACTGTATTTGGATCGTAGAGCTGAGCCATCATCTGATAGCTGCTTGTCATGTTGTTAGCCACGTATCCGCCAAGTTTCTCAAGAAAATCGCTGTAAGGTTTCTCACCGACAGGAACATCAATCACCTCGTCGTAGGCACGACGCATAAGGTGCAACATGAGGTATCCTCTTTCTGCATAGCGTCCCAGCCAGAAGAGCTGATTCGCTGTGTTTGCGCTAATCACTTTGTCCATATAGTGTTATTATTTAATGAGTTTGATTAGTCTAATGGGGCTTATAAGTCTAATGAGTCTAATAAGACCAATAAGAGCAAAAAAAACTTATAAGACCAATTATCCCTAATTAGTTTTTGTCCATCACCCAAGTGTCCTTGAATCCTCCGCCCTGGCTTGAGTTCACCACGAACGAATTAGGGTTGCGGCTGAAGCGTGTGAGACCAGAACGCCATACTTTAGTCTCCTTGCCTGTGATGACGAAAGCGCGGAGGTCGCACTTGCGTGGTGAAGGCTTTCCGGTTTCATCGATGATGTCAAGATCAATGAAGTCAACGACCTCCTGGGCAATCCAGCGGCGTGGATCTTTTATGATCAGATTCTTAACCTCTTCAAGTCTTTCTGGAGTCATGTCGCGGCCGAACATCACGCCATAACCGCCTGCCTCGGCAACATCCTTTATGACGAGCTTATCTATATTATTAATAATATAGTTAAAATCTTCCTCAAAGAATGGCAAATAAGTTGGAGCATTCTGAAGGATAGGTTCCTCGTTGAGATAGTATTTAACCATCTTTGGAACGAAATAATAGATACCCTTGTCGTCTGCCACGCCATTGCCAAGTGCGTTGATCACTCCCACGGTGCCTGCGCGATAAGCCTCCATGAGGTTTGGCACGCCGAGAAGTGAGGTAGGCTCGAATGCAAGAGGATCAAGATACTCATCGCTTACACGGCGATAGATGGCTCCCACGCGTACTTTTTCCTTGTAAATTCCTGTGTAATACACAATTCCATTGTCAACAATCAAGTCGCCTGGGAATGCGAGTGTGGCACCTGTTTTTTCTGCTAAGAATGAATGTTCGAAGAAGGCTGAATTGTAGCGTCCCGGTGTAAGGATCACGTTTATGCCGCGTCCGTCATTGATGTAGTCCATCATTTCACGAAGCATCTCGCCATAGTTGCGATTGTCGTGAATGAGATTGTCACGGAAAGTCTGAGGACTTGCCTTGCGAGTCACGGTGCGGGCAATCATAGGATAGCTGGCACCAGAAGGGATGCGCAGGTTGTCCTCCAAGATGAGCCATCTGCCGTCCTTTGCCTGGACGAGGTCGATGCCTGCAATGTGTGCATAAACATCCTTTGAAGGGGTGATGCCCTCACATTCAGGCATATATCCCTTGCTTTCGTATGTGAATTCTTTTGGAACTACTCCATCCTGAACAATCTTTTTGTCATGATAAATGTCATATAAAAACATGTTCAGCGCTTTTACTCTCTGTACGAGGCCGCGCTCGAGCATTTCCCATTCGTCAGCAGGAATCTGACGTGGAATAGCGTCGAAAGGAAACAGCTGCTCGTTGAACACGCCGTTCTTATAAACTCCAAATCTCACGCCGTAGCGCTCCATCCATTTGTTTACTGTGTCACGGCAGTCAACTAAGTCTGTCTCAGACATGGCAGCTCCGTTGCTCATTGTTGTGTTTGTGTCTAATTCGGTGCTCATAATCATTGTTTGTGTTGTGTTGTTGTGTATGTTTGTGTTAGTTTATTTAATACATCTGTAATCAAAACCTGTGCAAAGGTATCAAAAAGAAAGATTATGTGCAAATATATCTTTCAAAAAGATAGCAAAAATAAATAAAATAATTCTTTATGCTAACAAAAAATGTATTTTGCTATATTTTTTTCTTTTGTTCTCTTGCCTTAAAAAACAATTACGAGGTAATGCAGCGTTGCATTTCCTCGTAATTCAACGCTGCATTACCTCGTAAAGCTGAGAGTGATTACCTCGTAATACTATAGGATGTAATTCCGTGCTGTATTTTTCTATTCCGTCTTGATGCTTTCAACAGGATTTGAAGTAGCGATTTCCAGCTTTGAGGTCTCATGATAGCCACGAACTCACCTTCCTTTACTTCCAGGCTTACGCCATTCAACGCTGTTGTCTCCACATTCTCTGTGCGGAATACTTTTGTGAGATTTTCAATCTTGATCATATTGTATATTGTTTTTTAGTTGTTATTGCTAAACTCGCACTATCATCTCTGACCATGCGAGGGGTGAGCTCTATATTATTTACTTTTAAGAGAAGATGGTAGAAACAGGGAGCAAATTTAACATGTAGCACCATTTGAGCGTAAATGTGCTAATACCATAAGATTTGAACTGATAAATAGCTATACATCTGCGATTTTGTGGTCACTTTTATTTTTATTTTGATTTTTTAATGTAACTTTGTTGTCTGGAAAGTCTATAACCATTAGTAATATCTCATTATAATATGAAAAAGATTTTATACATAGTACTTGCTGCCTCAATGCTGGCATGTACATCAAACAAAACAGAGAACAATAATATGGTAATCAACGATTCTATCGATGTGGTAGCTAATGTGTTGAAAGATAGCGTAAAACTTAATCTTTCGGATTTTGAATGGACACGCGAGCCAGAGAGTTTTGCCATCAAAGGTGATACTATCGAGATTGTGACAAAACCAAAGACAGACCTTTGGCAACGCACTTACTACCACTTCCGCAACGATAATGCTCCTGTGCTTCAGATTAGCACCAAGGAGAAGTTCTTCAGCTTCGTTGTGAAGACCAATTTTGAGGAGAGCCATCATCGCTTCGACCAGTGTGGCGTGGTGATGTACCTTGACTCCGATAACTGGCTGAAAGGCAGCATAGAATATGAGAATGAGCAATTCCAGCACCTTGGCAGCGTGGCGACAAACAACGGTTATAGTGACTGGGCAACAACAGCCATCCCTGCTGATGTGAAAAGTATGTGGTATCGTCTCTCACGCCGTGAGGATGACTTCTGCATTGAGTGTTCTGCAGATGGCAAGGAATGGAGTCAGATGCGCGTCTGCCACATGTATGAGGCAAAGGACGAAATACGTTTTGGAATCTACGCTTGCTCACCTGAGGAATCATCGTTCAAGGCTGTGTTCACAGACATGCAGATAACAGAATGCATGTGGAAGGCGCATGATGGTCAGCAGCCAGATGAAGAATAAACCCTGCAAAACAGACAAATACTTGATTGCACATGGGAGTTCTTCGTTTCTTCAAAGCATGATTGTATCAGAAAAATGACAAAGATAATTTTTTTCGACATAGACGGCACATTGGTGTCGTTCAATACACATAAGATACCGCAGTCAACAATAGATGCTGTCCATAAAGTGCGACAGCATGGAGTGAAGGTATGGATAGCAACTGGGCGTCCAATGCCTTTCATAAATAATCTGGAAGGTTTGGAGTACGATGGCGTGATGTGCGTGAATGGTGCCCATTGCATTGTCCGTTCATCAGATACCAATGGAGAGAAAGAAGATAAGATAATATACTCTAAACCAGTAAGTAGAGATGCAGTTATCCGCATGATTGCTGAACAGGAAAAGACAGGCAAGGCTGTTGTCTATGCAGGCAAGGAAAGAGCCATTCTTACAGCTCCTCATGGCATACCAGAAGAACTGAAAGAGGTCTTCACACTCCTTGATCTCAATATCCCGACACTCTATTCGCCACAGGAAGCCCTGACGTTCGATGTGATGCAAGTGATTGCTTTTTTCACTCAGCAGGAGAGCTGCCATATAATGAATGATGTTCTGACCGACTGCAACGAAACACGCTGGCATCCATCCTTTGCCGATTGTGTGGCAAAGGGAACGGACAAGGCTGCAGGCATGGACAAAGTGATTGAGTATTATGGCTTTGACCTTTCCGAAACCATGGCATTCGGCGATGGCGGCAACGACATCACCATGCTCCGTCATGCCGGCATTGGTGTTGCTATGGGCAACGCCAACGATGATGTCAAAGCCGCAGCCGATGTGGTCACCTCAACCGTTGATGATGATGGCGTGGCAAGAATATTGCAGATGTTATAAACACGTTTTATAACATTATATGGAAAAAGTGAATTATGAATAATATTTGCAACCCCAGAAAAGAAGCCCCTATTCCTAATACGAATAGGGGAAATATTCTGTGTTTTAGGGATTTCACTTTTGATGCCATAACTGCATATGCCTATCTTTGCATCATCAAAAAACAAAAAAGTGTAACATTTATATAAATAAAGAAAGGAAAATGATTATGAAGAAGATGGTTAAAAAGATGATGCTGGCTGCTGCAATGCTGTCACTCACAACAATGGTTAGCGCACAGAGATATGAGTCTGCTTATTCAGTAAGAGGCAATGAGGCAACATACGAAGGAAGGGTGATTCGCGAAGCTGATGCTAAATCATTCCAGATTTTAGGACATGGATATGCTAAAGATCGCTATAATGTGTATCTTGACGGACAAATTCTCAGATTCGTTGATCCACAGACATTCCGCCTTTATGAGCGCGATATGGCTCATCCAAATCCAGGAAGACCAGGCAACATTGTTGGCGGAGGTCATCGTGGCGACTATGTCAATCGCCCAACCTACCACATGGACAGGTTCAATGTGTATTTCAATGGTGAAAAGGTGCAGGGAGCATCCGCATCATCTTTCAAGGATTTAGGTGACGGTTATGGTTGCGACAGCTTTAGCGCATACTATTTTGGAAAGAAGATTCATGGATCTACAGGCAGCAGTTTCCAAGTTATTGGCTATGGTTACAGCAAAGATGCCTTCAATGTCTATTATGATGGTGTGAAGCTCAATGGAGTGAGTGGAAACAGATTTGAGCTGCTCGGTTACGGTTACAGCAAAGATGCATTCAACGTCTTTTATAATGGAGAAAAGGTACAGGGAGCAAGCACATCAAGTTTCCATGTAGATAGAGACGGATATGCACATGATAACTTCAACACTTATTACTTCGGAAAGAAAATCAGATAATTGCTAATACAAAAAAAGACTCAGATGGAGATTGCCATTTGAGTCTTTTTTTATATATGTGTTGTCTGTTTTATATGGAGATGTTGTCTATTCTGAGCTTAAGTATGCCAGAAGGCACTTGAACGTCAACTGTGTCACCCACTTTCTTGCCTACAAGTGCTTCGGCAATTGGTGATTTGATGGAAATTTTGCTTTCTTTCAGGTTTGCTTCGTGCGGATTGACAATGGTGTATGCCATTTTGAATCCATTTCCTATGTTTGTGATTTCCACCTTACGGAACAAGCCGACAGTATTGCTGTCAAGATTGGAAGTGTCTAACACTCGGGCATAATGCAGCACTTTCTGCTTGAATCTGATTTTGCCTAAAAGTTTGCCGTGTTCGCGCTTAGCTGCATGATACTCAAAGTTTTCGCTTAAGTCTCCTTTCTCACGTGCTTCCACAAGTTCGTTTTTGACTCGGGGCAATTCTACGTTTATCAGCTCGTTCAATTCTGCGACCAGATTGTCATAGCACTCTTGCGACAAATATTCCATATCACTCAAACTTCTGATTGCTAACCTTTATTTCACAAGTCTTACTTCGTAGATTTCGCCTACCTGCTTGTGTGGCTTGGCTACGAACTTGATGCGAACTTGATTCTTGCCCTTGAGAGCCTCGGCAGGAATAGCGTAAGTTTCGTATTTCCACTGTGAACTGCGCCACTTCTTTGAGTTGTTTACAGAAGTTACAAGAACGTCATCAGCATAGAGGTCATACTCGCAAGTACGCCATTCGTCTTGTCCCCAGTATCTTACACGAACGCTGAGGTTCTGCTCTCCGTTTGTCTTCATGAGATAGCTGAAGTAGCCACCATTGCGAGCATCGCGGAATGGAACATCATTGTTGATGCCGCGGTTAGAAGTCTCGTCAGCTTCCATGAAGTGGTCGCTCTCTGGCTGCTGTTCGCCTGGCTGAACCTTGTCTGTTGTGCGTGCTTCAAGATCCATGCGCTCCTTCTCCTCACGAGCAAGATTATCCATGTATGCCTTATAATCCTTACTGCCCAATGCGAGCCAGTAGAGCATGTAGCGGCTGTCGTGAATCTCGAAGAATGGCTGAAGCTCGCCCTCAATCTTGTTCTCCATGCGAGTGTTAAGATTGAAATGGAGAGGTTTGCCAGGAACAGGAACGAGGTCATTGGCAATGTCGTCAATCTTGTTTGCTACGAGGAATGGAGCCTGATCCACAGGAAGTTTCTTGCCTGATGCCATCTGGCCGAAGCGGCTGTCATCAGCAAGGAGACCACGAAGATCCTCTGTGCCTGTCTTCATGCCGAGAGCAATAGGTCCATACATGATAGAAACATATTGTGGCACGTTTGGCATGCGTTCGATAGATGCATGCATAGGGAACTGAATGTCAATAACATCGCCCTTCTTCCAATTTTCAGCAATATCAACGTATGTGCCAGGCTTCCAACTGCTGGAATTAACCTTCTTTCCATTTACAGAAACAGCAAATTCGCCTTTCTTCACCCAGCTTGGGTATCTCAGACGGAGAGTGAAGTTGCCATTACCCTCTGTGATAGTAATCTTGCTGCTTTCGCCGTATGGGAATGCAGTCTGCTGTTCAATCTTAATGTTCTTCTCCCTCCAGTTGAGCTTAGAAGCAGCATAGAGATTCACGCTCAGAATGCCGTCAGCAGGCTTTGTGTAGATATACTGACCATACTTTCCATGATTCTCCATACCAGTGCCAACACAGCACCACATTGCCTCATTTGGAACAGAATAGTTGCGGTAATGGCGTGGACGAGCAGAAGTGAAATAAACGTAACCTCCATGCTCTGGGTGCTGAGATGAAAGAATATGGTTGAAAGTGGCACGTTCGAAGAAGTCAGCATAGAGAGAGTTGTTCGGTTCCATGCGAGCCAAATCCTCTGTAAGCTTCAGCATATTGTTTGTGTTGCAAGTTTCCAGACCGTCAATGTCCTGAGTCCAGTCGATGCATGCTTCCTTGCTTGGGAAATGCTCACGTCGGCTGTTGCCGCCAACAGAAAGGCTGCGGCGATTTACCACCTCATCCCAGAAGAAACGGCTCGCCTCTATATAATCCTGATCATTAGCAAGCTCACCAACACGCGCAAAACCAACAACTTTAGGAACCTGAGTGTTGGCATGGATAAGGTCGAGATGATTTCCATTATGCTCCTTCATTGGGTTGAGCAACCATTTGTGGGAATAGCGGCGAGCTGCATCAAGATATTTCTTGTCGCCAGACATCTGGTAGGCATCAGCCAGCACCTCATTCACACCGCCATGCTCCATGCCCAGAAGCTTCTCCAACTGTTCATCGCTAACGTTGGCAGAAACATCAATGAGCCAGTCGCAGCATCCGAAGAAAAGCTTGCGAGCATCCTCATTGCCGCAATAGAGCCAAGCATCTCGCAATCCAGCATAAACCTTGTGCAGATTATAGAATGGAACCCATGCACCGTTGAAAGCGCGGAAGTCACCCTGCTTATAGGTTGTCCACATCTTGTCGCTGTTTGGCACACCACCAATGTAACCTTTGCCCCATGCAGGGAAGTTCTTTTCGGCAGCCTCAGCGCATTTTTTCAATTCCTCAATCATGTAAAGCATGCGAGCCTCACACTCCTTGTTGCCCTGAGCAGCGTAGAGAGCCATGGCCGTAAGGTAATGACCGCCAACATGTCCGTCCAGTCCTGCCCAGTTAGGGAAGAGCGGCGCAATCTCCGTCATGCCAGCCTCCTTGCGGAATGGAGCCAAGAGACGGTCAACATCATATCTGAGCAACGTGTGAGCATTAACATCACAAGCATGCTTCAGCACGCCATCTGTAATTTCAACATCGCTGATAGGAAATTCGTTAGGATAGAGCTTATCCTGAGCAAAGCTGCTCACCGAGATTGAGGTGAAAACTGCGGAAAGAAAAAAAGATCTAAATTTCATGTTAAATATAATGTGTAAAATTTGTTTTGTCAATTTGAACTACAAAATTACACTTAATTTACGAAATGACCAAACAAATGGGTATTTCGTAGTGATTTTATTTTGAAATGAAGAGATTTTTCTTTTCCTTTGTATCCGAAAATAGCATTTATTGTTAAATCTCCCCCTTCTCATCAAACCAAAATAATTCACAATAATGGGAAATAGTATTCCAAAAAACAATAGCAACAAACATCCTCATCCCCTCATCGCCGTAATCCCTCTGCTCGTCCTCGTAGCACTCATTGTTACCGTGATGCAGATGCTGCCCGACGACGCCCTTGGTGGTGCAAGCCAGATAGCTATGGTGGTTGCTGCCACCATCTGTGTTGCCCTGTCCATGCTGATTTACAAGACGAAATGGGACGTTTTCGAGCAGAGCATTAAAGCGACAATCGGCGATTCTACGGTGTCGATACTTATCCTGTTGCTAATAGGAGTGATGTCAAGCACATGGATGATTAGCGGAGTAGTGCCCACATTAATATATTATGGCATACAGTTCATGTCACCAACATTCTTCTTGCCATGCGCCTGCATCATCTCTGGCATGATTTCTCTGATGACAGGCACTTCATGGACAACCATTGCCACCATCGGCATTGCTCTTCTTGGAATCGGCAATGCGCTTGATATTCCAGAAGCATTTACCGCAGGCGCAATTATTTCTGGAGCATACTTTGGCGATAAGATGTCGCCAATGTCAGATACCACGGTGCTTGCCTCATCGGTATCGGGAGCCGATCTCTTCAGGCATATCCGCTTCATGATGTACACAACAGTGCCAAGCATATCGATCACGCTCATCCTTTATCTCATAATGGGACTATGGTATGGAGGTGAGCGAGTAGAGCCAAGCATTTATCTCATGGGACTTCAACGAGGTTTCAACATCTCCCTTTGGACATTGCTTGTGCCTGTGCTGACAGGAGTGCTGATCTGGAAGAAAGTGCCATCATTTATCACCCTCATTCTCTCATCGCTTGCAGCAGCACTTTGCGCCTTGATTTTCCAGCCAGACGCACTCGTCAGTATTGCAGAAGCAGACCATAAGACAGCAGGAGCACTCTTCGTAGGACTCATGAAAGCAAGTTATACTCATACTCAGATAGACACAGGGTACGATGTTGTCAACCATCTTGTTGCAACTCGCGGAATGGCAGGAATGTTAGATACCGTTTGGCTCATCCTTTGCGCCATGTGCTTTGGCTCATGCATGGTGGCAAGCCAGATGCTCAAGAGCCTCACACATGTTCTTTTGAAATCCATCAGAAACACATTCTCCCTCGTGCTATCCACAGTAACATCAGGCGTGCTGCTCAATCTCGTGATGGGCGACCAGTTCCTATCCATCATTATGAACGCATCAATCTATCGTGACGAGTATGCAGAACGAGGCTATCAGCCAGAACTGCTCAGCCGATCTACAGAAGACTCCTCAACGGTAACCTCCGTCCTTGTGCCATGGACAGCATGCGGCATGACGCAATCCACAGTCCTTGGCATTCCAACCATAGTATATCTTCCCTTCTGTTTTTTCAACATCATCAGCCCAATCATGAGCTGCATAGTTGCAGCCCTTGGCTTTGTTCCGAAAAAGAAACTTTAACTTCTCTTTAACTACTGGACTAAGAGTAAGATTATTTGTATTGCAAAGTTATAAAAAAAATTGGTTTTGTAAAGTGTTCCTTTCAAATAGCATTATTTAGTGATAAAAATGCAGTCATGTTATTTTTTTCCCCAAAAGTGAATGATTTTTATTAAACAAAAAATAGTAAATTTGCGACACATAATCTGTAACCTTTAAGTAAGTGAACACAATGATTTTTATAATAACGAACACGACCCTTTAGCTGGGCGTAGCCAATTTCTCGAATCTCCCGAATTAAAAATATTCGTGTAATTAGTGAGATTGGCTACGCCCAGCTAAAGGGTCGTGTTCAAAATAAAATAAAGTAGTCATCTGTGATTATAAAATTAATTTTGAACAGTTACTTATTTACTAACATTAAATGATAATGAACATGAAAAATTATTTTGACCTTACAGGTAGAGTTGCTATCGTAACAGGTTGCTCTACAGGACTTGGAGTTCAGATGGCTCGTGCTCTTGCCAATCAGGGTTGCACCATCGTACCGATTGCCAGACGCATGGAAAAACTTGAGGAAGTTGCAAAGATGCTTACTGAGGAGTATGGTGTCGAAACCTATCCTATCCGCTGCGACATTACCGACACAGAAATGGTTAATGCAACGGTTCAGAAGGTTATGGAAAAGTATGGACGTGTTGATATCCTCATCAACAATGCCGGTACAGGTGCTGTGGCACCTGCAGAGGACATCACAGACGAGCAGTTTGCCAATGAGATGAACATTGACCTCTTCGGATCCTTCAAGGTTGCCCGTGCCGTTGCCAAGCAAGCCATGATTCCTGCTCAGTTTGGCAGAATCATCAACATCGCTTCAATGTATGGTCTTGTGGGCAACAAGATTGCCCCTGCTTCACCATATCATGCAGCCAAGGGTGGCGTAGTCAACCTCACTCGTGCGTTAGCAGCAGAATGGGGTAAGCATGGCATCACAGTCAACTGTATCTGTCCAGGCTATTTCGTCACTCCTCTCACAAAGGAAACTCTCGACAGCCCTTGGTTCACGGAATATGCTAAGGGGGCAATTCCAGAAGAACGCTATGGCATAGAAGGCGAACTAGACACAGCAGCCCTCTTCCTCTCAAGCCCTGCATCAAGCTATGTGAATGGCATCATGGTGCCAGTCGATGGCGGCTACACCTGCATGTAAGCTGTCGCTTAATCATATAAACAGAAAAAAGTATCGGAAACATATAGTTGTTCCCGATACTTTTTTTATTTCTGTTGTCCAAAGAGGCATTCTTTTCTTATGTGGAATTTGTGCTAAATTAAATGCTTCATAGCAAAGTACTTCCAAAGCGGAGCAGCCATCATAGCCTGATGAAACTCATCGTTCTTTAGCATACGGATGACTTCTTCCTGTTCCATGAGAACAATCTTAATGTCCTCAGATTCTTCAAGATGCTGTTCGGAAATCTGTTCTACGCCAATGGCAAGGAAAGTGTAGCTGTTGTTCGTGCAAGCTCCAGCGTTAGGGCTGATAGTCATGAAGTGGCTCCATTCGCCACCGCCAAAACCTGTTTCCTCATACAGTTCTCGCTTTGCAGCTTCCATCGGATCTTCACCATCCTCCACGCATCCTGCAGGAATTTCATAACCAGTAAGATGCTGAGCGTGACGGTACTGACGTTCCATCAGGAACTTCCCATCCTTTGTAATAGCAATTACGTTGCAGAACTCAGGATATTCCAATACATAGAAATCCTTTATCTCCGCCCCCGTAGGCAGTTTCACATGTTCGCGCCTTGCTGTCAGCCAAGGTCTTTTATAAAGGTACTCACTTTCAAGTACTTCCCATTCCATTGGGTCTTTATCTTTGTTTGTCATGTTGATATAGATTCTTTTATGATTATAATAAACATAGTCAAATGTATCTAATCGCACCGCCGCTACCGAAAGGATAATCTGTGACATCTTTATTTAAATAAATAGAATCTGTACAGTTCTTTCCGTCAAAACAACATCTTGGTTTCTTGAATATCGTACCATCTTCTGCTTGACTGACCCATTTGTGTGATTCAACCTTGATGACACATCTAACAATTCCTTTGTACACTCCCAAAACATAATCGATTTCTTGAGCCTTGTCTGTTCCTATAGCCCAATACTTTCTTGTAGATTCGTAAATGTCAAGACGACGATAAACTCCATTAGCTTTTGCTTGATTAAAACTACGGTTGAGGCTGACCAATAAGAGTCTGTCATTGCTATTAACCTCTATCTTTTGGCAATCATATAATGCATTTACCTCATCTATAGTTTTAATACCCTCGTCCCATTGATGGTAGCCAGAGGCTATATTTGTCAATTGATTTTCATGATTGAATTTTGAATATGTAAGCATATCAATCAATGTGGATTCAAGCAAGAAAGCTTCTTCCTCAGTAAGGTTGTGACGTAGAATGAAGTAATTTACTTTTTCACCAAGTGAGATTATCTCTCTGATTGTGTCAAGTTTCAGACTTTGTGTATTCTCATTAAGAGCGTCTTCTGCATGTTGAAACACTCTATCTCCTTTTCCTTTGCCTATATAGAATATCATGTGACTGATTGGATTAACCAATGCATATACATAATAATTCAAAGCTTCTTTTACACTTTGCTTGAATTCCATATTTATTTATGAGTTTATTGGTGGAATACAATTAACGATGTCATTAAATGTTTTTTCCCAGTCAGGGACATCCAACGTTATGGCCTGTAAGCATTCGTTATATTCTATTTGTTTATTGGTCATTTCCCTGTTAATGTCACATATTTCATCTTCGAGGTTACTAACTAATTCTGCATATTTTTTATGTTCTTCGGATTTGTAATGTGTATTGTTATATTTTTTGTATTTGTTTTTCCAATACAAACCAAGAGAAAATACAGCAAGGCTTATTAATAAGCATATTACCCCACCGCTAATTACTTCATAATCTTTGTTTATTAGCATAAAAAACAATCCCAACAAAGTAAATGCTAGAGGAATACAAGTAATTAAGAAACAACCTTTTGCTGTTTTGTAAGTGGAAAGCTTGCTTGTTTCTTTTTTAAGCCTAACATTTGCCTCAGATAACTCAGCTTGCTTTTCACAAAGTTTTTTATTTAATTGTGAGTCATTCTGAATCCTTTGTATCTGTAGAAACAATTGCCATGGAGAATTATTGTATGTTGTGTTTTTTGACGATGATAAATCTATACTTTGAATTCTTTTAAGAATGGAGTTGGCGTATTCTTTGTCATGTATTTCTTCCAACACATCCATTGCTTGTTTAGCATAAGATTTGAGTGCAGGAAGAAACAATTCACGAAGAAAAGACTTAAAGTTGGTGTTTTCCTGTTGTTCTATTATCTCAAGTGTTTTTTTTGTATTGAAGGTTAATGACTTAAAATATCTCTGTGCCTCTTGTCTTTCTAATTCTTTTATCTGATTCTGGAGTATTTTATTTGTTGCCATCATGTTGGCAGCCATCTCATTTTTTAGTTTTACCAGTTGCTCACATTGAGCATATTGCATGGCTAACCCTTGTTTGCTAAGTGCGCTAATCTTTTCTAAAGAATAAGTTTGGTATATGCTAAGAAATGTTCTTGGATTCATATCGAAAAATCTTTTGGTGTTTATTTCCCTTGTGCAAAGTTATACAAAATATTTGATATAAGAAGTAATTGCTTTGCCAAAATATAAAATGCTAATAATTGAAATAACCACACACTCGCAAGTTGAACAGGCGCATGCTCGTAATTGCAACGTGTAAACGCTCGTATCATCAACATGAAAATGTTCGTAAACAAAACGGGACAAAAGCTTTGGCTGGTGCGACAAGGCTTTTGTCCCGTTAGACAAAGCTTTTGATTCATTAGACAAAAGCTTTGACTGGTTTGTGTGATTTTACTTCTAAAGTATAGAATTGCAATGCAAATTTACGAAAAAATATTGACTTTGTCAAGTTTTTATCAAAGGAAAAGAGCATGTGCCATTGAGAAAACAAAAGAAGTGTGAGGGAAACCTTGGACACATGCCCCTTTTCCTAATTCTCTTTGAACTTCACCTCGCCTCTTATCGTGTGACGCAATCCGCTGAGGAGTTCCTGCGATTCCTGAACGAGAGAGAGGAAGACGGTCATGCTTTCTATGTTGAGCTGCTTGGTCTGCAAGTCCTGAATGATGCTCTTGCGATAGTCGGAGAGGGCTGCCTGTATGGATGCGGCATCGTTGCGCACGTCTTCCACATTCTGTGACGTGAGTGCCTGACGGAACACGTGGATCACTTCGTCGCGATAGGACATGAACTGGCGCACGTATGGTTCTGGCACTGGGTGGAAGTTGTTGCCTACATGCTCTCGGCAAGGTTCTGCCATGCGCTTGAGGCAATAGACGATCTGTGAGAGGGAACTGTTTACGAGGAAGTACCATGTGCCTTTCTCTACGCTGACCATCGGATCTACTCTGCGGAGGGCGATGACTTGCTTGCGGCGCAGTCGCTTGATTTCTTTTCGCTCGTCCTCAAGGAGTGTGGTCATCTTCTTGAGGGTGCGGTAGTCTTCGTGGAAGAATGCTGTGGTCAGCGTCTCGTAGTGCTCTATGGCTGATCTCAATTCTTCGTCTGTTGTGAGTTCCATGTGTTCGCAGAGATACTCGTAGCATTTCTTCTTGTCGCTGGAGCGGATGATGCTTCTGAAAATATCGTCTGCCATCTCACGCTTCTCCTCCTTCTGCTTTCTCTTGCCGCCTCTCTTCTTGTAAATCACGTTGCTGCGCACGAGGAGGAAGATGGCTACGATGATGGCGATGCCCATGGCGATGAATGAGCCGTAGAAGAGGACGTTGGTGATGAGGTAGCACATGATGAAGGCTACGCCTGCTGTGATGAACCAGCCGCCTATGACGCTCAGCACGCCTGTGATGCGGAACACGGCGCTCTCACGACTCCAGGCACGATCGGCGAGCGATGTTCCCATTGCCACCATGAAGGTGACGTAGGTTGTTGAGAGAGGAAGTTTCATGCTTGTGCCGAAGGCGACGAGAAGTCCTGCAAGCACGAGGTTGACGGAAGCGCGGATGTGGTCGAAGGCTGCGTCTTTTTCCAGGAAGGCTGCATAGGAGTTAAATCGTGAGTCGATCCATCGGCTCATGTTCTTTGGCACGATGCCAGAAACGGCGTTGGCTATTCTCTGGGATGTGCGCACAAGGATGCGTGCAATGCCGCTTGAGCCGAACATCTCGTCACCTTCGTCCTGTCGGGCAAGGTCAACGGATGTCTTGACCACGTTCTGCGCTTTCTTTGAGAACACGAGTGAGAGCACCATCACCACGCCTGCCAGAATGAGGTAGATGACAGGTGTGTGGGCTGTGTCCATCAGGGATTTCATCATGAATGCGGATGCGTCGCCCTGACCATTAGCCATATAGTCGTTGTATGCGTCGAGACCAGTAAGAGGAACACCAACGAAGTTTACGAGGTCGTTGCCAGCGAATGCCATGGCGAGGGCGAATGTGCCGAGAAGGACGACGAACTTGAGCACTGGAAGACCCTCCCCCCTTGCCCCCTCCCGTGAAGGGCGGGGGAGTAGATACAATAGCGCACTAACAAGGAATGCTGCACAAAATGTTATGCCCAATACCATCCATGTATTCTCATTAATCCATAGTTTCAAGTCAGAAGTCATCAGCGACGAACCTTTCAATCCATTGATAAGCAAGAACCAGATGATGCTCGTGAAACATATTCCGCCAAATAGCGTTTGTTTGACAAAGGATACTATTTCCCGCCCTTTACGGGAGGGGGCAAAGGGGGAGGGTCTATAGGTGAAGGTGAATATGATTCTGGCAATCCATTGAACGAGAGTGCCGAAGGCGAAAGCTATGCCCACGCTGAGGAAGATGCCAAGAATGACGCTGAGCGCCTTTTCCGTGTTCAGCAGATCGCCAAGCGTGAGGGCTACGCCATCAGCATCTGTTGCGCCGCCGATGATCTGGATGAGAGCGATGGCAAATGCGCCGCCAAGCAATTCAAACACCATGCTGACGGTTGTTGACGTAGGCATTCCGAGCGTGTTGAACACGTCCAGAAGGATTACGTCTGTCACCATGACAGCAAGGAAGACGCACATCACATCGTAGAACGAGAAGTATTCTGGCGTCATGATGCCGTGACGTGCCACGTCCATCATGCCGTTGCTCATTGCTGCGCCAGCAAATACGCCAATAGCGGCGATAAGCACAATGGTTCTGAAACGAGCCACCTTAGCGCCGATGGCAGAATTCAAGAAATTGACTGCGTCGTTGCTCACGCCGACAACAAGGTCGAACACGGCAAGGACAATGAGGAATATGACTATTCCGAAAAAAAGAGTATCCACGTTATTGAATATTTAAGTTTTCGTTTAAGTTTTCGTTTAAGTTTTAATCGTCGTCGTCGTCATCATCCCAGTCGTCATCGTCGTCATCATCAAATATGGATGATGAGAGGTTGCGAGGAACTTCCAATTCGTCAAAGTCTGGGAAGATGGTTAATTCTTCATCATATTTCATAAGTGTGTTTTTTAGAATTTTATCATGAGTTCACATACGAGTTTGTCCTGTTCGCTTTCCTTGGCACCGCCATGTGGATACCAGTACTTTTCGTAGTTGAGGCGTATGTCTGTTGGAAAAGCAGCGTTGCGAAGGCTGAAGGTTGCACCGAGTGTCATGCGATGACGTTCAGCATCAGTAAGTTGCAAAAGCTTAGAGTTTTCAGCAAAACCGTTTTTGCCAGATGAATGATCTTGCATCCAGTCGTAACGCCCTAAGTATGAAATCTTTTCAATGAAACTTTGATTGTTGTTGAGTTTCTGGGAGTAGATTATCATTGCGTCAACGGCATTGCAATCGTCGAAAGCATCTCTTCCGTAGAACTTATGCAGGTATTCTGCTTCTATGTGCCAACCGTTTGATTCGTAGTAAGAACCGAAGTCGAGCGAAGTGTAGTAAGTCTCACGATTTGCAATCTGCTGATGCTGGATGCTTGGGATGATGGCAAATCCCTTTATTGGATAATACTGAATGCGAGCAGAGTATCCTGGCGACTTGAACCAAGCAGTCTTCTGATTGTCAAGGTTACTGCCGTTGAAAACTCCTGCGTCGAGCGAGAGAAGGGTTCGGTTTTCTTTGTTCTTGAAATCATAACCTGTCTGAAAACCAACATCTCGCATGTCGCCAACTTGTTTTGCAATGAAGGAACGATTGGCAAAGTACTGCGCCGAAGGGTTGCGGTGAGCATCAATAGAGAACGGCATTCTCTGTTGACCTATAGTCATCCTGAGGCTGTTCCAAGGATTAACTCTCACCCATGCGTCTTTCATTTTGATGGCTGATTCGTCGCAAAGGTCAACCTCCAATTTGTATGAGGAGTAGTTTGTGAGGGAACCATTGGCGGAAAGTCTGGCATTGCGCACTTCAAATCTTGATGCTCCAAGATCTGGCTGATATTCGTACTTCCCGCGAAGGATTCCATGAATTTGCGGACTTGCTGTCTGTGCGCTCAAATACCCCGCACAGAAGAAGGTAAGGCTTACAACCAAGATGATAAGCCTGATCCAATTGTAAATCTTTGTGATTTTCTTTGCTTTTTCTATTGTCATATTGTAATGTCAACAGAGGAAATGGTTGTGCCTCTTTATTGACATTGCAAAGGTCACAAATGGCTGTTACAGGGTGTTTGCAAACATGTTTCATTTCTGTTGCAAATGTGCTTCTAACAATATCTTAACATGATTGTAACATGGCTGTAACGCCTTTGTAATGTATTTGCAACAAAATATCAAAAAACAATCTACCCATGAAGCGTGAATCGTATGGTCAAACCTCCGCCTGGAGTGGTCTCGGCTGTTGCTGTTCCTCCATGAGCTGCAACGGCATTTTTCACAATGGCAAGTCCTAAGCCTGTGCCTCCGAGCTTGCGGCTTCTGCCTTTGTCAACTCTGTAGAAGCGCTCAAACAAATGTGGCTGATGTAAAGGGTCAACTCCTTGACCGTTATCGCTAATGGCAAAATGGTATAGGTCTTTATCCTTTGTGTCGTCTGCTTTTTCACACTTGATTTTGATTTCTGTTGCTCCTGTTGCATAGGCAATGGCATTGTCTATGAGGTTTCGGAAAATGCTGTAGATAAGACTCTGATCTCCATTTATTTCAATGTGCTGAGGAGCTGTAAGCATAGTCTTTATTCCCTTGCTCTGCAGTTGCAGATCTGTGTCTTCCAGTACGTTCTGGATGATTGTGAGAACATTGATTTTGTGAAACTCATCTTTCTGTTGTGTGCTTTTGCTTTCCATTTCGTCAAGCTTTGTGAGGACACTCATATCAAGCAAAAGCTTGTTCATGCGTTCGCTCTGGGCATAGCATCGCTCAAGGAAATGCTGTCGTTTGTCATTTGGCATTTCGGGATTATCAAGTACGCTTTCCAAATATCCGTGTATGCTTGCAGCTGGAGTCTTGAGCTCGTGGGCGGCATTCTGGGTGAGCTGTCGCTTGATGCGAATCTTGTCTTCTTCGGAGTTGCGCAGTTTCCAATAGAGAGTGATGATGGTGTGGGAAATGTCGCCAAGCTCATCATCAGGAAGGCGGCGCTCCAATTCATGATCCAACTGTTTGCCTTGTTCTGCTTTCATGGCAAACTCACGCAAATATCCAATGTGGCGGCTGATACGATGAGTGTTCCAATAGAGAGCAATGCCAAGCAGAAGGGTGATGAGTATAGTAAAATAAATATATGTGTTGTCTGCTCTGAGCGATTCTGTGAGTTCGGCAGAATAGGGTACTGCGGAGCGGATGACGAGGTTGCCGAAGCGAGTGGCAGAATAGAAATACGTTTCGTGAGTGGATTGTGATGTTCGCTTGATGTCATAGCCGTTGCCTTTAGCAAGTGCTTGCTGTACTTCCTGGCGCTTCAGATGGTTCGACAATGAATCTGTGTCAATATAGTTATTGTCCTGTAATACACGACCTTTAGTGTCAATGATTGTGACACGCATACGGTCAATGCTGTGCGATTTAGTATAGTCATTGAAAAGGCTGTCGTTCAACATTCCTTCTTCTCCGAGTGATTGCATCATCTCGTAGTTATACATCTGCAATCTGGAATGAAGAATGTCTATCTTATATTCTTTTTCGCGATTGTATTGATATACGCTGAAACTGATAGCAAAGAGGAGGAATATGCCGCCAATGCTCATCAGCAGGTTCTTCTGGAACGATTTACTTCTCAAAGCAGTAGCCATAGCCAATACGAGTCTTTATCTGTTTTCCGTATGCGCCAATCTTCTTTCTGAGTCGGGTTATGTTCACATCTACGGTTCGATCGAGAACATACACTTCTTGTGGCCAGCATCTTGCAAGCAGGTCTTCGCGTGAAAATACCTTGTTGGGATGTTGCAGAAGAAGGGATAGCAGTTCGAATTCAAGTTTTGTCAGTTGAAGATCATTATTGTCGAGAGTGGCTGTCTTGGCGCTGAGGTTGATAGTGATGCCTTCATAGCGAATTTCATTATCAGATGAAGGCCCATACTCTTCTTTCCTTGTTGAAGATACAGGAGCAGTAATTCTTCTGAGCACGGCTTTCACTCTTGCTTTCACTTCTCTAAGGCTCAATGGTTTGGCGATGTAGTCGTCTGCGCCTATGTTTAGTCCTTTGACGGTGTTGTCTTCGTCGTCAAGGGCGGTAATGAAAATGATTGGAATTTGAGCTGTTACAGTATCTGCTTTCAATCTGCGAGCCAACTGAAATCCTGACATTTCTCCCATCATGATATCTAATAGAATGAGAGAAAATTCGTGCAGAGGAAGCTGGAGTGCTTCTTCTGCTGAATTTGCAGTTACCACTTCATAGCCTTCTGTTTCAAGATTGTATTGCAAAATGTCGCAAATATCTTGTTCGTCATCAACAACAAGAATCTTCATAATTTATTTTTATGTTTTATGTTTTTTGCAAAGTTACGGCATAAATGCAACACGGCTGCAAAATGTTGTGTTACAATCGTGTTACATTTCCCTTTTCCCGTTTGCAAAGTTATTGATTTATTATGTTTATTTGGCTATCGGAAAGAAAAATAATAATCTTGATGCAGAAAATTTGGTTGTTATCCGATAAAACCGTACATTTGCATATCGGAACATCAAAAGGGTGCCCCAATGAAGTGTGTGGGGGCTGAGATTATACCTTCGAACCTGATGCAGTTAGTACTGCCGTAGGGATTGAGTAGTTCGGAATGTGGTCGCTCTTTTGGTTAACGGTTGGCGTTTCGTCTGTTGACGTTGTTTATAAATAACGAAAACTAAAACGAAAACGAAAACTAATTGAAATATACATAAAGAGTGATTATGAAACACTACAATACTGTTCTTTCTATTGCAGGAAGCGATAGCGGCGGCGGTGCTGGCATTCAGGCTGATATTAAGACTATATCGGCATGCGGATGCTATGCTTCGACAGCTATTACTGCTGTTACGGTGCAGAATACGCTGGGCGTTACTGGCGTTCATCCTGTGCCCGTGGAGTTTGTGGAAGGGCAGATTGATGCCGTGCTGAGCGACATTGGTGCTGATGCCATTAAGATTGGCATGCTTCAATCGGGTGAGATTGTGAGGTGCATTGTCCGCATGTTGAGGAAATATGGATGCAGGAATGTTGTTGTTGATCCTGTAATGGTTTCCACGAGCGGTCATCGACTGATAGAGGAGGGTGCTATGCAGTCGCTCAGAACGGAGCTGCTTCCGCTTGCTGCGGTTATCACTCCGAACATTCCTGAGGCTGAGATTCTTTTGGATGGCAAAGTGCTGGATAAACAGGCGAATCTTTATGATGCGGCAAAGCAATTGGGAGAGAAATACGGCACGTCTGTGCTTCTCAAGGCTGGACATTTGACGGAAGAAAAACTTATTGATATTTTTTATAATAATGTGGATGGTTCCATAACGGAACTGCCTTCCATTAGAATCAACACCAAGAATACTCATGGCACAGGATGCACAATGTCGTCTGCCTTGGCTTCGGCATTGTCAAAGGGGCTGTCGGTGGTGGAGGCGGCAAAATTTGCCAAGAACTTCATCAATGAGGCTATCATTGCAGGAGCTGACTACGAGATAGGACACGGACATGGACCTGTGAATCATGTAAAGACCCTCTCCCCGAACCCTGCCACATAGGGAGGGAGAAAGCTATGCAGATGAATTTCAAAAGTTGTAAATATATATATTGAAAGATGAAAATTTTGATTAACAATAAGCAGACAGAGACTGAGACAAAGAGCCTTAGTGAGCTTGCAGCAGAGCTGAACTTGCCTGAAAGAGGTGTGGCTGTTGCTGTTTCAAATAAGATGGTGCCACGAACAGAGTGGGAGGGTACTCTGTTAACGGAAGGTGCTAATGTCGTAATCATTAAAGCTGCTTGTGGAGGATGATTCAGTTTATTTCGCATTACACAGAGCAGTATTCGTACCTTGACAGCATAAGGCTTGCTCTCTTGGGCGGTTGCCGATGGATTCAGCTGAGGGTGAAGGGCGCTTCAGATGAGGATGTCTTGCCGATGGCTCTTGAGGCGCAGAAAATGTGCAAGGAGCATGGTGCTACGTTCATCATTGATGATCGTGTGGATATGGTGAAGGCCATTGGTGCTGACGGTGTGCATCTGGGCAAGAACGACATGCCTGTTGCTGAGGCTCGCCGCATTCTTGGCAAGGATTTCATCATCGGCGGTACGGCAAACACGTTTGAGGATGTTCGCAAGCATTATCAGGATGGTGCTAATTACATTGGTTGCGGACCATTCCGTTTTACGACAACAAAGGAAAAGCTTTCTCCTATATTAGGACTTGAGGGGTATATGGATATCGTGTTGAAAATGAAAGAGGAAAAGATAGATATTCCTATTGTTGCTATAGGCGGTATTACTGCAGATGACATTCCTGCAATCATGCAGACGGGCGTTACTGGCATTGCCATCAGCGGCACGGTGCTTCGTGCGGAGAGTCCTGTGGATGAAATGAAGCGTCTTTTGGAAATAGTGAATAATAGTAGTAAATAACAAATAAAGCCTTTCACTCCTGGGCATTCATTCCCCTCCATGCAAGGGAGGGGTAAGGGGTGGGTCTTATGAAAAAACTTGTAATTGCAGGACGTGAATTCAATTCTCGTCTTTTCCTTGGAACAGGAAAATTCAACAACAATGATCTTATGGCAAAGGCTATCGAGGCTTCACAGACTGAGATGGTTACAGTTGCCATGAAGCGTATTGAGCTTGACGACAAGCAGGATGAGCTTCTCACTCACATCACTCAGAACCGCAACATCCAGCTGTTGCCTAACACCAGCGGAGTGCGCAATGCTGAGGAAGCTGTTTTTGCAGCTCAGATGGCTCGTGAGGCTTTCGGCACAAACTGGCTTAAGCTTGAGATTCACCCTGATCCTCGTTATCTGCTTCCTGATTCAGTAGAAACTCTTAAGGCTACAGAACAGCTCGTGAAGCTTGGGTTCGTAGTTTTGCCTTATTGCCAAGCTGATCCAACTCTCTGCAAGCATCTTGAAGAGGCTGGTGCTGCTACAGTTATGCCTCTCGCTGCTCCTATAGGCACAAACAAGGGCTTGAGAATGAAGGATTTTCTTCAGATCATCATCGAACAGGCAAATGTTCCTGTTGTTGTTGATGCTGGCATCGGTGCTCCAAGTCATGCTGCGGAAGCAATGGAGATGGGTGCAGATTGCTGCCTTGTGAATACTGCTATTGCCGTTGCTGGCGATCCTGTGCAGATGGCAGATGCATTCCGTCAGGCAGTAATTGCAGGACGCATGGCATACGAGGCTGGCTTGGGTGCTATTGCTGATTGTGCAGAGGCATCAAGTCCTCTTACTGCTTTCTTGAACTAAAGACCCTCCCCCTTGCCCCTCCCTTTCATGGAGGGGAGTAGATACCAGGGGATGGGCGATAAACACATATTATATTACTTTAATAATGGCAAACAATAAGACTAATGATACTACTCCCCGCCCTGAAAGGGAGGGGCATGGGGGAGGATCCCCATACGCAAAGAGGGAAAAAGCATACATGCAGGGTAATCTCTTCCCGTACATCAAGGTGGGAATGACAAAGGTTAATCTCACACCTACAGTTGTTAAAGACGAGAATGGTATCCCTCACACTGAGGAGAATGCTCCTGTTTACATCTACGATACCAGCGGGCCTTTCTCTGATCCTAACATTGAGGTTGACCTAAAGAAAGGTTTGCCACGAATGAGAGAACAGTGGATTCTTGATCGTAATGATACAGAACAGCTTAAAGAAGTTACAAGTGACTACGGCAAGCAGCGTCTTGCTGATCATTCGCTTGATTCTCTTCGCTTTGAGCACATCAAGCTTCCTCGCCGTGCAAAGCAGGGAAAGCAAATCACTCAGATGGCTTACGCTAAGGCTGGCATCATCACTCAAGAAATGGAATATGTTGCTATACGCGAGAATATGAACTGTGAGGAACTGGGCATCAAGAGCCACATCACACCTGAGTTTGTTCGTGACGAGATTGCTCGTGGCCGTGCCGTTCTTCCTGCAAACATCAACCATCCAGAGAGTGAGCCAATGATTATTGGTCGCAATTTTCTTGTTAAGATCAATACGAACATTGGCAATTCTGCCACTACATCAAGCATTGAAGAAGAAGTTGATAAGGCTGTCTGGAGCTGCAAGTGGGGTGGGGACACGCTTATGGATCTTTCTACAGGTGCTAACATTCATGAAACACGCGAATGGATTGTGCGCAACTGTCCAGTCCCAGTAGGCACAGTGCCAATATATCAAGCACTTGAAAAGGTTAATGGCAGAGTTGAAGACCTTACATGGGAAGTGTATAAGGACACTCTCATTGAGCAATGCGAGCAAGGTGTTGACTATTTCACAATTCATGCTGGCATCCGTCGTCATAATGTGCATTTGGCAGATAGCCGTCTGTGCGGTATTGTCAGTCGTGGAGGCAGCATCATGAGCAAGTGGTGCTTGATTCATGATAAGGAATCGTTCCTCTATGAGCATTTTGATGAAATCTGCGATATTGTAGCTCAGTACGATGTAGCCCTTTCTCTTGGCGACGGTCTTCGTCCTGGTTGCACAGCCGATGCTAACGATGCTGCTCAGTTTGCAGAGCTCGACACAATGGGTGAACTCGTGCTTCGTGCTTGGGACAAGAATGTTCAGGCATTCATCGAAGGTCCTGGTCATGTGCCAATGCATAAGATTCGTGAGAATATGGATCGTCAGCTCGACCATTGTCATGAGGCTCCATTCTACACACTCGGTCCTATCGTTACCGACATTGCCCCTGGCTACGACCACATTACAAGTGCCATTGGCGGTGCTCAGATTGCATGGTTCGGAACAGCAATGCTTTGCTATGTGACTCCAAAAGAGCACCTTGCATTGCCAAACAAGGAAGATGTGCGTGTGGGTGTTGTGACTTATAAGATTGCTGCTCATGCTGCAGACCTTGCCAAGGGACATCCAGGTGCACAGATTCGCGACAATGCTCTTTCAAAGGCACGCTTTGATTTCCGCTGGCGTGACCAGTTCCACCTTTCACTCGATCCAGAGCGCTCTCTCCAGTACTTTGAGGAAGCAGGACATACAGATGGCGAGTACTGCACTATGTGTGGCCCTAACTTCTGCGCTGCCAAGCTTACTCACGATCTTAGAAAAATCAAGAAATAAATGAACGCAGAACAGAAACGTAGATACAATCGTCATCTTATTCTTGATGGTATAGGTCCTGATGGTCAGGAGAAACTGTTAAATTCAAAGGTGCTTATTGTTGGTGCAGGTGGACTTGGTTCGCCCTGCGCCCTCTACCTTGCAGCAGCAGGGGTTGGCACTCTTGGAATTGCTGATGGCGATACGGTATCTATTACAAATCTGCAACGGCAAGTCATTCATAGGACTGCTGATCTTGGAAAGGATAAAGTAGATTCTGCCGAACGAGCTATCAATGATCTCAATCCAGATGTTAAGGTCATAAAATACAGTTCTTATGTTACAGAAGACACTATTCTTGATTTGGTAAAAGAATATGATTTTGTCATTGACGGAACGGACAATTTTGCCATTAAATATCTTATCAACGATGCGTGTGTCATGGCAGGAAAATCTTTCTGTATGGGAGGAATTAATCGCTTTAATGGTCAGATTATGACTCACATTCCAGGCACAGCGTGTTATCGTTGCTTATTTCCAGAACCGCCATTGCAAAAGGATGTTGAAACATGTTCAATGGTAGGAGTCTTAGGAAGTATTGCCGGAATTTGCGGCACTTTGCAGGCAACAGAAGCTATCAAATGTATTACTGGTACAGGCGAACTTCTTACAAATGCTCTCCTTACCTTTGATGCCCTGAACATGCAATTTAACCGCTTTCCTTTCGAAAAGAATACAGGATGTCACCTTTGCGGAGACAATCCTACAATAACAACAATCAAGGAGTATGCCTTTCAGCCATGCTCTAAAAAGTTTTAATCATGTTTTCAGAAGTAATAAAAAATATAAGTTGGGATGAAACCACAGAGCGCATTGCTCAGATGACCGATATGGATGTACGCCGAGCTTTGGCAAAGAGCCATCTTGATGTCATTGATTTCATGGCACTTATATCTCCTGCTGCTGAGCCTTATCTTGAGCAGATGGCACGACTCTCACAGAAATACACTCGTGAGCGTTTTGGCAAGACAATGTCAATGTTCATTCCGCTCTACATCACCAACTCATGCAGCAATTCATGTGTCTATTGCGGCTTCCATCGAGAGAATCCAATGGCACGCACAATACTTACGATTGACCAGTGTGAGGATGAATACAAGGCTATCAAGAAACTCGGTCCTTTTGAGAATCTGCTCATTGTTACAGGAGAGAATCCAGCAAAGGCAGGTGTTGGTTATCTTGCCAAAGCACTTGACCGTGCAAAGCCTTATTTCTCAAATCTTAAGATTGAGGTTATGCCACTGTCAACCGAGGATTATGAGATGCTCACTCATCATGGCTTGAACGGAGTGATCTGTTTCCAAGAGACCTATAATGCCCAGAACTACAAGCTGTATCATCCTCGTGGCATGAAAAGTAAGTTCGAATGGCGTTTGGACGGTTTTGACCGCATGGGTATGGCTGGCGTTCATTCTATCGGCATGGGAGCATTGCTTGGATTGGAAAAAGAATGGCGCACAGACGTTGCTATGCTTGCTTATCATCTGCGCTATCTTCAGAAGAAATACTGGCGAACAAAGTATTCCGTAAACTTCCCTCGCATGCGCCCTGCACAGAACGAAGGCTTCCAGCCAAATTGCTTTGTCAATGACAAGCAGCTGGCACAGATCACCTTTGCCATGCGTATCTTTGACCACGATGTAGATATTTCCTATTCTACACGCGAACCAGAGTTCATACGTAATAATATGTGTACTCTTGGAGTCACAACCATGTCTGCAGCGAGCCGCGTTAATCCAGGTGGTTACTATACTTATCCTCAAGCACTTGAGCAATTTAGTGTAAGTGATGATAGAACAGTAGAAGAGATTGCAAAGTCACTCAAGGATAGAGGCATAGAACCAGTATGGAAAGATTGGGATGCTTGCTTTGATAAGTTGAAAGTTAATGCTTGAAAGCCGAGACGGAAAGATTATAAGTTAAAGTCGAGTTATTTCTTAAAGGAATGAAAATAATAGTAATCACACGTCCTGATTTCTTCGAAGGTGAAACAGTGCTAGTCAACCAAAAGTTTGAGCAAGGCATGCAGCATCTTCACCTTCGCAAACCCAAAGCGACGAAACAAGAAATGGCAGAATGGATTGAGCGCATAGCTCTGCCATTCCGTCATCGTATTGTTGTGCATGACCATCATTCTTTAGCAAAGGAATACTCGCTTGGAGGCATTCATATCAATAGCAGAAATCCAGAACTGCCAGCATGGTTTGCTGAGGAACGCCTTTCTCGTCCGATTACCGTATCTCGCTCTTGCCATTCATTGGACGAAATCAAGGCTTACAAGCAGCAGTGCGATTATCTATTCCTAAGTCCTATTTTTGACAGTATTTCCAAAGAAGGCTATGGGGCGGCATTTTCTCGTGAGGAACTTGCTGAAGCACGCAGCCAAGGTATTCTTGAAAATAATGTCTATGCTCTCGGAGGCATTTGTCCAGAAAACCTGCAAGAGGTTGAGCAGCTTGGTTTCTCTGGTGCAGCAATGCTTGGAGCAGCGTGGAGATAAAACGAAAACCAAAACGAAAACCAAAACCAAAACGAAAACTTGAGACTTCAATAGCTAAATAATTAAAATTCAAAAGCCATGACCCGGGTTGTTCCGCATGGTCTCGCCCTTTATGGGAGAGATGCCCGCAGGGCAGAGAGGGTCTTTTGTTTATGAAAAAATTATTACTAACCTTATCCAGTGCCATGCTGATGTCTGTCAGCGCATTGGCACAGCAGGCTCTGTTCAACACTCAGAACCTCACATCTCCTGAGATCAATAAAGATGGAACTGTCACATTCCGTGTTGCAGCTCCTAAAGCTGTAAAGGTGGAACTTACAGGCGACTTCCTCTCTAAGCCAGTAGAAATGAAAGAGCAGCGAGGCGTGTGGACTTACACAACACCTGTTCTTGGCCCTGAATTGTATTCTTACCAGTTCAAAGTTGATGGATTGGATTATCTTGACCCATCAAACGTGTACCGCAACCGTGACATTGTCTCTTTCACCAATATGTTCATCATTTCCAAGGAGAAAGGCGATTGCGGAGACATGTATTCTGTAAATAATGTGCCACATGGAAACGTGAATCGTGTTTGGTATGACTCTCCAACTCTTGGCACTCAGCGCCGTATGACAATCTACACTCCGCCAACATACGAGAAGGGCGGCAGCTATCCTGTTCTCTACCTTCTTCATGGTGCCGGCGGCGACGAAGAAGCTTGGGTGACGCTTGGTCGTGCAGCGCAAATCATGGATAATCTTATTGCCCAAGGCAAGGCAAAGCCAATGATTGTAGTTATGTCAAATGGCAATGCAAACTGTGATGCAGCTCCAGGAGAATGGCACAAAGGATTCTACAAGCCATCCTTCATGTCACATTCAGAAAGTCCAGCAAAGGCAACTACAGAAGAGGCATACAAGGATGTAATGTCATACGTAGAGAAGCACTATCGTGTGCAGAAGGGCAAGAACAATACTGCCATTTGCGGTTTGTCAATGGGAGGTTTCCATACTTATGCCATTTCAAAGCTCTATCCAGGCAAGTTCGGCTATGTAGGTCTTTTCTCTGCAGCTCTCAATATGGGAGGTGGCAACACACCTGTTGATCAGCAGATTGCAAACGACAAGACAATCAGCAAGCAGTTCAAGACACTTTTCTCTGCCAAAAACAAGCCAAACCTTTACTGGATTGGAATAGGCAAAACAGATTTCCTCTTCCAGCAGAATGTAGGTCTCCGTAAGTATATGGATGCCAACAACTATCCATACGAATACTACGAGACAGAAGATGGCCACATCTGGAAAAACTGGCGTAACTACCTTATCGTATTCTCTCAGAAAATATTTAAGTAGAGTAAAGATAAAATCGCATGAAAAAAGCAATCTACATAATTATTGTTGCAGCATTGAGCATCTCTCTTCTTGCAGAGTTCGCCACAAAGCAATTTGGAGTTGATCTTGGCGCAATGAGCTGGATAGCACACTGGGTGTCCTCTCCTGTCGCATTGCTGTTAGGCATTGTATTTGCCCTGTCATTTGGTGCAACCTACGAGAAATTCACCAAACTGATGTCGAAGAAGATGCTTCAATATTCAGTCATAGGCCTTGGCTTTGGAATGAATGTGAATCAGGCGCTTGCATCGGGCAGGGAAGGAATGCTGTTCACAATCGTGAGCGTGTTCGGCACCCTTGCCATCGGCTGGCTATTGGGCAGAAAGATGCTGAAGGTCGATAGCCAGACAAGCTACCTCATTTCTTCAGGCACAGCTATTTGCGGTGGTTCTGCCATTGCAGCCGTAGGTCCCACAATCAAAGCAAAGGCAGAATCCATGTCAGTAGCCCTTGGCGTTGTGTTTGTGCTCAATGCCATTGCCCTGTTTATCTTCCCATACATAGGTGATGCTATCGGAATGACTATGAAACAGTTTGGCATGTGGGCAGCCATAGCCATCCACGACACAAGCTCCGTTGTAGGCGCAGGCTCAGCATACGATGCTATGCATCCCGAACTTATGGCAAGCGAAGGAGTTTCAGCGCTTGAGGTAGCTACAACCATCAAGCTTACACGCGCCCTGTGGATTGTTGCAATTGTGCTAGTCACTCCATTCATTATGCGAAGCAAGGAAGAATCCGGCGCATCAGGCAAGCCATGGTATCAGGCCATTCCACGCTTCATCATTTGGTTTGTCGTTGCAATACTAATAAACACCTATGTTCTCTCCAATGCATCGCTTATTGGTGAAGACGCAGCATCCGCAGGCACATCAATCAGCAGCGGTGTGAATCTGCTTGCCAAGCACATCATCACCCTCTCGCTCTTCTTCATTGGAGCAGGATTGACTCGCAAAACATTGAAAGCTGTTGGTGTGCGCCCCCTCATTCAAGGAGTGCTTCTTTGGATTGTCATCAGTTGCGCATCGCTCGCCTACATCCTTTAAAAAGAGAACGAGGACAACAACAATACTACTTGAATAATTTCTTTTGTGTCCTGCCGTTTGACTGCTTTATGATGTTTATGCCTTTTTTCGCACTTGCATGTTTTGTGCCATCAAGTGTGTAGAAGGCTTGTGAGGCTGTAGAGGGGGTTGATATAGAGTGAATGCTGACTGCTTGCTGGAGTGCTTCAATGTATGCATTTACGTCTGAAACGAAACAGATGTCGCTGATGACGGATGTGCCAGTTGTGGAGGTGAGCCCGAAAATGGTGTTTCCTGCATTAAAAGACCATTGATCGCCTTGGCAGTTCTCGGCAATGCCAGAGTTGCGAATGTCCCAAGCTATGACAACGTGGTCAGCATCAATGCTTTTGCATACTGCAGGTGCAACGCTCGAACCGTGGTTGGAGCCATTCAACCACCATAGGTAACTCTTGCCAGATTGGGTGGAAAGGTTGCTGCCGCATACGAGCAAGTAATGATGGTCTTCGCCAATACGGTACTGAGGACTTTTGTTGAAGTCAAAACCGAGGCAGACGTTGTTGGCTCCTGTCCCAGCTTTGAGTGTTATTGTATTGCTCTCGTTGTCGTACTTTATGTTGCTTTGCGCAACACGGCTTGCATCTCCAGTAACCCAATTGGGGGCGCTGAAAACGTATGTGTGAGGCTGGTATCCGTAGGTGAGTCGGAGATAATAGAATCCAGGGCAAATGGTGCCTTTGTTGGCAGAGAGTCGTACGGTGAATGTCTTTTTCACATTACCATTCTTGTCAAATACAATACTTTCTGGCAAGCTGATTTCTTTGTTGAAGAATCCGTTGTCGTCAGCTTCTTCATTGCCTGTTATTTCAATGTCTGCAATCTTTGTGCCATCAACTGTTAATGTGCCTTTGCGTCCCTTGTCTGCCTTTGTGAAACGGCAGAGAATGCCGAGGTGGTCTGATATTCCATCTGGGTTGTAGAGGTTGTACTGGATGTATCCCGTTGCTTGCGCATCGCGGTAGAACTCGCCGTTGTACGAGCCAGATGATGTGTTGGTGGAATATTTGTATTCATGACCTGCTTCCGACTGCTGTTCTCCTGTAGCAACAAAGTCTATTGTGCGCTCTTCGAGTTTTGCTTTTTCTTGTTCGGAAAGCGCCATGCTGCTCTTTGCGTATTCCTCTTCTGTTTGCTGATACCAATAGTTCATCATGCGTGAATGATGTATTGTGAAGTATGGCTGCAAGGTGAGGGTTGTCCATTTATATCCTTCAGTACCAGGACGAGATGCGTCAATGGTGAAAGTAAGAGTTGAGGCAGAATTTTCATCAGCTTTGATGCGGTTCAACACTTCTGAGCGCTTGCCGATAAGCAATGGAGCAGAAGAAAGCGAGAGTGCCTTTGTCATGCTTTTCTCGGAATGATCCATACGGCCTTCGCCGCCATATTCGTTGTTCAGTTTCTCGTACTGCAGGTTGCCTGCATCCGTTGCTTTCACCTTCGTGGTGCGAGCTCCAAGGAGGATAGGACCATACTTAAATGCAATGTAATCGTGCAGGTTAGGACATTCTTCATAGCGGAGCGACATAGGCAACTCTATTTCAACCACGTCGCCAACTTTCCAGTCCTTTTCCTCAAATGTGTATGTTGCCTTGCTTCCGTCAATCCAGCTTGGACGGCGAATGGCGAGGGTGAAATGGCCTGCTTTTGTTATTGTGATGCGAGAATGCTGTTCGTAAGGGAATTGTGTTTCCTGCTTAAGACCAAACTTCTCTGAGTTGAGTTCGCTGGCTGTGAAGAGATTAACGTAAAGGATGTCTTTTCCTTCAGAGGTGGTGGAGTGGGTGTAGATGAAGTGTCCATACTTGCTGTGATTTTCCATGCCGGTGCCCACACAGCACCACATTCCCTTGTTTGGCACAGAATAAATCTTGTAGTTTTGTGGACGGAGTGGGGTGAAATAGACATAACCTCCAGTTTCAGGGTCTTGAGTTGAGAGAATATGATTCCACATGGCTGCTTCGTAGAAATCAGCATATTTGGCATCATGAGTACGGTCGAAAAGGTTTTCCGACAATTTCAGCATGTTGTTTGTGTTGCACGATTCTGGGCCGTCAAGTTCGTTGACATAAGCATTTCCATCTTGTCCGAGAAAGTGCTCATTCACAGAATTACCGCCAATACATACCGTGCGATGTGTTGCTACATCTTGCCAGAAGTTCTCAGCGCTCTTTCGATAATCTGTCATTGTGGCATCTTCCTCGTATATGCGCTCAAAACCAATGTATTTTGGCACTTGTGTGTTGGCATGCTTGCCATTCAAGAATGTGGTGTTCAGCGACTTCATACCATCGATCATGTACTGATGGCTGTATTTCTTTGCTGCGGTAAGATATTTCCTTGCTGTTGCAGCAGAAACATCAGGATCATTCTTGAAAATGTGATAAGCATCTGCAAGCGTCTCATTCATGCCTCCATGTTCCCAACCTAACACTTGCTGCATGGTGTTCGTGTCAAGTTTAGAAACGACATTCACGCTCCAATCGGCTAAACCGCGATATAACTGCTTTGCCTTAATAGCCGTTTCTCCATCAGCATACAAATAAACATCGCGCAATCCTGCAAGCACTTTATGCTGACAATAGAATGGCACCCAGCCTCCATATTGACGGAAAGCGTCTATGTTGTTGTTATACAATCCTGTCCACACTTGATTGATAGGCTGTCCTCCAATAAATCCTTTCATGCCATTTGTGCTGGTGCTGTATGCGTTCTGGCAATCTTCTAGAACACTAAGGATGTAATCCATGCGGTCTTTAATTTTTGTGCGTGAGGCTTCGTTATGGCAAGCTGCGTATGCAAGAGCAAGGGCAGACATGTAGTGACCTCCAACATGACCTTCAAGGCTCCAGCCAGAATCGCCCCAGTTAGGGAATGTGGGATGCTTTGATGTCCATCCATAATATTTGCTGCCAGATTTGTCGGAAAGACCTGCTTGACGAATGAAAGGAGTAAGCAAGCGGTCGGTGTCATATCGAAGCAAGTGTTGGACATTTTTGTCCATTGCAGTTTTCATAGGGCCATCCAAGAGGGTGACTTCTTCAAGGTCGAAGTGCTCTGGGTAAAGCTCTGATTGCGCATGTGCCGTAAGACTTGATGCTAATGCTACGGCAGAAATGACATAACTAATAATATTCTTCATAATAGTTGGTTTCTGTTGATAAGTAATATTTTTATGCAAATATAGGATGATTTAATGAGATTTATGGTATGTTTTTGTGTTATTTGTGTGATTCAAATGTTGCAAAGGCAATAATTGGATATTATAGTACAATAATATATATAATGTAATGTGTAACTTTGCCATGGAAATAAATCATTAGAAAACTAACTAAATAACCAATTATTGAAATGCTTAGAAAATTACTAACATTAGCAATCATTATTTTCTGTCCATTGTTCATGCTGAACATGAAGGCAGAGGATATGAAGTATGAGGCAGAAAATGCCAGGATGTCCACATGCACAGTTGTTTCGGATAATAAGTATTCTGGCAAGAAAGCTGTGAGAATGACAGAAGAATCTGCATCTCTCACATTTACCGTAGATATTGCCAAGCGTCAGAAATACAAAATCTTTGTGGCTGCTGAGGGTATTGGCGGACAGAAGGACATAAAGTGCAAGATCAATGGAGCTGCTACTGTGTTCAAGGCAAACGGATATGCTGAGGTGGAAATAGGTACATTCATTCTTAACGAAGGCAGCAATGAAATTGTTATTTCTCCAAGCTGGACATGGTTCAACATTGATTACATTCGCATTGAGACTGCTGATGGCGGAAGCATTGCATTTGAAATATCTGATAGCCCAATAACAGAAAATGCTACTCCTGAGGCCAAAGCTCTTTATGCTTTTCTCAAGGTGAATTTCGGCAAGCGCACAATCTCTGGCATGATGACTGGCAGCATGGATGGTACTAACGGCAAGAATATTAAGGCTCACGAGGATGTTGCAGCTGTCTATAAGGTGTCAGGTCGCTATCCAGCTCTTGTGGGCTTCGATTTCATGAACTCTACAGGTCAGTCAATAGATAAGAAGGATTCGTGGATGATGAACTACGCAGCAAAGGTTATCTCGCTTGCAAAAGACACATGGAAGCAAGGCGGAATACCTGATTTCACTTGGCATTGGCGTGATCCAAGCCGTGAAACCAATGAATTCTATACAGATAGAGTGTCGTTCAACTTCACATCTGCAATGAACAGTGATGGCACATGGAACACTTCTTCTCCTCTTTACAAGAACATCATTAAGGATATAGATATCGTTGCCGACTATTTCCTTCAGCTTCAGAAGGAGAATATGGCTTGCATTTTCCGTCCTCTTCATGAAGCCAATGGCGGCTGGTTCTGGTGGGGTTCTAAGGGTGCTGAGCCATGCAAGAAACTTTACCGACTTATCTATGATGAAATGGTGAATGTGAAGGGTGTGCGAAATGTTATCTGGGATTGGAATGCAGATTGTAACGTTGGCGACAAATGGTGTCCGGGTGAGGAATACTTTGATATTGTCTCAACAGATATTTACAACGAAAAATATGACTACTCAAGCAATTATCCTATGTTTGACAAACTAAAGGCGCTTACTAAGGGAAAGAAAATCATTGCTTTGGCAGAGAATGGACCGATTCCAGACATAGAAAGCCAAGTTGCAGACGAAGCTATGTGGTCATGGTGGATGCCATGGTATCAGTCATGGAACGGCGGATTTGTCAATCAGACATCAGCTGCAGAGTGGAAAAAGTGCATGACAGACGAACATACGATTACTCTTGATAAGATGCCAGGATGGGATGCATATACAACTGTTGAATCTGTAATGACAGACAATCATGCTGTTGATCACGCTATTTATAATCTTCAGGGAATTAAGTTCAATGACGAGTGTAATCTTCATCAAGGAATTTATATAATTGATGGCAAAAAAGTATTAGTAAAATGAGAAAAATAATGATATTCATAGCGCTTATGCTTTCTATGGGCATGAATGCGCAGAACAACAGAGAGGCTATCCTTCTGGACGAGGGATGGAAGTTCTCTCTCGGCAATGCCAGCGACCCGATGAAGGATTTCGGCAATGGCACAGAGTATTTCAACTACCTGACCAAGGCAAGCTCTATTCATAACGAAGGACCATACTGCAGCAAGTTCGACGACTCGGCTTGGGAGGAAGTGCGCATTCCTCACGACTGGGTGACTACCCTTCCCTATGCCAGCACGGCAAGCCATTCGCATGGCTACAAGACGGTGGGATATAAGTATCCGGAGACCAGCGTGGGATGGTATCGCAAGACTATCCACATTGGCAAGGAGGACATGGGCAAGCACCTTGAGCTTCGCTTCGATGGCATATTCCGCAACGCTAAGGTGTGGTTCAATGGCGTGTATATGGGCACAGAGCCAAGCGGCTATGCTTCGCAGATATTTGACGTGACTGACTATGTGAAATATGGTGAGGACAACCTCATCTGCGTTCGTGCCGATGCTACGTTTGAGGAGGGCTGGTTCTACGAGGGTGCGGGCATCTATCGCGATGCGTGGCTTCAGAAACGCTCGGAAGTGGGCGTGGCTCCTTATGGCACATTCGTGTATGCAGACATTCACAGCCCATACACAAGCGCTGTGGTGACGGTGGAGACTGAGGTTAACAATGGTTCGCTGAAGGGACAGAAGTGCACCGTGAAGCAGAGACTCATCGACGCTGAGGGCAAGGAGATTGCCAGCACTGACGAGGCAATGCTGCCTCTCATTGCAAAGCAGACAGGTGCTTGCAGGCAGACAATGAAGGTGCAGAATCCGCATCTGTGGAGCACGGACGACCCATATCTGTATAAGGTGATCACAACGGTGAGCGTGGACGGAAAAGTGGTGGATGAATACACTACCACGACTGGTATTCGCGAGGTGGTGTTCGACGCAAGCAAGGGCTTTGTGCTGAACGGCAAGCAGATGAAGCTGAAGGGCGTGAACAATCATCAGGACCACGCTGGCGTGGGCTCTGCAATACCTGACGCACTGCAGGAGTATCGCATAAAGAAGCTGAAGGAGATAGGCTGCAACGCTTATCGCGCTTCGCACAATCCAATGACTCCTGCCCTGCTCGACATCTGCGACCGCGAGGGCATACTGTGCATAGACGAGAACCGACTGATGGGCGTGAACGCAGAGCATCTGCGCTTGCTCGAGACAATGATAAAGCGCGACCGCAACCACCCTTCCGTCATCCTGTGGAGCGATGGCAACGAGGAATGGGGACTGGAGAACAGCGACATGGGCGTGCGCATTGCTGCTTCCATGCGTGAATATACTCATCTGCTCGACCCTACTCGTCACTCAACAGTGGCTAACGCAGGAGGCACAGAGATGATCAAGTCGCTGGACGTGGTTGGCTTCAACTACATTATCCAGAACGATGTGGTGAACCGCAAGAACCAGCACCCAGACTGGAAGATTGTGGGCACAGAGGAGACAACAGGCTGTGGCACTCGTGGCGTGTATGAGTTCGCCAAGGACGAGAAGAAGAAGGAAGGACACATGCAGAGCATAAACCGCAGCGGCGAGAAGGGCGTGGAGAACGTGATTGAGAGAGGATGGAAGTTCTATGCCGATCACGACTGGGCTGCAGGCTTGTTCTACTGGACAGGCTTCGACTATCGCGGCGAGCCTAACCCACTCTCTTACCCTGCTACGGACTCTGAGTTCGGCATTCTGGACTATTGCGGATTCTGGAAGGACGAGGCATGGTATCTGCAGTCGTGGTGGACAGATAAGACTACGCTTCATGTGTTCCCTCACTGGAACCTGCAAGGTCATGAGGGAGAGGAAGTTGACATGTGGGTGTATAGCAACTGCGACGAGGTTGAGCTGATTGTGAACGGCAAGAAACTGGAGCACAAGGCTATGCCTAAGAATGGTCACCTCACGTGGAAAGCAACATATCAGCCTGGAAAGGTTGTAGCTAAGGGCTACAAGCAAGGCAAGCTTGTGATGACTGAGACGATAGAGACAACGAATGCTGCTGCGAAGATGCAGATTGCTGCCGACAGAACAGAGATCAATGCTGACGGACGCGACGTTGCCGTGATCAACATCTCGCTTCACGACGGCAAGGGCAGATTCGTGCCAGATGCTTGCAACGAGCTCACATTCACTCTGCAAGGCGAGGGACGCATCATCGGCGTAGGCAATGGCGACCCTTCTTATCTGGGCGAGGATCATCCAAAGGACAAGGACTGCAAGCAGTTCAGCATCCCTGCTTTCAATGGCTATGCGCAGGTGATTGTGCAGAGCACGAAGGAGAAGGGCAATGTTGTTGTGACTTGCACCAGCGACAAGGTCAAGACGGCAAGCGTGAACATTGCTGCGAAATGAAAAAGTAGTATTATAATGATAATAAAGAATAAAGTTAGTAAATAATATGTTCGTGATGTGGAAGGTTATGAGTTATTCTCGTAACTTTCCACATTATCTTTTGTTGTTTGCTCAATTGCTTTATCATGCCCTGTTAGTGCAGCAAAAGGTGCAAATTGGGCAGCCCTCTGATACATAGACATCTGAGGTCTGTTCTTTGAAACATGATGCGGCAGGTTTATTATGTCATCGTAATCTTCTTTCATATGATTTTGTGTATCAATATTTTCACGCCTTAATCCCCCTTTGTGCTTGGCGCTTGCTCGTTCGGCCTTCCTTCGTTGTCCTCCGACCAATCGAGCACTGCACCCCACAAGTCGCGAAAATATTACCAATATTTTCACGCCTTGTGTCCCCCTATTTGTTTGTTCCTGTCTCTTGCCGTTGCTCCTTCTGCATAGCTTGTGCCTTTGAGAATTGCATTCTTTCCGAAACGATGCTTTATGGAAAGAAGTGCCTCTTGCATCTTTCGTTCTTTCTCGCGCTTGTACTTCTTCTCTTCTTCTTTCTTTGCCAATGTTTCGTAGTCGGTAAAGAGGTCGAGCTGAACAGGTTGTGAGGCTTTTTGTTTTGCTTTCTCTTCTGTAATTACATTGTTGGATGTTATGTTCAAGCGACGGATTAATAAATCTTTGTTGACTATTCTGTCATACAATGAGATAACTGCATTAATTATTTCTTTGCCTGAAGATGAATGATTGTCAAGATTTGCTGTGCCATGAGCATGTTTTGGGGTAGGGTGACCATAGTGATCCATTACTACCTCACCCTGATATTTATTAGCTATCTCAGGACGTGTGAGGCTCTCTGTGTCGTAGCCTACTGTCAGCACAAGCTGATTGGTTACAAGATGTTTGTCAACTAAGTCGAGCGAGATAGCATCCGCCATTTCCATCACCACATTCCTTGCTTTCTCAAAGGTGTATGGCTCCTGAAGCACCTGACCGCTGCTCATGGTATTAGTTTCTGGCTTATATGCTTTCACATATTCCATCGTTACTGGTTCCCATCCCCATGCATGATCAATAAGCAGTTCGGCATTGACACCAAACAGATGATAGAGCAAGTCTTCATTTTCTATTGAGCAGCGAGCAACCTTGCCCATTGTGTCCAGCCCATACATAGCAAGCTTGTCGGCAATGCCTCTGCCCACTCTCCAAAAGCTTGTCAGCGGACGATGATTCCAAAGTTTTTTCCTGTACGACATCTCGTCCAGTTCAGCAATGCGCACACCATCTTTGTCTGCAGGGATATGCTTTGCAACAATGTCCATGGCAACCTTGCAAAGATACATGTTTGTTCCGATGCCAGCAGTTGCTGTTATTCCTGTGTTTTTCAGCACATCGCGAATCATGGTAATGGCTAACTCGTGAGCCGTCATCTTGTATGTGCTGAGATAATCGGTAACATCCATAATCACTTCGTCTATAGAATACACATGAATATCCTCTGGGGCTATGTATTTGAGGTAAATCTTGTAAATGCGAGTGCTGTATTCTATGTAGAACGCCATTCGGGGTGTTGCGCTTATGAAATCCAGTTCCCAATCTGGATGCTGCTTTATCTCATTGTCATTTGTAGATTTGCCAGTAAACTGATGCTGAGGAATATTCATTCGGCGTTCATAGTTTACCTCCTTGACACGCTGAACAGCCTCGAACAAACGTGCTCGACCGCCAATGCCGTATGCTTTAAGCGATGGCGAAACAGCAAGGCAGATGGTTTTCTCTGTCCTGCTTTCGTCTGCCACTACCAGATTGGTAGTCAATGGATCAAGTCCTCGTTCCACGCATTCAACGGATGCATAAAAAGACTTTAGATCAATGGCAATGTATGTGCGGTTTTCCGTCATGTCCAATCTGTTTGATTGCAAATATACACGTGGTATGAAAGAGGATGGCATAAAGATGTATCTTCATGCATGAGCAGGTTCATGGGAGACTTCTCTCATAATTATTGATACTCTCTTATTCGAACGTCAATGCCACTACCATTAAGCAGTTTCACAACTTGTTGAATGTCTGTATTGCCGTAATGATAAGGGAAGAGCACTTTTGGACGAATCGTCTTTGCTGCCTCAGCCAACTGTTCTGGCGTCATAGTGAAGGGGAGGTTGCATGGAAGAAGCGCAATGTCAATGTCTTTGATGTCTATCATCTCAGGGATAGGCTCTGTATCACCTGCAATGTAGATGCGTAGCCCTTCGATGGTCAGGATGTAGCCATTGTCACGCCCCTTTGGATGGAATTGCTGTTTGTCTGCAGATATATTGTAGGCAGGCACAGCATCAACAGTAAAATCAGCTACTTTCTTTATGTCGCCGTTTTTCATCACATCACCTTTGCCACCGAGAATTTCACAACTGCGGGGATTTGCAATAAGTACTGTGCCTTCTTTTGTGAGCTGTTCTATAGCCTTGGCGTCAAGATGGTCGGGATGCTCATGTGTTACAAGAATATAATCAGCCTTAGGCATTGTGGAATAATCAGTTACAGGTGGAACTTTGTCCGTAACAGGATCAATATAAATCCACTTGTTTCCCACATTAATGCTGAGGCTGCCATGTTTGATGCAATGCATGTTAACATTGGTACCATTGACGCTTGTGAATGTGTCAACACTATTCTTCTTGCTGACATTTTGTGCGTTACATACTAAAAGGCTCATAGTAAAAGCCATTATACAAATGATTTTAAGTCTTAATTGAGCAGATTTCATGTTCTTTTAATTATTTATTTGTACAAAGGTACTCATTTCATATCATATATATACAATTTTTATATGATTATTTGATATTTTTGTTTACATAGGTATTATCTGTACATCTTATTTTTAAATAAATGTGTAACTTTGCAAATATGGATAGATTTGGCATTGTAATAGAGCGCCAGGAACAATTGGAAGCGCTGATAAAAGAGTGGGGATTCTTGCCTTTCTTCAGGAATGGAATCCCAGGATTCTCTATTGAGGAGATGACACCTCCCGAGTTGTTGTTTGGCTATGATATGGAAAATGGACCTTGGCAATGGAAGGGACCAATCATTGGTAATTGGGAGTCGGCATACGGTAAGTTTTTTCAGAAAAAAGCAGGATATGTGAGTATGGAATGGTTGCCTGATTTCATGAATTGGAGACGTTCTCAGCTTCCTCTAAAGAAGGAAACGATGGATGCGCGCCATATTCATGAGGTTCTGGTTGAGAATGAATCTATGCTATCTAAACAACTTAAAGTGGCGAGTGGCTTTACGCTAAGCAGGAAGAAAAACATTTATCCTGCACAGAACAAACTTAATCATGAAACAGCAGAGGAGTCAATTGTAAATAAGAAGAATGGAATGGCATTTGATGGCTTGATTGCTCAGTTGCAGATGGGTACTCATGTATGCATAGCTGACTTTGAATATCTTATCTCAAAGAAGGGAGAACCATACGGTTGGGAAGTTGCTCGTTATTGCACACCAGAAGCCATGTACCCTGATTTATTCCCGATAAAAGATAAGGTTGAGGGCAGAACTCCTAAGCAGTCACGCGAACGCATCATTGACCACTTGAAACGTGTGTTACCCGATGTGGAGAATAAGAAAATAGAGAAGCTGATTTAGTGTTTTCTTCTTTCGGATATAAATCAATCAATTGTTTTTTATCTTGAATAATAATCTTGCTTACTGTGCTATCTGAATGACGGACAATGTTCACGCCCTTATGATGCTGCGAGCTGCGAATGCCTGACGAGAGTAGTAGCCTGTTGCTGAGGCGCTTGCCAGCATGTCAGCATTCAGAGTGTAGGTGCCAGCAGGCAGCTTAACCTCCTGGTAGAGAGTGATGATGGAGCTGCCCCAACGCTGGCGCACCCACATGGTCTGCTTGCCTCCGTTGGTGTTCTGAGGTTTGCTGGCAAAGAAATTGCTGTAGTACAGGTCCGCCACTCTTCATCGAGGTGAGGTCGTTCTCGTTACGAGTGCTATACTCTACTGTCCAACCCTCAGGAGCGTAGATGGCGCGGTCACAGCTCACACCGCTGTTAGCCATTGGAGCATAGCTGCCCTCAAAGTCGCCATTCACTATTTCTTGTGCATATTCCTTTGCTTGAAAGGGGATGCTTTGAGCATCACACACATCCTTCTGCGTTAGCCTTGAGCAATACGGTGTAGCTACGCATGTCCTTGAGCAGCCCCTAGTCGAGCTTTCCGAATTTGTTGCTTGCAAAGCCAGCCGCTGTGTTGCCAGTCTAGTCAAGTTTGTCGAGCGAAGCACGCATGTTATTCTTGATGCTGCTCTGTGTTGCGGCATTAGCAGAAAGTTCCTGAGCCTCAATGGTTGCGCCTCCAGCAGTCTTAGCCTTGCTCACAGAGCCAGCGTACTCAATCTTCTGGTCGATGATGCCATTGCGATAGATGGTGAGATACTTGCCATCGGCAGTCATGGTGAGATTGAATTTGCCAAGCTTTGTCTTGCTCAGCCATGTGCCACCAGTTGTGCCTGTGTTCTCTGTCTGCCAGCTGTCAGCGGTGCCAAGTACATTCTGGCTTGTGTATTCTTTGCCATTGATTCTCACGTATGAGTATTGCTTGCTGTTCACACCCCACACGATATCGTTGTTGAATTTCAGTTGATCGCCAGTATAGTTGCTTGCGTTCATGGCAAGGTCGATGGAGATGGTTGTGCCTTCGGCATTTGTCTCATTCACAGGCATTGCACACTCAGCCATGATGCTGGTAGGGTAAGCCTGCTTGTAGGTTGTGTTGACAATCCAGTAGTAGTAATCGCCATTCATCCATGTGAGACGGAGCCTGTCGGCACCATCCTTGGCATTCTGTGTACCTTCGATGACGAAAGGACGGGCATTGGTCTTCTTAGAGTTCTTAGTGATAGCCTCCGACGCTACAACCTTGCCAGCATCGTCGAGAGTGTATTTCCATATCTCGTGCATGGTGCCTAGTCGCCCTCTACAGGCACACCGCAGTAGGCGATGTTAGGATTGTCGCGGTCGATAGCCATGCCCGATGAGTAGCAGTTCTCAGTGTTTGAACTGTGGTGGAAATACTTGCCGCCGTTTGCCATAAAGCTCACATTCCACTTGCCGCCGTTCCACTTTGCGTAGTAGTACTCGTGGTTCTGCTTGTCCTGGCTAATCTTTGTCATGCCAATGACAGGGTTGCCCTCCTTGCTGAACGCCATGTTCCAAATCCAGTCGCGGCGGTTGGATGTGGCATCCACCACTGTGGCAGGGTACTGGCTCTTATAGCTGTCGGTCTTGTTCACGTTGAACTTTCCGTTCTGCACAGTGGAAAGCTTCTTGCCGTTGAGGTCGTAGAGGCATTTGTCGTTGATGTCAAACACGTTGCAATACAACCAGTTTGGGTATTCATTGTCAGGATGACCAGTGGTGTAGGCGAGATAGATTTTGTCCTTGCCATTGCTCATGTACTTAGCGTAAGGACGTGCGCCTGTGCTCTGCACCATCTGGTATGGTCTCCATGTGAAGCTGATGTCATCATTTTCGTCTGGCATGCTCATCTGAGCAACTGTTGGATGCCAGCCAATGCCGCGCCAACACATGTAGATATGGTCAGGGGCATCGCTGAGGATATATGGGTTAGGGTAGGTGGTGTTGTTGGCTGTGGCAAGTCGCTTCTCATCTCCAAGGTTGGTTATGTCGCCTGGCTTGTGCGAGATGCGGTAGTAGAAACATGCCTCGTCGGTGTGGCGGGAGTAAATGATCATGATGCGCTCATCTGGCAGCACCAGGAAGGCAGGGTTGTCGTGGTCGTCTGGCTGGAACCAGCTGCGAATCAGTACCTCGCTCGTGGTGTTGGTTTTCCAATCCACCTGAGTAGCCTTGATACTGCCGTGGTAGTCGATGTAGCCAATGTAGGTGGCATTGATAGTGCCGCTCTCATTCTCATAGTGCAGAGCACGAGGGTCGGCAAACCAGCACCATGCGCCTTCGTCAGCCACGGTATAGCCGTTTTGCTGTGTCTGCTGGGCAAATACCGATGTGCTCAGCAATAGTCCGATTAGATAGAAGAAAAAACTTTGTATTCATATAAGTTAATAGAATTAGTTAGATTGTTAGCAATCGTTGGTAAAAACATACAGTTTGTCCTTTTTGTTTGTTTCCATATTTTTTGCAAAGATAAATAAAAACTCTGATTTTGATATTCTTTTGAACTAAATAACTATCTTTGTAGCAGAATTTCAGAAAAAAAGAATGTGAAGTTCGAGAACCTCCGCATCAACGGCACTCACATCCATGACAAGATGCCTGGCAAACCAGCCTGGTACAAGACATGGGACATCATGCGTTGCTTCGTAGGCAATCATGTGGAGAATGTGACATTTGAATAGGCATGAAGGTTTCACATGATGAGGTGGAGAAACTATTTATACCTATACAATCTAAAATGTTGTATTTCATATTGTCCCACAGGGATGCGAATGTGTCTGCCTTGATGTGTCTGGTCGCCGCTCAGGTGGCGCAAAACGTGCATCTTGCCTTTTTCATAATTGATAGCTTCACACTTTGCAAGACCAATGCGGGCATCGCCCTTTTGCCATGCTGGTGATGATTCAGCAGGGGAATACGTGATGACAATGCCACTGCCCAGCACGAGATAATCTTCCTTGTCCAACCTCATGATTATGCATGCTGCCTCTGGCCATGTTTCGTCTTTGGCTCCAGGCTCCCAACCGAGAGAATAGCTGTGCTTCACAGTGAGGCGTATGCCATCAGGCGTTATGATCTCTGCCTCACGGTTGTTATTGTCAAGAAGTACGGCATCCATATTTTTTGTACCTTGTCGCTCTATGATGAGTGGCTCTGCTTGGCGCAACAGCTTGTAAATGGAGGCGATAGGGGAGAGGGGTCTGCTTGCATGGTCGCTGGAGAATGCATTAAGCTGGTCGTCCTGGCTCAGATCCATAGTGGTCATGTCTTTGCTTGATGCTTTGGCATAGAGTGGGTAGTCTTCAATGCTGAATGGACAGAATCCCATGGCTCCATGATGTCCGAAGGCATAAAGCGCATACATGGCATCTTTGTCCTCAAGGCGAATCTCTGGTATGAAGAGCGGATTGTTTGGCAGATGGTAGCGGTTGAGCCAATCCTTATATCCTATATCATATATATCTACGCCAAGTACGTCAATGGATGGTGCTCCGCAATGCCACAGGTCAATAAGGTGAGCCAGAGGACCGCCAGAAGGATACTGGCCTGGCTTGCGACCACGGCTGTTGAGCGCAACGTTAACATACATAGGCAGATTGTAGATTTTGCGTCCAGCTTCTGCCAGCTGCTGCACGTAGGTAGCGTATGTCCATGTCTGGAAAATCTCCTCAGTATAGATGTCATCGCCAAAAAGAGATGTCCAATTATGTTCCACCTTATAAGGCGGCATTTTTTTCAGTTTATCTTTGATGTATGGGTGCAGTAAATTTATGTTTTTTGTCAGATAATCTGTCAGTTGTTTAGGAACGGCACTATTGTATAGCTTGGTAGCATCAGCGGAGTAGTCGCGTGGAACCTCTATCATGCCAATCTCATTCTCTACCTGTATCATTATGACTGTCTGTTCTTTATCATAGTCGCGCAGATGCTCCATGATTCGGCAGAAGGCACGACGGTCAGAATCAAGCACATTTTTGTTTAGCGAGCTTGCCTCCTCAACTGGTTTGCCATCTTGTGTATGGGCTCTTGGAAAGCGTTTCGTGTCACGCTTGAACCACTCTGGAGCATAGCAGCTCATGCTGTTCTTCCATGCCCCAAACCACAGCAGCACCACTTTCAGATCGTTGCGTCTGGCTTCTTGAATGATGTTGTCGAGTGAAGTCATGTCAAACTTGCCTTCTTCTGGCTCAATCAGTTCCCATGTGACTGGCGCAAGGACAGTATTAAGACCAAGTGAATGCAGATGCGCAAAGTTGCGCTGCACGTCTTCGAGCGTAGAAGCAGAGGAGTTGCCCAATTCACCACCAATCATGAGCATTGGTTTGCCATTAGCTGTGATTCTTGCCCAATCTCCATGATGTTCCAGCTTGGGCTGAGCATAACAGCCGATGTTCAGCAATAGTCCGACAATGTAGAAGAAAAGCCTAGTTTTCATATAGTTTTTCGTTATAGTTTTCATATAGTTTTTCGTTATAGTTTTCGTTATAGTTTTCGTTATAGTTTTCGTTATCGTTATCGTTTTCGTTATAGTTTTAGTTTTATTTTGCAAAAGTACGAAAAAAAAGCAAGGTAGCAAAAACTATCCTGCTTTTACAAGTTAAAAGCTCAACTTTTCTACTATTAACTAGGGTGTACCCTGTGTTCATATTATTCCAGCGAAAGCAAACATCTTGCTGTAAGCCTCTGCTTTCTTATCTAAAGATAATGGGTAGGCACGTGACGAAGAGGGCAGACGATAAAGGGCTATATCGTGCTGTGGAAGATCTTCATTGTGAATGGTAACGTGTTCGCCAACCTTTGGCATCTTGCTGATAGACAAAGTCTCGCATATTGTAGCAGTTGCTTTTTCTCCTGTGGTGACAATGACTCGGCATTCTGGAATGGATTTCAGAAGTGCTGCGATGTCCGTCTTCTCAACCACCTCCAGAAACTTATCCGATGCATTGTCCTTTAATCGCCTCACCGCTGTAGCCGTGTCATAGAAACCAATGCCTTTCTCTTCGAGGAACGCAACGATATCTGCCAGCTTGAACGTCTTATTCTCAGTATCGACAAAATGATTCTTGTCGCCGAAGAACAGTAATCCCTCAATCCTCCAATGGTCGTTGATGAAGTTTGGGTAAAAGAAACAAAAATCTTTTGCCCATCTCTTTCTTTGAGGAGGGAAACTGCCCAGGAACAGCACTTTGCAGCCTTCTGGCAAAAAAGGTTTCAACGGATGATACTCTACATTACCATCCGATAGCTCTATGTTCTTGCTGCTCATTATTGTTCAAGATTTCATATTCAATATCATAGCCATGCTTCATTTCTGATCCAGCTCAGGCTGATATTCATAGCCATTCTTTGCAATAGCTTCTTGAAGCGGAGCATGAGGGTAGAATCTCACTTTCACACCCTTGATGGCAATAGTAGGTTCATCAAGTTCCTCCGCAGTGGAAGCTGATGCGGAATTTATCACAGGCTTCAAAGTGCCAATGCCGTCAATTTGCACGGCGCGTCCCATCGTGAGATACATTGCGATGCGGTCAACCATTGCTCGCACTACACCTGTAGTCTTGGCTGGATGCTCACCGCATGCCACGCAGCATTCGTCAATCAAGTCTTGGAATGGAATGATTGGCTGGGCAGGAGACTGGTATATCCATGCCTCGTGCATTCCGTCAGGTCTAACGATCTTTTTCTTTGCTTTTCTTACTATCAACATACCTTATTGTTTATTATAGGTGGTGTGACTCACACCGCTTTTGTGTTTATTACATACAGTCACATCAACTGCTTTCTTTATTTCTCTTTGTTGCGCGAGCATAAGTTGTCAGACATATAAGCGCAAGTTTTTTTCCTTTTATTCAAAAACTAATTTTGTGCAAAGATACAAAAATTATTATATATTGTACAATTTCTTAATCTTATTCGAAAATATTTTTCCAACTGTTATATAAAATCATGGCTTCAATCACAAATGATGTGAATGAAGCCATGATTATCATGAAGCGAATGTATGAGGCTTACGCTTTTCCTTATTCTGTCTGTGTTTCATTTCGAAACCTTGTTTGCTTCGTTGTATTGTTCGTCCGAAACAGGTTCTAGCCACTCGTTGCTCTCAGGATCACCTACATGAACATGGCTTGCAAGGTGCTGGAACCATGAATCCTTGGTTGCTCCATGCCAGTGCTTTGCTCCTTCAGGGATGTCGATGATGTCACCTGCATGGAGTCGGATGGCAGGTTTGCCCCATTCCTGATAGATGCCTTCACCGCTTACGCAGATGAGTATCTGGTGTGCTCCGTGATGGATGTGCCAGTTGTTGCGAC
>JAGHUI010000054.1 GCA_018064885.1 Candidatus Minthosoma equi | reverse complement strand
GAGCAACCTACCATTGGGTTGTTACCGATGCCGAGGAAGCCCATCATCTCTACGTGTGCAGGTACTGATGAAGAACCAGCGAACTGAGCGTCAGAGTGCATACGGCCGAGTGTATCTGTCATACCGTAAGAAGCTGGACCAGCAGCCATGTTGTCTGGGTGAAGTGTACGACCTGTACCACCACCAGAAGCTACTGAGAAGTATGCCTTGCCAGCACGAGTGCGCTCCTTCTTGTATGTACCAGCTGTTGGGTGCTGGAAACGAGTTGGGTTAGTCGAGTTACCTGTGATAGATACATCAACGTCCTCGTGCCACATGATAGCAACACCCTCGCGAACGTCGTCAGCGCCGTAGCAGTTTACAGCAGCGCGTGGGCCGTTTGAGTATGGAGTCTTCTTAACGATCTTGAGCTCGCCTGTGAAGTAGTCGAACTGAGTCTGAACGTATGTGAAGCCGTTGATACGTGAGATGATCATAGCAGCGTCCTTGCCGAGACCGTTGAGGATGCAACGGAGTGGCTTGTCAGCTGGTCTTGACTTGTTAGCCATCTGAGCGATCTTGATAGCACCCTCAGCAGCAGCGAATGACTCGTGGCCTGCGAGGAATGCGAAACACTTAGTCTCTGGAGTGAGGAGGCGAGCAGCGAGCTCACCGTGGCCGATACCTACCTTACGGTCGTCAGCTACAGAGCCAGGGATGCAGAATGACTGGAGACCTTCACCGATGTAGTTAGCAGCCTCAACAGCGTCCTTAGCCTTCTCCTTGAGAGCGATAGCAGTACCTACAACGTAAGCCCACTTTGCGTTCTCAAAGCAAATCATCTGAGTTTCCTCACAAGTCATATATGGGTCGAGACCTGCCTTGTCGCAGATTTCGTTAGCCTCTTCGATAGATGCGATGCCGTGCTTGTTGAGGCATGCGAGGATCTGTGCAATACGACGATCCTGAGATTCAAATTTTACTTCTCTAATCATAGTCTTATTTACTATTTTGCTATTTACTATCTACTATTAGGATTATTTTTTTATTTACTATTTATTTATTGAGACATTTTATTTGTTCATTTTTACAGAAACACTGATGTTTTGAATACTCCTTTGGTTATTGAGATGTTCTCATACCGACGGGGAATACATTTCATATTTCTACAATTGTGATATTTCGTTGTTGAGCATCTTTCTTTTGACAGTGACAATGGAGGCAACAATAATCTTCAGGAGCTCTATATTCTCTTTGTAGAGATTGTCTAACAGTTCTTTTGGTTTAATGCCGCTCTCGCCTATCAACTCAATCCAGTGTGAAGTTTCGTCAAGTTCCTCTTCGACCATTTTCAGCTTGTTAATGAAATCTTTGTCTGATTTGGCGATACATGCTGCGCAATAATTGGCGTATGGTGATGTGCCAGACCGCATGATTTGATTAGCAAGTGCTTTCGAAGAAGTTGAGTATGGCATTTCGTCCACCAGATGGATGATCCGCAACGCAAACTGCTTTAGCCTAAACTTCAACTCGGATTCTGTCATTGTTTAGATTCTTACGAATAGAAATGAACAAATCAAAGAATGTCTAAATAGAAAAAATAGTCAATCGTAAATTGTCCAATAGTAAATAAAATTATTCTTTACGTGGGTCAATACTCTTAACTGCACCGTCCTCAGCCTTTGTGCGGCCGTATGTGCCTGTAACACTCTTGAGTGCCTCGTCAGCAGGAACACCCTTCTTGATAGCGTCCATGAACTTGCCCATGTGAACGAACTCATAACCGCAAACCTGGTTGTCAGCGTCGAGGAACATCTTAGTGATGTAGCCCTCAGTGAGCTGGAGGTAACGAGTACCCTTAACCTTTGTGCCGTAGAGAGTACCAGTCTGAGAGATGAGACCCTTACCGAGGTCTTCAAGACCAGCACCTACCATGAGACCGCCCTCAGAGAATGCAGACTGTGTACGTCCGTAAACGATCTGGAGGAAGAGCTCGCGCATAGCAGTGTTGATAGCGTCGCAAACGAGGTCAGTGTTGAGAGCCTCGAGGATAGTCTTGCCTGGGAGAATTTCTGATGCCATAGCAGCAGAGTGAGTCATACCAGAGCAACCGATTGTCTCAACGAGACACTCCTCGATAACGCCTTCCTTAACATTGAGAGTGAGCTTGCAAGCACCCTGCTGAGGAGCGCACCAACCCACACCGTGAGTAAGACCTGAGATGTCCTTAATTTCCTTAGCCTGAATCCACTTGCCCTCTTCTGGGATTGGAGCTGGTCCGTGGTTAGGACCCTTGGCTACACAGCACATTTCCTGTACTTCCTTAGAATAAACCATAATAATGAAATTTTATTAATTAATAAAAATGTTATAAGCCATAGTTAGCTGAAACTGCTGCAACACAGTTTACCATTTGCAAAAGTAACAAATAAAAATAAAAGAAGAGATAATTTCTTGAAAAATTTTCTCTCCTTAGGTGTTTTTTACAAGTTTAATGGGCATTTTTGCGTTAGTACAGGATTTCCTTGAGTGTATGCGAACCAACGAAATGGCTCATGTCCACATCGCCGCGAATGCCCTGCACACGTCCCTGAGCGGTGTATTGCCACATCAAATAATCCTCATCGCCGTAGAGCTGAGGCTCTTCCATCGAGTAGGCTGCAATGAAGAATTTATAGCTTGTAAGCTTGGCGTTGCCGTGAATGTTCTTGTTGTAGAAATTGCGTCCGGTATAGATGAGAGGAGCTTTCCCATATTCCTTTTCGAGCAGCTGGCACAACTCAAGCAGGCGCGACTGGAAGGTGGCGATGCTCACTCCATTCATCGATTCGGCATCGATGAGAGGTATGAGATCCTGCTGGCGAGTGTTGACGACGGAGCGGAACTGCTCGAACTGGACGCTTGCGGATGTGTTAGGACGGAAGAAGAGGTAGCTTCCCACCTTCAAGCCAACTCGCTTGCATTCGCTGAAATTGCGCTGATATGTGTCGTCGGTATAGTTTGCGCCTTCTGTTGCTTTCAGATACACATAGCCTGCATTAGGGTCACGAGCCACCTGATCCCAATCGATGCGACCCTGATAGTGGCTCACGTCGATGCCATGCAAGCCTGTGCTGCCATAGACATGCCTGCCGCCACCCTTGCTGAACAAGTTTGGCATTGGCAACTCTTTAGGATGGCGATCTGGACGCGCCTTTCTCGCAATATGATCAGGCTGTATGTCTGCAACGAATTCTGAACGCTCGCCCTTTTTTGGCTTAACATTCTTGTTTGCCTTCTGGCCATAGATGTTTAATGCAAAGAAAGAGAAAAGCGTTAATAATATATATATGTGTAATTGTCTGTAACGTGTCATCGTTTTGGGATGGCTATCTGATTTGTAAAAATTTAATTGTACAAAATTAAGAATATTTTTTTTTAACACAAAACTTTACATCATATCTTAACGAAATTAAACACTTTATATTTGGTCAATGTTGCGATTATCTGTAATTTTGCCCCGAAATACAAGATAAACAATGGCAAACAACGGAACATACTGGTTCTTGTTCATCAGCAATAACATTTTGCTGGAGAAAAAAGGAGACACATATTCCATACCTCTGTACGAGGAATGTCCATTGCCCGTTAAAGATTGGACTCCGCAGCAGGAATTGCCGCCGATGGATGGACATCCCTGCATGGCATGCCAGTTCAATACACCGCCCTCGGACATGAAGGACTTGCACACCGTAGGACTCAGGGAGTCGTGGAACCTGCTGCCTCACCACGTTTACGACATGGCAGGAAAGGCTGCAGAGCTATTTTACTGGAACACATCGACACGGTACTGCGGAGTGTGCGGAGCGCCAATGAAGCGTTCCACCATCATAAGCAAGAAATGCACTAACTGCGGAAAGGAAGTGTGGCCGCAGGTGTCGCCCGCCATCATCGTGAGAATCAGGAAAGGAGATAGCATTCTGCTGGTGAATGCAAAAACCTTCCGCCGAAGCGAGATGTACGGACTCGTGGCAGGATTCGTGGAGACAGGAGAGACACTGGAGGAATGTGTTATTCGCGAGGTGAGAGAGGAAGTGGGGCTTGAGATAGAAAACCTCAAATACTTCGGCAGTCAGTCTTGGCCTTATCCTTGCGGAGTAATGATTGGATTCACCGCCGACTGGAAAAGCGGAGATATCCGTATTCAGGAAGAGGAGCTCAATCGCGCTGGATGGTTCGGCAAAGACAATATGCCGCCTATTCCAGACAAGATGTCTATAGCACGCCAACTCATCGACGATTTCATAAACAATGAATAATCTGAGGAAAGTACAATAACGATAATATAAGAAAAAAGGAAGATTATGAGAAAGACTAACATCATGACACTTGCAATGGCAAGTTGCGTATTCTTAGCAAGCTGCTCAAGCAGCTACCAGGCTGCTGGCGGTGTGACAGGAGCAATGATCGGTTCTGACATAGGTGGCGCCATCGGCTGGCTTTCAGGAGGTCATGGCTATCACCATCACGGTCACTACCGCGGCGACAATGCTGCACTCGGAAGCCTCATCGGCATGGGCATAGGCGCTGTGCTTGGCGTGGGCATAGCTTCTGCTATCGAGGAAAAAGAGAAGGCTGAGGCTGAGTCTGCACGCAGACAGTACGATGCCTACAATTACCCAAACACATCAAACGAGACAACAACTTACAGCAATGGCAATTCTGGCAATGGCGGATACTATGGCAATCAGGATTACCAGATTGGCGGCGGCGCTTACAATGGCTCAACAGCTGGCAACGACAGCTACAACTACGGCAATTCGACTTACTCTGACGCTGTACCAACATCTGCAATAACAATCTCCGACCTCACATACACCGATGCTAATGGCGACGGATACGCAAACAAGGGCGAGACTCTTGAGGTGGAGAGCTACATAACAAATGTTTCCAATTCTGTTCTTTATGACGTGACAATCAGCATTGCCATTGATGATGAGAAAGACTACAACACCAGTCCTTCGCTCACCACAAACCTCCAGCCTGGACAGAAGATTCGCTACACGGGACGCATATATTGCAAGAAGGCTCGCTCTGGAGAGTCTGTAGGCATCAGCGTAAAGACTGCATGCAACGGCAAAACGGCATCCAGCTCCACTCTGTTTGTAGCAACAAGATAGAGATCGGAAAAGTGGAAAAGCAGAAAAACGGAAAAATGATGAAAAAAGATAAAAGATGGCATGCTCACACATGCCATCTTTTATGTAATAAATAATAATGTGCTGGAAAAACGATTAGTCCTTGAAGTAACGGTTGTAGAGACCCTGGAAGCCTGCACCGTGACGTGCCTCGTCCTTAGCCATCTCATGAACAGTATCGTGGATAGCATCAAGGTCAAGCTTCTTAGCAACCTTAGCAATATCGAGCTTAGCTGCGCATGCACCTTCTTCTGCTTCCATGCGCTTCTTGAGGTTTGTCTTAGTATCCCAAACAATCTCGCCAAGGAGCTCTGCAAACTTAGCAGCATGCTCTGCCTCTTCCCATGCATAGCGCTTGAATGCCTCTGACACTTCTGGATAGCCTTCGCGATCAGCAACACGTGCCATTGCAAGATACATACCGACCTCAGAGCACTCACCATTGAAGTGATCGTGAAGTCCCTGAAGAACGAACGCACCTTCCTCGCTCTCTGGAATTGCTTTTGCAACGCCAAGCTCATGCTCACATGCAAAATTGAGTCCGTCTCCTTCCTTTACCTTGAACTTAGAACCTGGAACCTTACACTGTGGACATTTCTCTGGAGGATTCTCTCCCTCATAAACATAGCCGCAAACTGGGCATACCCATTTCTTTGACATAAGAATAATTTTTTTGATTAAAATGTTAGAATTACTTTATATTTGTGATTTAGTATGGCAAAATTAGTCATTTTCCCTCAAAAAAAACAACATTTAACTATATTTTTAATTAATAATAAATTTTCTTTAACATGAATTAAACCTTTTTTATCCTTTTACGTCTAACAAACAAAATATAGCTAACTAATGAAATACTTTTTGAAATTTCTTCTAACAGCATTCTTGATTTCGGTGGCAAGCTCCGCCATGGCACAAGTAACTTTAAGAGGTAAAATCGTTGACAATGAAAACGGCGAGCCTTTGATGCGCTCAACAGTTATGGTCATGACTCCAGACTCTACGAAAATGGTGACTGGAGGAACGACAAACGAAGACGGTTCGTTTGCCATCAAAAACCTCAAGATGGGCACATATGTGATAAAGGTGTCGTACATCGGCTATCATAATCTGTTCAAAAGAATAACCATCAGTCAAAGCTCTGGTATCAACGTGACTGTTGGTACCGTAAAGCTCGTGCCTGGAACTATCGAGCTGGCGCAGGCTGTCGTTACTGCCCAGCTGCAAGAGGTGGAGGTCAAGGATGACACATTAATATATAATGCAGACGCTTTCAAACTGCCAGAAGGAAGTGTGCTGGAGGATCTTGTGAAGAAACTGCCAGGCGTGGAAGTTGAGGACGGAACCATCAAGGTGAACGGAAAGACCGTAAAGAGAATCTTGGTGGAGGGCAAGGAGTATTTCGGCAACGACCAGAATATGGCAATGAAGAACTTGCCATCAGAAATCATACAGAAGATCAAGACTTACGACCGTCAGTCTGACAATGCTCGCATCACCGGCATCGATGACGGCAATGAGGAGACCGTTATGGATCTCACCATTCGCAAGGGATTCAAGAACGGATGGAACGGCAACTTCAACGCTGGATACGGTACCGAGAAGAAGTATCAGGAAAGAGCTGAGGTGCGCAGTTTCCGCGACAATTATCAGACCACAATTACAGGAAACATTGGAAACGCTGGCGATCGCGGAGGCGGCAATGGCAACAACACCAACGGTCAGCTGGGCGCAAGATTGATGTATGGAAGCAAAGAGAAGCTTGAGGTTGGAGGAAATCTTATTTACAACTACCGAAAGAGTGACACACGCACCAAGACCAGCTCGGAGAACTGGCTCAACACAACATCAACATTCAACAACAGCCGTAACCAGAACATCAATAAGAACAATTCTGGTTCCGGAAACTTCAAGCTTGAGTGGAAGATCGACTCCGTTACTACCTTGCTCTTCCAACCTTCTTTCAACCTCGGAAAGACAAAGAGCAATTCCAGCAACATGAGTGCTCAGTTCAACGACGATCCATACCAAAACGGCGTGAGAAATCCTTTGGACGAACTGGACAAAATCAGCCATGACATAAAGATCAACGAGAACGCTTCCACAAACTGGTCTGACGGCGATTCATACAGCTGGCAGGGCAACATGACGCTCAACCGACGCCTCAAGGGTGCGCCATGGTTCGGAGACAACACGCCTACTGGCTTTGCCGGACGTAATGTGAGTCTCAGACTGAATGGTGCGACAAGCGGCAATGGCAGCAAGTCCTGGAGCCAATCCAACGTTATCTACTACCAGAGGAATGACTCCACAGACCTTACCTTCCGCTTGAGAGACAATCCTTCGGACAACAAGAGCTACTCTATAGGCGGTTCTTGGAATGAGCCTATTTTCAGAAACATAGACAAGAACCAGCAGCTTTATCTGCAGCTCAACTACACATACAGCTATCAGAAGCGTCACAGCGATGGTAACACATACGACTTTGCTGAAATTGATGCAATAGGCAAAGACATTTGGAATTACTACCAGATGCATGGTCAGTTCCCTGACACTATGGACATCAAGAATTTCCGAAGCAATCGTCTGTCACGTTACAGCGACAACATCAACAAGACTCACAACATCGATCTTCAGTTGCGCTACATCACACAGCTGCTTAACGCTACTGTAGGTTTAAGAATCGAGGAGCAGAACCAGAAGATGGTGTATCAGTACCAGGGGCTTGACACTATTGCAAGCCGCAATTTCTCACGCATCTCTCCTACTGCTAATGTACGCTTCAGATTCTCAAATCGCCACACTCTGAATTTCTCGTACCGAGGCAATTCACAGCAGCCTAACATGACGGATTTGTTCAACTTGACAGATAACAGCAATCCGCTGAACATTCGTGAGGGTAACCCAGACTTGAAGCCTTCTTTCACAAACAATTTCAGCGCTGACTACAACCGTTACTTCGATGCGACAAAGCAGTCTATCAATGGACGTATTTCGTACAGCAATACACTTAACAGCATAGAGAACAAAACGGAATACAATCCTGAAACCGGTGGACAGAGAAGCCAGCCTGTGAACATCAACGGTGACTGGAATGCGAGTGCAGAAGCTGGATTCAACACTCCTCTCGGATGGGATAAGCTTACGACAAGCATGCGTGTATCATATAACTTCAGGAACAACGTGGGTTACATATACCAGAACAAGCAGACGCTCAAGAACACGGTTAAGAACAATGGCATAAACTCAAACTTGAGCATTACTATGCGTCTGGAGAACATTGATGTGAGAGCTAATGGACGATTCAACTGGCAGAAGACAAACAATGAGCTCGTTCCTACAAGTAACAGCAGCTACTATAACTTCAGCTACGGCTTGTCATCAACAGGTAACTTCCCATTCGGCTTTGGCTACAACACTGACATCAACATGAGCAGCCGCCGTGGTTACAGCTCTGCTGAAATGAACACTAACGAGCTCATATGGAATGCACAGGTCAGCTATCGATTCCTCAGAAAGAAGAATATGACAGCAACTCTCCAGGTATATGATATCCTGAACCAGCGCAGCAACATCAGCCGAAGCATCAGCGCTTACTCACGCCGAGACACAGAGAACAACAGCGTTCACTCATACTTCATGGGTACGCTTATCTACCGATTCAACACATTTGGCAGCAGGCAAGCACGCCAGAACCTTCGTCAGCAAAGAATGGAAAGCGGATATTATGAGCGTCCAGATGCAGGTGCAAGCAGAGGCGAACGCAACGAGGGAGGTCAAAGAGGCGAAGGCGGAGGCCAGCGCGGAGGAAACGGCGGCGGCCAACGCGGAGGAAACGGCGGTGCTGGAGGCTTTGGTGGCGGTAGAATGTAAACAATACCATCCATATACAGCATATAAAACCGCATATTCCAAATATTAGCGAGAAGAACAAAAATATTTGCAAAATCTTTTGCTCGATTGACAGAAATGTCGTACCTTTGCAGCCGATTTATGTCGGAAAGGCTCGAAAAAGTAAATGCACGAGGCATTTCGCCTACCGACCCAACCCTAAAACAATTAAAACAAAATGTACGTAATTGCAGAAATTCAGGGTCAGCAGTTCAAGATTGAGGAGGGCAAGAAGCTCTTCGTTCACCACATCAAGGATGTAGAGGCTAATGCAACTGTTGAAATTGAGAAAGTGTTGTTGGTTGACAACGACGGTGTAGTAACAGTAGGAACTCCAGCTGTAGAGGGCGCTAAGGTTGTCCTTGAGGTTGTTTCTCCACTCGTAAAGGGTGACAAGGTTCTCGTTTTCCACAAGCGTCGTCGTAAGGGCTACCGCAAGCTCAATGGTCACCGCGAGCAGTTCACAGAGGTTCTCGTTAAGTCTATCGTTGCATAAGCAAAGACAGAACACAAAAGAATTTGAGTGATACACATCAATTTCATTAATCTAATTAATTCAGACAGTTTTTCAACATGGCACATAAAAAAGGTGTAGGTAGTTCTAAGAACGGCCGTGAGTCACACTCAAAAAGACTCGGACTTAAGCACTTCGGTGGTGAAACAGTTAAGGCTGGCAACATTATCGTTCGTCAGCGTGGTACAAAGCACTATCCTGGTAAGAACGTAGGTATCGGTAAGGATGACACTCTCTATGCTCTCGTTGACGGAGTTGTAGTATTCAAGCGTGGTCGTCTCAACCGTAGCACAGTTTCTATCCAGCCAGTAGCTGAGGCATAAAGCTTCAACGTACCAGTTACATAGAAGAACTAAACAGACATGGGGATGCAAGCAATTGTATCCCCATTCTTTTTTACGCTAAAACATCTACGCAAAGAAAACATACACAAAAAAGATATATTCCCCACAGCCATGACAAAGAAAGAGCGCTATACAGAGTTCATTGAATATTTCAAAGTTGCCATGCCAGAAGCTGACACAGAGCTTAACTTTGAAAATCCCTTTCAACTGCTGTGTGCAGTAATGCTTTCCGCACAGTGTACCGACAAAAGAGTGAACATGGTTACGCCTGCTCTTTTCGAGGCATACCCTACTCCACTTTCACTAAGCCAAGCCACGAAAGAGGATGTTCTGAAATACGTAAGCTCTATTTCATACCCAAACAACAAGGCAGACCACCTCGTAAAGATGGCAAAGATTGTTGTGGACAAATTCGGAGGAGAGATTCCAAGCGATTTCGATTCACTTGTCTCATTGCCTGGAGTAGGGAGAAAAACAGCAAACGTGATGCTTGCTGTTGTCTTCGATCAAGCTTCAATGCCTGTAGATACTCACGTGTTCCGTCTGAGCCACCGCATTGGCTTAGTGTCAGAAAAATGCACCACCCCCCTTGCGGTAGAAAAAGAGCTCATCAAGAACATTCCTGATGAACTCATGACAAGGGCGCACCACTGGCTAATCCTTCATGGGCGCTATGTATGCAAGGCACAAAAGCCTTTATGCAAAGAATGCGGAATCAAGCATTGCTGCAAAGCTTTTTGCTGTATGGGAAAAGATAAGTAGAAGTTCTTTATTTCCCACTTCAACAAAAAACTATTTCTTCTTTTTGCTGCTTACAGGGACATCTGTCATTTCTCCCTGAATAAAGATTCGCATAAGATCTTCTTTGCAGTTTGAGAATATCTGGATGTTCTTTTTGAATCGTCCTGGCATCTTGCCTGTGCCATTGTATGTCACAGTTATCTCTCCTGATGCACCTGGAGCAATAAAATCTTTAGGATAATCAGCTACAGTGCATCCGCATGATGTGTGAACAGCATTAATGACAAGCTTGGCTTTTCCTACATTAGTAAATTTAAATGTAACCTTCTGGATTGGATCATCCATGCAGAATGTTCCCAAATCTACAGTTGTTTTCTCAAACTTTAATTCTGGATACTTCTTTGCATTTACTGCAACTGCCATTGTTACGAGTGCAAAGAAAATGAGGAGTTTTGTTTTCATTTTATAGTTATATTTTATCTAATCTTTTTTAGTACATTGCCACCTATATGTGACTTGCACCGACTAATTAAGTGCAAAAGTAATACAAAAAGTTATTTAATGATGTATTACTTTGTAATTTTTAATTATTTTTCATAATTTTGCACGATTTTTAATCAAAATACAACACAAAATTATGGCAGACACAAGGTATATTTTCGTGACTGGCGGTGTGGCTAGCTCACTTGGCAAGGGTATAATCTCGTCTTCAATAGGCAAATTGCTGCAAGCAAGAGGTTACAACATCACTATCCAGAAGTTCGACCCTTATATAAACATCGATCCTGGCACATTGAATCCGTATGAACACGGAGAGTGCTATGTTACGATTGATGGAGTGGAAACTGACCTTGACCTCGGACATTACGAGCGTTTCACAGGAATTCAGACAACACGTGCCAATAACATCACCACAGGAAGAATATATCAGAGTGTCATTGACAAGGAACGCCGCGGTGACTATTTGGGTAAGACTATACAAGTTGTCCCTCATATCACTGACGAGATAAAGCGCAACATGCTCATACTCGGTCGTCAAGGCAATTATGACTTTGTCATTACAGAAATTGGCGGTACAGTTGGTGACATAGAAGGTCTTCCTTTTCTTGAAGCCATAAGACAACTGAAATGGGAACTTGGCAACAATGCAGTATGTGTGCATTTGACTTATGTCCCATATCTGGCAGCTGCTGGCGAACTGAAGACTAAGCCTACTCAGCATTCCGTAAAAGAGCTTCAAAGCTTAGGAATCCAGCCAGACATCATCGTTCTGCGAGCAGAAAGAGATCTGTCCACAAGCTTGAAGATGAAAGTTGCTTCATTCTGCAATGTTGACCGTGACTGCGTAGTCCAGTCTATCGACATGCCATCAATCTATGAAGTGCCTGTGAAGATGCAGGAGCAAGCTCTTGATGTTGCCATTCTGAGAAAGCTGAACATGGCCATAGGTCCTACTCCATCCCTTGGTGCTTGGAGAGAATTCCTTGACTTGAGAAACAAGGCAACAGAGATTCTTCATATAGGATTGGTTGGAAAATATGATCTTCAGGATGCATACAAATCAATTCTCGAATCGCTTCAGCACGCAGGAACCTACAATGGATTCAAGGTAAAAAGCCATTTCATCAACTCTGAGAAACTGACAGAGGAGAACGCGGAGGAGCAGTTGAAAGATATGTCAGGAGTGGTAATCTGCCCAGGTTTCGGACAACGTGGCATTGAGGGAAAGATTATTGCTGCCAAATATTGCAGAGAAAATGACAAGCCTACATTTGGCATCTGTCTTGGTATGCAAATGATGGTCATCGAATATGCACGCAACGTACTTGGCTACACTGATGCTAACTCCAGAGAGATGGACGAGACAACATCTCACAATGTCATCGATATCATGGAGGAGCAGAAGAATATAACTCACATGGGCGGAACTATGCGCTTGGGAGGTTATGATTGCCTTGTAAAGAAGGACACCTTGACCTTCTCTGCATACGGAAAAGAAAAGATCGTAGAGCGCCATCGCCACCGCTACGAATACAACAACGATTTCAAGGATGAGTTTGAAAATGCAGGATTAATAAGTGCAGGTATCAACCCAGAAAGTGATCTCGTTGAAATAGTTGAGAGTACTGCTAACACATGGTACATCGGAACTCAATTCCATCCAGAGTATTCATCTACAGTACTCAAGCCTCACCCACTCTTCATGAGTTTTGTGAAGGCCGCAATAGAGAAAACAAAAAACAATTAAAAATAAGAAATGAATAAGAACACGCTTACAGCTTTCGTCCTCATGGCATTGGTAGTTTTCGGCTTTATGGCTTGGGAGAACTATCAGCGACCAAAGCAGGAAGAAGAAATGCGCATCCTGGATTCCATTGCACAAGTAGAAAACGCAAAGGAATTAGCAAAGCAGAAGGAAAAGATTGCAAAGGAAGAGGCAGAGGCTAAGGACTCTTTAAATCCTCTTTTCGAAGTACGCACAGGCAAAGAAAGTGCAACTGTCATTGAAAATGAACTTTTGAAAGTGACACTCACCAACAAGGGTGGTCAGCTCAAGAAAGTTGAATTGAAAGACAGCGAATACAAGAGTCAAAATGGCGGCAACGTCATCCTTTTTGATGAAAATGACCAAAGCATGAACATCATGCTGGATGGCAAATCAGCAAACATTGCCACTGCTGATCTTTTCTTTACTGCTCAGGACGTGAAGGCTGATGGCGTAACTATGCATCTCCCAGTTTCTAACGGATCTCTTGATATAAGCTATACACTTAAGCCAAATTCATACGTTCTCGACATGACTGTCAAGGCTAACGGCTTAGCTGGTTTCTTCCCTTCTAAGACAAACAGCATGCAGATTGACTGGACAGAGAACATGAAGCAGCAGGAAAAGGGTTATGATTTTGAGACTCGCTACAGCACAATCACTTATCGCGACACTGATGGTGACACACATGAATTGAACACTAACGGTGGAGATGATGAAGAAGATGAGTTTGAAGAGTCAACAAAATGGATTGCTTACAAGACTCAGTTCTTCAGCCAAGTCCTTGTTGCTGATAAGCCTATGAAAATTAGCAACATGTCTTCTGTTGCTCTTGAAAAGGGAACAAAAGAAGATTTGATGGCTGGCAAGGCATACCTTAAGACTTACAAAACATCATTTGCTGCAAGCTTTGATGCTAAGGGTGAAGAGGCTACAAAATTCCACATGTACCTTGGTCCTAATGATTTCCAGACACTCGCTAAAAATGAGGAATTCATAGCAAAGGATGCTGACCTTGACCTTCAGTCATTGGTTTACCTCGGATGGCCTGTAGTAAAATGGATCAACCGTTTTGTTTTCCTCTATGCATTTGATTTCCTCACTGGACTCGGCTTGCCAATGGGAATTGTTCTTGTAATTCTCACAATTATTGTAAAGGTTATCGTATTCCCATTGATGAAGAAATCATATCTTTCATCAGCAAACATGCGTGTGCTGCGTCCAAAGATGGATGAGATTAACGCAAAGTATTCAAAGCCAGAGGATGCTATGCTTAAGCAGCAGGAGGTAATGAAGCTTTACAGTGAATATGGCGTGAGCCCAATGGGCGGTTGTTTGCCTATGGTTATTCAGATGCCTATTTGGATTGCCCTTTTCAACTTCATCCCTAACTACATAGCTATGCGAGGAGAATCATTCCTTTGGGCAGATGACCTTTCAACATACGATGACTTGATCAGCTGGGGCGTTAACATTTGGGGTATCGGCGATCACCTTTCTATCTTCTGTGTTCTATGGTGTCTCTCAACTGTTGTTTCAAGCTACATTTCCCAGAAACAGCAGTCATACTCCATGACTCCTGAGCAACAGCAGCAAATGGGCATGATGAAGTGGATGATGTATCTTATGCCACTCATCTTCTTCTTCAGTTTCAATAGCTACAGTGCAGGTTTGAACTGGTACTATTTCATTTCAGGTCTCACATCTGTGCTTATCATGTGGTTCCTTCGCAAAACTACAGATGACGCTAAGCTTCTTGCTAAACTTGAGAAACGTCATGCTGAACGCAAGCAGAATGCTGCTGGAAAAAAGAAGACTTCAAGCATGATGGAACGCTTGCAAGCTATGCAGCAGAAGCAAATGGACATTCTCCGTCAGCAGCAGGAATCTCGCCAAAACAACCAGTAATACATAGTAATGAACAATTTGAAAACCTTGATCTTAGCATCTTTGATAGCTATGAACGCCATTGATGCCGGTGCTCAGACTTTCATAGGAAGACAAACACCGAAAATTGATAATCGCACTCTCACTCCTGAAGCACTATGGGCTATGGGACGTGTAGGAGGTGCGAGTGTATCACCTGATACAAAGAAAATTACATATAATGTTTCATATTACAGTGTGGCAGAAAATAAAAGCCACACTGTAATATATGTTTTAAATAGCGATGGTACAGGTGAGCAGTGTCTAACAACAGCAAACACATCTGAAATTGCACCAAAGTTCATTGATGGTGGCAAGCGCATCGCTTTTCTTGGAGCAGACAAGGAAGGCAATATGCAGGTGTTTTCCATGTTGCCTGATGGTTCTGACAGAAAACAATTATCTAACGAGCCTGATGGCGTGGACGACTTCACTTTCTCCCCAGACGAAAAAAAGGTTATCTTGGTGAAAACCATTAAATACGGAAAGCGTACAAGTGATCTTTATCCTGATCTTCAGAAAGCTAGTGGCAGAGTGATAACAGACCTCATGCATCGTCATTGGGACGAATGGGTTGAGACTATTCCGCACTCTTATGTTGCTGATTTTGATGGCACAGCCATTACAGGAACAAAAGACATTCTTGAAGGTGAGCCTTACGAGTGTCCAATGAAACCATTTGGAGGTGTGGAACAACTCACATTCTCACCCGACAGCAAGGAGATTGCCTATACATGCCGCAAACTGGAAGGCAAGGACTATGCATGCTCTACAGATGCAGACATATACATATATAATATTGAGACCGGCAAAACTCGCAACATTTGCAAGCCAGAAGGATATAAGCGTCCTGCCATCGATTATACAGAATCTCTGCAGAACCAGAAAGTGAACACAGAGGCACCTGTTGTGGGAGGAATGACATTTGCAGGATACGACATCAACCCTCAGTATTCCCCTGACGGAAAGTATATTGCATGGCAAAGCATGGAACGTGACGGATACGAAAGTGATCAGAATCGTTTAGTCATAATGGACATAAAGACAGGAGTATGCCGTCAGCTTGCATCAGACTTTGACAGCAACGTGGACAGCTACTGTTGGTCAGCAGATAGCAAAACTATATATTTCAATGGGGTATGGCATGGCGAGACTCATATTCATGCTGTAAACGTAGCAAAAGGAACAAGCGTTCAGTTAACAGAAGGTCAATATGATTACACATCCGTTCAGAACTTCGGAAAAGATGCTCTTCTATGTTCTCGTCAAAGCATGTGTGAAGCGCCTGAGCTTTATATTGTATCTGCAAAGAAAGGCACAGCAAATCAATTAACTAACGAAAACAAGTACTTCAAGGAAAACATTGATTGGGGTACAGTAGAGCCTCGCTGGACAAAGACTGTTGACGGAAAAGATTTGCTTTCATGGATTATCCTTCCTCCAAATTTTGACAAGACAAAGAAATACCCAACTCTTCTCTTCTGCGAAGGCGGGCCACAAAGCCCTGTATCACAGTTCTGGTCTTTCCGTTGGAACATGATGATCATGGCAGCAAATGGATATGTTGTTGTTGCGCCAAACCGTCGCGGTCTTCCAGGCTTTGGCAAGGAATGGAACGAGGAGATTTCTCTCAATTATGGAGGCCATTGCATGGATGATTATTTCACATCTATTGATGATGCTGCTGAAAATCTTCCATACGTTGATAAGGATCGACTTGGCTGTGTTGGTGCAAGCTTCGGAGGATACTCCGTATATTGGCTTGCTGGACATCACAACAAACGCTTCAAAGCATTTATTGCTCACGATGGAATCTTCAACATTGAGCAACAATATCTTGAGACAGAAGAAATGTGGTTTGCGAATTGGGACATGGGTGGAGCATATTGGAATGGTCATCCAAAGACATTTGAGAACTCACCTCACAGATTCATAGACAAGTGGGACACTCCAATCCTCTGCATCCAGGGCGAGAAAGACTATCGCATCGTCACTTCTCAGGCAATGTCAGCATTCAATGCAGCTCAGCTTCGCGGCATCCCATCTGAGTTCCTCTGTTTCCCAGACGAGAACCACTGGGTGCTCAAGCCACAGAACGGCATCCTGTGGCAGCGTCGCTTCTTCAACTGGCTCGACAGATATGTCAAGCCTGAGCATCCACAATTAAAATAAGAATTAAAGCCAGGCGAAATAGAAAAGTATCAAGGCATAGAATAATAAAAACAAAACCACTATGACAAAATTTCCACGAACCTTTTGGGTTGCCAATACAATCGAACTCTTCGAGCGCTGGGCATGGTATGGATTCTTCATGCTTTTTGCCAATTACCTCACTCGCTCTACAGACCTTGGAGGTCTTGGCTTCTCACAATCGCAGAAAGGCACACTTATGGGAGTGGGTACAGGTATCCTTTACTTCCTTCCTGTCATCACTGGTGCAATAAGTGACCGATACGGATACAAGAAAGTTCTTACTATTGCATTCTGTATCTATGCATCGGCATTCATACTTATGCCTCAGTTCTCAACCTATGCAAGCGTGTTCCTCGTCTATATATACCTTGCATTGGGAGCAGCACTTTTTAAGCCAATCATCTCAGCTACGATTGCAAAGACAACCAACGAATCAAATTCATCAATAGGTTTCGGTATCTTCTACATGATGGTGAATATCGGTGCCTTCATCGGTCCGATGGTTACGCTAATCTTCAAAGAAAGCAGCAACCTGATTTTCTATATTTCATCAGGCATTATCTCGCTCAACTTCCTGATGCTCTTGTTCTACCAGGAACCTGGTCGCGACCAGATGGAGGCGAAGGAGAAAGAGCCGCTGATGAAGACCATTGGAACAATTCTCAAGAACATGCTGTCCATCTTCCACGACCCTAAGTTCCTGATTTTCCTTATCATCGTGGCAGGCTTCTGGACAATGTACAACCAGCTTTTCTTCACACTTCCTGTATTCATCACTCAATGGGTTGACACAAGCTGCATTTACGATTTCTTTGCTGCAAATGCACCATTCTTCAGCGAGAACTACAGCCCTAAGCCTGGAGTGATGGATGCTGAATTCATAACAAATGTAGATGCGCTTTACATCATCGTTTTCCAGATTGCAGTATCTTCCATCGTAATGCGTCTCAAACCGCTTCGCGCTATGATGTCTGGCTTCCTGGTATGCTCTATCGGTATGGCGCTCACGCTCTTCACTCAGAACGTGCTCTTCACCATCCTTGCAATTCTCATCTTTTCACTCGGAGAAATGGCTGGTAGTCCTAAGATTACCGAGTACATTGGCCAGATTGCCTCTCCTGACAAGAAGGCTCTCTACATGGGATATTCGTTTATTCCTGTGTTCATAGGCAACGTCCTTGCAGGCTTCATTTCAGGAGGCGTTTATCAGTCCATGTCAGACAAGGTTGCACTTGCAGAACGCTTCGCAGCAGAAAAGGGTGTCCAGATTGCCGATGGACTTTCAAGCAACGAGTACTTCCTCCAGCTTGCTCAGTCGCAGAACCTTTCAGAGAATGAAATGACCAACCTCCTTTGGAACACATACAATCCATCATCAATATGGCTTGTAATACTTGGCATTGGTCTTGCATCTACAATAGCTCTCTTTATCTATGATAAAGTTATAAATAAAAAAGCTTAACCCATATAAATCATAATTCAAAATGACAGAAAAACTTCAAAAGACACTACGTGATTCAACAGCTGCTCGTTGGATGGCTCTTATCACAGTGTCATTCACAATGATGTGGGGTTACTTCCTCACAGACGCAATGTCTCCACTGATGGACATGTTAGGCATTTCCACTGCTCAAGGAGGTATGGGGTGGTCAGCCGAAGACTTCGGTTGGTTCAATAACGCATACATGTGGTTCAACGTATATTTCTTTATGCTAATCTTTGGTGGCATCATTCTTGACAAGATGGGAGTACGTTTCACAGGTATCATATCATGTGCCTTCATGGTAATCGGTGCAGGCATCAAGTATTTTGCTGTGGAATACATCGCTCCTGGTGGCGAGGCAATCCTCAACATTGACTTCCTCGGCATCCACCTCAACCAGCAGGTGCTCACTGCATGTGTTGGCTATGCCCTCTTTGCCGTAGGCACGGAGAACTGTGGAATCACAGTTTCAAAGGTTCTCGTTAAGTGGTTCACAGGCTACGAGCTTGCCCTCGCAATGGGCGTACAGGTAGCTGTTGCTCGTCTTGGCACAGCTCTTGCTCTTGCCATTTGTCCTTGGATTGCAAGCCAGTTCAGCATGTCAACTCCACTTCTTCTTGCATTCGTTCTTCTCATTGTTGGTCTTATGGCATACATCGTATTTTGCGGAATGGATGCTAAACTCGACAAGCAGGAAACAGCATCTGCTGATAGCGATGAGGACACTTTCAAGGTATCAGACTTAGGTCTCATCCTTTCCAACAAAGGCTTCTGGCTCATTGCGCTTCTTTGTCTTTGCTTCTATGCAGCTGTATTCCCATTCATGAAGTATGCAACATCACTCATGATTAACAAATATGGTGTTGAGAGCTTCTGGGCAGGATTCCTCCCTGCACTCATTCCTTTCGGCAACCTCATCATGACACCAATTTTCGGAGGTATATACGATAAATATGGAAAGGGTGCAACAATCATGATGATAGGCTCTGTACTCCTTATACTCGTTCATGTACTCTTCGCACTCCCTATCTTAAACTACTGGTGGTTCGCAGCATTCGTGATGATAATCTTAGGTGTGGCATTCTCTCTCGTTCCTTCTGCGATGTGGCCAAGTATGCCAAAGATTGTACCAATTAAGCTCCTTGGTTCTTCCTATGCTTTGACCTTTTGGATCCAGAACATTGGCCTTGGTGGCGTACCACTCCTCATTGGCAAGATTCTCACCAACTACTGCATCACAGGTACAGTTGTACGTGATGGAGTTGAAGTAACTCAATATGACTATACAATTCCAATGTGCATCTTTGCCATATTCGGTGTCATTGCCCTTGCTCTCGCATACCTCCTCCTCGTAGAGGACAAGAAGAAGGGGTATGGACTTCAGCAACCTAACGTAAAGTAAAACCTAAATCCAATAAAAACCATGTTCAAAAATCATCCAAAAGGGCTGCTGACAGCAGCATTGAGCAACATGGGTGAGCGTTTCGGATACTACATCATGAACGCGGTGCTCATCCTCTTCCTTTGCTCTAAATTCGGACTCAGCGACGGAGTCAGTGGTGGTATTGCATCAGCATTCCTCACCATGATCTATATTCTCAGCCTCGTTGGCGGTTTTGTTGCCGACAAAACCAGCAACTATAAAGGCACCATCACCGTAGGACTTATCATGATGTCGCTCGGATACGTGCTTCTGGCTATTCCAATCACAGCTACTGACACTAATCAGTCATGGCTCCTTCCATTCACCTGTGCAGCACTCTTCATAATCGCCCTCGGCAATGGTCTTTTCAAGGGAAATCTCCAGGCTATCGTCGGTCAGATGTACGACAATCTGGAAGAAGAAGCAGCTAAGAACGGCACACTGGACAAAGTAAAAGGTTATCGCGACTCCGGTTTCCAGATTTTCTACGTATTCATTAATGTAGGCGCACTCATCGCCCCATTCGTAGCACCATACCTTCGCAGCTGGTGGCTTGGACAGAACGGTTTCACATACAATGCAAAGCTGCCTGCACTTTGCCACAAGTTCATTGAGAATGCATCAACTCTGACAACAGAGGAAATGTCAAATATCAAAACATGGTGTGCAGAGGTTACAAACGGAACTGTGGCAGAACCTACAGTAGAATTCTGTAATCAGTACCTTGAAGTGTTCAATACTGGTGTTCACTACTCATTCTGGGCATCTGTATTAGCAATGGCCATCTCATTGGTCATATTCCTTCTCAACAAGAAAAACTTCCCTACCCCATCAAAGAAAGAAGCCTCAGCCGTTGCTGAATACACAGCAGAGGAGAAGAAGACAATGGCAGATGAGATACGTCAGCGTATGTATGCACTCTTTGCAGTGCTCGGCATTGCTATATTCTTCTGGTTCTCATTCCACCAGAACGGTCAGTCGCTCTCTATCTTTGCCCGCGACTTTGTTGACACCTCAGCCATCGCACCTGAGATTTGGCAGGCAGTAAATCCATTCTTCGTAATCGTCCTCACACCTGTGGTAATGGCAATATTGTCAGCTCTTGCAAACAAGGGAATAGTATTCTCCACACCTCGCAAGATTGCTATAGGTATGCTTATCGCAGCCATCGCATTTTGTGTTCTTCTTGTTGTAGCATTAGCAAACGGATATCCTTCTGGCGAAGTGTTCAACGCGCTTCCTGCAGCAGAACAGAACGCAATGAAATCAGGCTCATGGGTGCTCATCACCGTTTACTTCTTCCTTACAGTCGCAGAGCTTTTCATCTCTCCACTCGGTCTCTCATTCGTTTCAAAGGTAGCTCCAAAACACCTTCAGGGACTTTGTCAAGGACTTTGGCTCGGTGCTACAGCTGTAGGCAATGGCCTCATCTGGATGGGACCAGTAATGCTTGGAGCATGGCCACAGAGCATCTGCTGGGCAGTATTCATGGGCGTATGCCTGCTCTCAATGGCAGTGATGCTTGGAATGGTGAAATGGCTTGAAAGAGTCACGAATGCATAAAAACAAATCATAAAATGTCCCTTTCAAAAGGACAATATTTTCTTTCGTAAAAGACACGGCAGAGCGCCCTCATACTTCTGCATGAGCGCTCTGCCCTATTATTCATATATCACAACTACATGAATCCCATAAACTTACTCAAGAAGAACAAAACAACAATAGGGGAGTATTTTCACATCACATTCGGAGTCGCTCTATACTGTATAGGAGTAACATTCTTTCTCCTTCCTTATAAATTGACCACAGGAGGTGTTGCAGGTATAGGATCAATCATATACTATGCAACAGGCTTCGCAGTTGAAAACACTTACCTCCTCATAAATGTATTTCTTCTCGTTTTAGCAGTTATAGAACTCGGTTGGAAATTCTGCTTCAAAACCATCTATGCAGTATTGGCCATAACATTATTCTTGTGGGGAACCCAGCGCATCTACGAGCAGATAGGCAGCCCAATGCTTGCAGGAGAAGAACTCTTCATGTCAAGCTTGATTGGCGCTATTATGGAAGGAGCAGGCCTTGGACTATGCTTCATGTCAGGAGGCTCAACAGGAGGAACAGACATCATTGCATCCATCATCAACAAGCACCGAAACATGTCCCTCGGCACAGTAATGATTGTGCTTGATGTAATGATCATATCCAGCTGCTATTTTGTTTTCTATGACCTTCAAAGAGTCATCTTCGGCTATGTGATTCTTGTCGTATCAAGCTTCACCCTCGACTTCATCATTTCACACTATCGCCAAGCCGTTGAATTCAAGATATACTCACGCAACCCAAAAGCCATAGCAGAAGCAATCATCAAATCAGGAAGCGGCGTCACCATTCTTGAAGGAGAAGGATATTACACACATTCCGAAAGAAAAGTCATAGTCAGCGTTGTCCGCAAGAAAGAACAGGTTATCATGCTGAAAATGATCAAGTCCATCGACCCATTCGCTTTCGTGACCATGGGTAACGTCTCCGGTGTATGGGGCGAAGGATTTGACGCCATCAAAGTTAGAGAAAAGAAAAAGACACTTGCCAGAAAAGTCATTGTATTAGCCACTGACAATCAAGACGAAATAGAAGAAGTACAAATCATGTTTGGCAACAGCTATGAAATTCGCTCGCTTAATGGCATAGGCTGCAACATCAGCAATCCAGTAAACAGCGACATTCAAAGCAACAACGCCATTCTCAAAGCACGATTCATAAAGAAATACTATGGCTTTGACTGTATCGCACAAGGCAATACGCTCAATGAAAACACAAAACACATCTATGCCATTGCAACAGGCGATGCGATAGCAGAAGAATGCATCATAAACAAAGTTGAAACATACGAAGACGCAAAAGCATTCTTCGAAGCAGAAAAGAAGCAAACAAAAAAACAAGCATTGAAGAACGTGCGTTCCTAACGGAATTGTCTTTGATGCGTAGATACAGCAGCTCCCAAGAATTTTGTGGTTCTTGGGAGTTTTTAATTCTCCCCTATTTCTATTCATCCGACCGCTCCGCTTCCATTTGAGAAAAAGAAAAAAGAAAAGTTCCCGAAGATTGGTGGTCTTTGGGAACTTGGTGGGTGAAGTGTATAGAAGAATACATTTTCGCCTGCAGTATTTATTCATGAATTCTAAGATATTGCTCTGGCGTCATCACTTTTACATTTGTCTGGTCAGCATTCTTGAAATCTTTCACATTAAACGTTACAAGAACGTCCACAAAGATATTCAAGCAGCACATTCGTATCCAAGAAGACTTTCATATTCCGTATTTCTCTTTGAGATGAACCTGCTTGCAATCAACATCCGCCATATTGCTTATCACCCCCATAAGTGCATCATGTTTTCTTGCTTTACGTTCCTGCTTCTCAACATCTGTAGATACATATTGAAGCAACAGAACAGAAATTTGCTTCTCCATCCATGCAGTCATGCTTTGCTCGTTGGCAAAGGACGATTTTGCCACGTTTACCAGTTTATCGTCCAAGGCTATATTGAAAGTGCACATAATAGTTGTCTTGCCATCTCGTTAATAATATGTTGCAAAGTAACGCATTTATTTTCAATCCACCAAAGGAAAAGCATATTTTTTGCTTTATCCTCCATCAGAGTTCATCTGACCGCTATGCTTCCATTTGAAAAGAGAGAAAAGAAAAGTTCCCAAAGATTTGGTGGGCTTTGGGAACTTATGGTTATTGGTTTTGCAAGATGGAAACGAAGCTCGACGAATGCAAACGTCGCCAGCTTCACCTGTTTTTATTTGTCTGTGAAAAGTTTCACTGTAGAATAGAACTCTGAAATGATGGCTTCAAGATTTGGATTATCGTTTCTTGCAATAATCGTTGCATAATTCATAACATTCTCAGCATCTCTAATCGAAGTGGATAAGAAAACAAAATTTCCTTGCTTGCTGTATCCAGAAAACCAGTCTTGAAACAATCTATTTCGCAAAGCCTGTTTGCCGTCAATCGTTTCGCACAAATACAACATAGTCTTATTGTTAGAGTTGAAGAACTCATCAACAATAGCAACGATGGTCTCTTTAACTTTAGTGTCACGTGGCGATGCCTTATGTTCCACATTTACTATGGCAAACTCGTAGGCATCGTCTGACAAGATCAAGTCAGACTTTTCAAAGCCCACAGACAACAGAATGCCGGAGTCAGTAGAGAACGTAACAAAACCCTCCTTCACAAAAGGTCTCACTTCGTAAGGAGCATTGCGATTTATGGCTTCTATATTCAGTTCCATCACATCACGAATACATTATCTGCAGAAAGTCCTGTTGTCTTTTCATACTCAACAACAAGAGCCTTGCGCACTTCTTCCAAGCTTTCGCGTTTGCGCTTTTTTGATTCAGCCAATCGCTTCAGGAAATCTTCTTTCTTTACATCTATTTGTATCATACTTCTCCATTTTTTTAATACGCTTGCAAAGTAACGCATTTATTTTCAATCCACCAAACGAAAAGCTGTTTTTTTGCATCCTCCTCCATTTGAGGACATCTCACCGCTTCGCTTCCATTTGAGGTAAAGGGAAAAGAAAAGTTCCCAAAGATTGTGGTGGTCTTTGGGAACTTGAATCTATTTATCTTTGCATTCGTCGTAATACTCCAATATTTGGGTTTTCAGACATGGAATGTCATCTTGAATCACAGAATACAGCTCTGATTCGTTTATCTGATAGTAATCATGCACCAGAACATTGCGCATGCCTGTGATAGCTCTCCAATCAGTAGCAGGATGCTCAGCACAAAACTCCTTTGTCAATTTGTTTGCCGCCTCACCAATCACCATAATGTTCCATGTCAACCCATGACGCAATATGACATTGTCTTTCAAGTCTTGCAGAGTCACTCCCTCTGCACCCTTTTCTATATTGCTGATAGCCTCCAGAATATGCTGAAGACGCACAGGATCTCTAAGCGGCTCTCTCATACACAAGAATCTTATCATGATTTGCACTCTCTTCTGCAAAATCCAGCAGCGTGCCCTCCTTCACGAGATCCACGCGCCTGCTGAGCAGGTCCTCCAGCTGGTAAATCCAGCGTGAATGGTCAAGAAGCGAGAATTTAGCATCAGGCGTAATAGAAACAAGGATGTCAATATCGCTATCCTCACGCTCTTCTCCGCGCGAGAAACTCCCGAATATCCACACCTTGTCCACAGGCTTCGTCTTGAAGAACTCAGTCAGAATATTGATCACCTCCTTATTCATATCCCATTCATTTTATAGTTTCAGCTGCAAAGTAACGCATTTATTTTCAATCCACCAAACGAAAAGCAGTTTTTTTCTTCCTCGTCCATTTGAGGACGTCTGACCGCTTCGCTTACATTTGAGGTAAAGGGAAAAGAAAAGTTCCCAAAGAATTATAAAAAACACAACAAACATTTGGATGGGAAGAAAAATTGTTGTTACTTTGTAAAAACATAAAAAAAACAATCATGTATTTATGAGTTCCTTAGCTCTAAATAAGTAGCTGGATTATATCCTGTCACTATCGCTGACCAACAACAATGAATCCATCTTCTGAAATCCAAATAAAAAGAGCGTGCTGGCATGACTATAAAGCACCTGGGTACTATATGCTTACATTCACTGTTGAGAACAGGAAGGAATGCCCTTTCGGCATCGTGACAGGCGACTGCGAAGACACAGCGTCTGTCAGGCTCACTCCGTTGGGCATGAGCCTCGAAGAGGAAATAGAGAAAACTCCGTTGTACCATCCCGAGATTGAAATTATAGACTATGTGGTGATGCCCGACCACTGCCACGTCCTCGTTCATGTGAAAGAAGAGATGAAAAATCATTTGGGCAACACGGTTCGAGCCATAAAGTCAGTAGTGACAAAAGCCTATCTGCAAGCTCTCGATGCAAAAGAAGGAGGTTATCACATGCTCAATAGAGACCTCAGCAAAGGTAAGAACTACAAAAGAACCAGCGACTTCTCCATGGGAGTCAGACACACAGACTCCAACCCTGACAGCAATGCCTCTGCCTCATCTGTCAGCAACAGTGAGTCTGTTGCCCACACCCCCACCATCCTCGTCTCCCCGCTCTTCGCCCAAGGCTACCACGACCGCATCGTCACCCGTTACGGACAGATTGCCACCCTTCGCAAATACATCCGCAGGAACGCACCTCGCCTTTGGATCAAGCAGAATGGCGACCGAGCCCTCTTCACAGTTCGCATTCTCAAACAGCCGCTCGCTCTCCCCCTCGCGCAGGAACTGAAGCAGCAAGCCGCATATTGGGACGAGCACCGAGGCAGGACGCTCCCCCGACAAGCCTACCATCACGACGGCACAGTCTATGCACAGACCTACCTCGACCTCCTTGCCAAGTTCCTCCTTCGCGACAGAGCCACAGGCTCTCCCTACCTTCGTTTCCGCGCTTGCGGCAACGCCAGCCTCCTTCAGAGCGGTCGCCCGCTTGTGAGAGTCCGCATCTCGCGCTCAGTCACTCGCGAGGCACTCATAGCAGAGCTGTCTCGCCTGCTCACCCTCTGCGAAAAAGAGGGCGCTATTCTTGTCTCGCCCTTCATCAGCTGGAGCGAGAAGGAAGTGCTGAAAGCGTTGAGAGTGAATCGCTATCCCCACATCATCCTGCATGGGGAGAGCATGTCGGAATACTTCAAGCCATCCGATGCCTCACACTGTGTGATGTCGCAATACGTTCCCGAATGGTACAGGTCAGCACCCCTCATTCCCTCCGACGAGCCTATCCCCTCCGACATTGACTGCGTCGCAGAAGGCTCACTTCTCATCCTTGCACCTTGGCACGACCGTCCCAAGAGCGAGCACCCTACAAAGGCTGACTGCGAGCTGATGAACAAGGTTTGCGAGGTCATGGAGAGGATAATGTGATAACTCAGAGATTCTTGTCATTGTTGCTCATTCTCATCTCACCGCTTCGCTTGCATTTGAGAAAAGGGAAAAGAAAAGTTCCCAAAGATATGGTGGTCTTTGGGAACTTGATGTTTGACTTAATACCTACATATTAATCTTTCATTTATTATACTTTCTACTTTCTATGTATTTATTGTATAGTTGAGCCGTATTGTCATTCTCCAAAAAGCCTTTCCCATATTTGTTTTCAATCATTTTTAACCTACGATTAACCCAACATAATAATTCCGTCTCACTAGTGAACTGGATATTGAAAGCAGGGCTTTGACTATTATTGTACTCTTTTTCTATTTGTAATAAAGTTTCATCAGTTTCTCCATTTATCATTTTCTCGAAGGTGGAATCTCCTAGTAGAATGATATTCGTATCCTCATAGTATATGCGATTTGCATATCCACCCATGTTGCCAATGATTTGTGATAACAATTCTATGTTACCAGATAAATTACCAGCAATAAATATTTCTTTTTGTGACAATGGATTTATTAAACCAGACTCATCGTATATAACTGGAGATGTTATTCTTGAAGACATTTCCTCTCCCATAATCACAGGAGCTTCAAAATAGTAATGATTCTTTGTCAAATGTAAGTTTTTGCGAATGATCTTATCAGTATGAAACTTTTCGTATTCTCCCCTAAGTATCATTTTGAGTTCATTCTCATATAGAACAATGGGATTCCATCCATCATGAATGTTTAGTTCTAATCTCTTCAAAACTTCTTCATCAGGACCAGAACCTATCAATAAATAATGAGTGTCTCTTGTTAGTTTATTATCAACCTTACTCGCTCCTAGAGTTTCTATTTTTCTCTTAAGATCATTTTTCTTGATAAAGAAATTTCCCGTAATACAAACTCTTCTATCAAAAAAAGGATTCTTTGATATCTCTTGTACAGAATCAAACAAGTTAGGTATTGTGTAGCTTACGGTCTTTTTCTGAGGACATGCTAACAAGGACTTGTATTTGTCCCAGTTACGACCTTCTAAAATGTCCAATAATTCAGATTCGTTAATCTTTACAATTGTTCCTCCCTTGGCATTGATTTCTTCTATCCTTCTTATTTTATCACTTCCAGGATTAGAGCCAACTAAGAAATAATCAACTTTGTTTGATGCCACCCCCTTAAAACCTGCTCCCATTTCATGCAACACCTTGCCTAATTCTTTTCTGTCTCCATCACATATACAAAAATCACCAGTAAGTAAAATTTCCTTATTATAGAAGGGATTGTCAGTGTTTTTCACTATACTCAAGTCTTTCTCTGGGTACAATTTGTTCAATGAAATTTTCTTACAGAATAACGAGACATTTTTTCTCCTATCTTCTGCAGCTTTGTGCCGAGCACGAACTTCATCAGCATTGAAATTTGGCACAATCGACTCATTATTAACTATGGATAAATAGATCTTGGCACAAGCTTCTGCATCGTACCTTGCTCCATGATGCTTTTCCTCATCAAATTCTATATCAAAAGCTTCACATGCAACACCTAGCGGCCAATTGTGTACGAGCTCACATGTACACATCCAGCTTCTAATGGAAGGATAGTCAATTTTATATTCATCTAACACACTCTGTAAAACAGAAATGTCAAATTTTGCATTATGAGCAACGATATATTCGTCTTCAAAATATTGCTTGATGTCATTCCATACAATTGGAAATTCATCTTCGTTTTCTGTTCTTTCCGGAGTGATTCCATGTACTTTAATAGTGTCACGAGAATATTTGTTATCTCTTGGCTTTATTAGTCTTTCAAACGATTCCTCAATTATTCCATTACGTACAACAGCAATGCCTATTTGACAAGGATTACTATAACTCTTGGCTGTTTCAAAATCAATAGCAACGAAATCCTTGGTGCGTATTGTATTGTCTCTCATACTTTTAAGAGAAATCTCAGTAATTTCATATTTAGTGCCTCTGGCTTGTAAACTAGGACACCATAGTCTTCCGTCAGAAAGTTTTATATATACAACTCCATCATCTTTAATGTAGTTCTTGTCGGTTTTCTTAGCTTTTTCTTCTAATTCTTTTGAAGTCATACACCTTATAATATAAAAAACAAAAAGAACGCAAACCGCTCACAACTTGTTTATGATTCTTAGGCGACCGCCAAGTAGCCTTACACAAATAAACAAGCGGAACGGTTCACGTCCTTTACGAACGTGAACCTCCATCGCTTGTCCTCTTTGTGTTATGAGATTGGCGGTCTTCAAGAACCAGAGAACAATTGACACAAGTCATATAGTAAGCGGAATCGCGATTCCACAATTATGTTGTCTAAGTGGGAATCACCCACAAAGATATTGCAAATATAGTGTTTTTTGTGTAAACTACAATTATGAAAATAGAAGTTTTTATAGAAATTACAACATTTGTTACTCTTATATCATTATTTTGCTTGTAGCCTACCTACTTTCATTCCATTCCGAATTCTTCCTTCTTCAGCCAAGGGCAAACTTCTATGCATTTCTCTATATAGAACTTGCAGAGGATGCTATCTTTGACAAGAGCGAGATAAGATATGAGTTTGTTGAGTGCAGCTCTGCGACGGTATGGGTCGAGAACTGAAGCCTGACGGAAGCGGTCGAGGCAGATGTCGAGAAGGTTGTGCGTTTCTGTCTGTGACCATCTAAGCACAGCATCTTCGCCTTTGTCGTGAAGAAGGTCGGCAGGGTCGCAGCCATTGGGAGCGAGCAGTATCTCAACTCTAACGCCAAGCGGGAGAAGCTTCAATGCAGCCATGTCCATTGCTTTAATGCCAGCAGCATCGTTGTCGAGACAAAGCACCACCTCGTCGGCATGGCGAGCAAGGATAGTGGCTTGTGTATCGGTAAGAGCTGTGCCGCATTGTGCCACAACATTCTCTATTCCCGACTGATGCATTGCCATCGCATCGGTGTAGCCTTCAACAACATAAACCTTTTTCTCCTTTACCATAGAACGAATGGCAAGGTTGATGCCGAAGAGGTTGAAACCCTTCACGAATCCGCTCTTCTCCGATGAATTGACGTATTTCAATTCTACTCCCTTTGTGCGAACATCAATCACGCGACCAGCCAAGCCCACCAGAGCATTGCTGGCAGAATACCAAGGAAAGACGATGCGCCCTTGCAACAGCTTTGCGTCATAGCTCTTCTGCAAAACGTCCTTCTGTGTGCCGCAAGCAGAAAGCATAGGGAAATGCCCAACACGGTAGAGACGAAGAGTGTCGTTGTTGAATCCACGAGAGCGAAGGTAAGAATGTGCTTCGTTGCCTTCTGTGAAAAGATTCTCGTTTGCCATGCTCACGATTGTCTCTCGCTGAGAACGAATCATGTCCTTGAAGTCCTGTTGTCTCTTTTGCTCGGCAGAAAGATCTGACGACACCTCGTGAAGCTCAATGCCGTAGATATCGGCTATGAAGCGAAGAGCATCTGGATAGCTCTTGCCATCCACTTTCATGACAAAGCGTATGGCATCGCCACTTGTATGACAAACTGGACAATAGAAATTATTCTTTGTTGTGTCTATTATCAGAGATGGGGTATGGTCTTGATGAAAAGGGCATAGACAATAGTGCCTTGTGCCCTTTCGCGTGAGAGAGAATCCCATCTTGCTGATGACATCTTCAATACGGATGCGGCTCTTGAGTCGCTCAATGTCTTGATTGTCAATCATAGTATAGTTCTCCTTTCGTTAGATTAAATAAGTTTGCGATAAGCTCCCTTCTCTACATCCTCAATGAGTCCTTTCTGTCGCCAGCGGCAGATGATAGTACGCACGTTAGGTGCCTCGCCATGCTTAACTCGGAGTGCAGAGAATTGAGATGCGGTGAAAGTGTCTGAAAGCATATTGTAATAGTTGACGTTTGTGATGCCGCAAGCTGTATTGCCAGCCTTTTTCAGTCTGTTATACTCCTCGCCGAAATGCTTTACCTCTTGACGGCATACATACTCTGCTACATAGAGGGCAAAATCAATGAGATACTTATTTTCTTTTCGTCCATTAAGGAGATAGTAGAATACGCCTACCTTGTACCCCATCTGCGCTGAACGTTTGCGGAAATGATCGATAGAGAGATTGTCAGTCTTCTCATACTCAAGTGCCTTCTCATCGAGCCAGCGGTCAATTGCCTTGTGAAGGCGGCGAAGCTCAATGTTCTCGTTGAGAGTCTTGAGGTATGCAATAGTATCAGCAATCTCAGCGAGAAGTTCCTCTGAGAATGGCTTGATGCGAGGACGCTTAGCACCTGCGCTCTGAGCCACGGTTGTGATCCATAGGCGTGAAACTGTGCCATCGCTTATGTGTTTGTTGAATTCAGGAATAGCAATCTCTGGCTGAACATTGAAGATGCCAGTCAAGTAAGGATGGCAGATGCCTGACACCGTATCAACGCTGTGGTGAGATTGAACGTATTCTGAACCCTCGACTCCCTTTCGCAAGAATGTCCAAGTATCGGTGTTAGGGCCGCGTCTGCATGAGAGGAAGAACTCTGCTCCTTCGTTTGTGTACATGAAAAGATTGTGTCCCTCGCTGTTGAGTGTGCGATACGTGAGTTCAGTAATAGATGTCGTAGAGCCAACATACTGGATAGGGCGAGTCTTCTTCACCTCAGTTTTCTCTTCTGCCTTTTCCTCGTCAGCCTCTGCATTCTTCTTGCGACCACGCTTCTTCTTGCCTGATGCTGCTGAGTTCTTCATTGCATCTTCCTCTGCGTAGAACTTTGTGTCTCGCACAATCACATCTTTGAGAATCACGTCCTTGATGCGGTCGAAGAAAGACTTGCCACCAGCTGCTTCTGCAAGAATCACGTCAAGCCAGAGGAGACGGTAGAGCTCTGTCTCGTTATATACGGCATTTACACCCTCTGCATGGAAAGAGAGGCAAGCTACAGCCACAGAGAGGACTGCATGATGATACTCTTTTGGATAGCAATCGAGGATATCCTTGAGAACCTTTGGCAAACGAGGAATCCGCAAAAGATTAGGATCAAGGTCGTATTCCTGAACAACTGCATCAATAGCCTTCTTGTTCTCCTTCTCTTCAAGCACGAGAGTGCGCACAGCATTGTCAAGAAGCTTGTGCCCGTACTTGATGTTGCTTGTCTTTACGGCATTCTTGCAGATGTCGGCAAGGAGTTCTTTGTCCTCAACAGCCACATACTGGTCGATAGCAGCATAAAGGTCGTCAGCGTTGAATGCAAGAGGAACACGAAGCTGTTCTGCTAAGCGCTGAGCAGTCTTTATACCTTCGCCTCCTTCGGTATTCCATTCGTTGCTCTCAATCATTGTCTGAATGAGGGCAGGGAGTGTGTAGCCGCAGTAGTTCTTGGCATAGAGAAGCCCTGTCTCGCGTGATACATTATTAATAATAGAGTTCTCAGCGTTCTGTGCAACCTCTGTGAGGTTCACAAGGTCGTCCGCGTTGTTCGCAGTCACCAGAGAGGCGTGTGCCTCTTCAATTTTTTTATTATTTTTCTGTGCCATAAGCATGAAAAAGTATTAAAAATTAAAAATATTTTGTTGCTGCGAAGTTACGAACTATTTATTAAATAACATAGAAATATGTGTCATTTATAGAATATGGCAAATTACTGAAAAACACACGATTAAAGTCATAATCTATGATACCGTTTACTAATCTGGCTCTGCTGCAGTAAAAGTGTCTCAACAAAACGTCTTTAAGCCTAATGCGAAAAAGACACTAATTTAAGATTTTGTCTTTGAATGGTCATTACTCGAAGAAAAATGTCCTTAGCAAGGTCATAATGAAAATAAAAAAGCACCGACGCTGAGGTCAGTGCTATTCGTTAGAGACGTTTTCTTGATCGTAGAAAAGACATTATATTAGTGCTTTTAGCTGAGTTCTGCTGCCGTTTTGTCCGATTTTGTAAAGTCCACATTGCAAAACAGGTTATTTAACTTGTTGTTGAAGAAACTTCTGTCTTCGTGAGACATTTCGCGAACAGATTTGTACACTCTTCCCTCAGAAGCAATTTTTACACGATTCTCTACTTTAGAATACATTGTGTTAAAGTAATTATAAAACGCATGTACTTGTTCCTTTGTGTTATCAATTCCGCACCATAAGGCAAAACAAGCAATAGATGCCATATCTATCTTGTTCAGTTTCCCATGTTTAGGCATATGAGCCACCTCGTTGAAGTGAGCGATGGCATAGCGAATCTTCTTCACCTTCTCGTAGTTATCACCAAACAGAATGTTCTCCTCAGGAGTCATGTCATTTACAGTCTTTCCGCAATACTTCTCCTGCAAGATATATATCTTGACGTTTTTTGGCGAATCATTGTGATAAAGATGTTGAATGAACTCTGATTCTGTGTTGAACTTCTTACGCTCAAGGTATAGCGGATTTACCATGTTGTTCAAAGAAGAGGGAGATATGTTGTACAATTCCATTGCTTTCATGAATTCCTTGATTACAGAATCCACAAATCTTTGGTAATAGTAGTCACACAATTCAGGATCCCTTTTCACCGCCCTTTCCTCTTTGAGAATGTTAATGCACTGAGTTATTGTGTCGTAAAGAATTTTGAAATATTCTGCAATGTGATTGCATAGGCGCTTTACCTCATCCCCGAATGATTCGATTCCAAACATATCATTGGACATGGGAGTTGCACCTGACAGCAGTGATGTCTCGTACACATTGGGGAGAGTAGTATTCCTGAATTTGTAGGAATGCATGCCATGATATGGAGAAGCCTTTATGAGAATGCCTCTCACACCAATCATGCTGCGACGCATGTCCTTGAACAAGAAGCCTTCATTCTCAATACATTTATTATCATCCAGCACGAACGTTTCCACAAAATTCTCTGCATCTTTCAGGAACTTCGAGCTTTCTTTGTTCAATACGCTTAGCTTGTCTGTCACAAAAGCATCAAAGCTAAGTATCTCTGCTATACTCAACTTTCTTTGAGTGGTTGCCCACAATGCACGGTCTCTGCTTGCGTCAACCAGGGTTTTCAATAACATTTCGAGTCCCTTCTCGTTTTTAGGAAGTGATGTGTCTAATTTCATGTGTTTGTGTTGATTTTTTTATTGTTGAAATAATAAGGAATGTTACACGTAACGCCGTTACGACTCACATGTGAATAATTTTGTTTGTCATTCTTGTATTTTTTCATAAAATAAAATTTAAAATATTCGAGTTCATAGAGATTCTGTACCTAAAAACAATACATACATCTCTGCTGTAACATTGTAACGTGTTACGTTAGATGGTTAACAGACTGATTACCAATCATTACACAATGGTTCAGTGCATCCATCATAGTATCATATCGGTCATCTCCGCATTAACATGCAAGACATTCGCGATTTCAAATGCAAAATTAGCAATAAAAAAATCAATACACAAACAATAGTGAATGTTTTTATGATAATTTGCACTTTTCCTTAATATTCCCCTCACAAAGCGTATCTTATCACCCCTCCCATTTCTCCGACCTCCCCACTACCATTCCCTCGAAAAGCTCAACACAAATACGGGCATAAGCTCGCGAGCTTTTCGGGGATAAGCTCAGCATGAAGTCGAGGGAGAGATGCATGAGGAAGAGTTGAGATA
>JAGHUI010000084.1 GCA_018064885.1 Candidatus Minthosoma equi | reverse complement strand
TTGCTTTGTCTGATCGCCCAGGATTCTCCTGCTCTATTCGTTTGTCTATAATGGAATCGACTTGCTTGCTTCGCCAGCTCTACGGCTGGCGCTGCCTTGTCTATCTTCTTGTCTTGTCTAGCAGTCTGTCAAAGATCTATTTCCGCTTCAGGAATGGCGCATAAGCCCCTCGCCAGGGTCATCACCCCGGCTGCTTCCCGAAAGCGAGTGCAAAGGTACGAACTTTTAACGAAACGGCAAGCGACTGAAAGAAAAAAATGCGAAAATCATCGAAATTTTCGCATTTAAATCAATTAATGAGGCATTTGCTGCAACAAAACATGCTAAAAAGCAGAAAAACGGCAAAAACATAATGATGCAAGAAATAGCATCTTTTATGAAAGCGTTATTTCAAAAGATGACTATCAAGATAGTTCTCAATTCGAGTCATCAAATGATATCGTGTGTTACCCCCATAAATGCTGTGATTTCGATTCGTGTATGTCTGCATATCGAACTGATAGTCGTTTTGAACAAACGCCTCGGCGAGTTCTGCAGAGTTCTGGAAGTGGACATTGTCGTCAGCAAGCCCATGGATGAGAAGCAAATCCCCTTTGATATTTTGGTAACGATGCAAAGGAGAGCAATCGTAACCAGAAGGATTCTCTTGAGGAGTGCGCATGAATCGTTCTGTATAAACGGAATCATAGAAACGCCAATCTGTAACAGGAGCAACAGCAACGCCACAATTGAACACTCCCCTACCCTCACACAAAGACATGAGAGTATTGAAACCGCCAAAACTCCATCCCCAAATTGCAATTTTAGTCTTATCAACGTAAGGAAGGGAAGACAAGTATATTGCTGTTTCCACCTGATCATGTGATTCCAAGTCTCCTAATTTTAAATATGTGCATTTTTTGAACTCAGAACCTCTGCCACCCGTACCACGTCCATCAACACATACGACAATATATCCTTTTTCTGCAAGGCGCTTCTCCCAAAGAAGTCCACCTGCAAATCCATTTGAATAAGAATTATGAACTTGCTGACTTCCTGGACCGCTGTACTGATACATAAGAACTGGATATTTCTTTGACGCATCGAAGTTGTTAGGCTTCACCATCCATCCATTCAACTGAACATTGTCTGCAGTATTGAACGAGAAAATTTCCACATTTCCCTTCAATGTTGAATTACATTTAGCTCTCAATTCTGCATTATCCTCAAGAACCTTCATTTGCTTGCCAGCATTTGTACAAAGAGAATAAACTGGCGGAGTTGTTATATTAGAATATGTGTTAAGGTAATATTGACAATCTTTACTGAAAATAGCGCTATTGAAACCTTTTTCACCAGAAAGCTTTGTCTTCTTGCCTGAAACATCAACTTTATAAACATACTGTTCAAGAGGACTGCCTTCATTAGACGCATAATAGAACACTTTTCCCGTTGCATCTGCGCCATAGAAAGCAGTAACTTCATACTGACCAGCAGTAAGCTGGCGAACAAGCTGTCCTCCGATTGTGTATAGATACATGTGCTGATAACCGTCGCGCTCGCTGAGGAGCACAAACTGGTCGCGAGAGAAATCAATATCAGCATAGGCTCCTTCATCAATATATTTTTTGTTTTCTTCACGAAGAACAAGCTGCGCATTTGTGCTGCGAGGGTTAACAGCATAGAAATCCAGACGATCCTGATGACGATTCAAAGTAAGAACCATCAATTTGTCTCTATCTCCCGTAAACTGTATGCGAGGAATGTACCCATCTGCATCAAGAGGCACTTGCATAGTGCGAGTCACTCGGCTCTTTATATCATAAGTCAGAACCGAAACTTTAGAATTATCCTCACCAGCCTTTGGGTATTTATATTCATAACTTCCCGGATAAAGAGCATATTCCGATTTCGCTGGCCTTGCACCCTTATACCATGGAAAAGCAAAAGTCTTTACGTGTGATTCATCAAAACGAATCCATGCAAGCATTTCGCTATCCGCAGAGAAATCAAAGGCGCAATTGAAAGAGAATTCCTCCTCATAAACCCAATCTGGCTTGCCATTAATCACCTTATTGAATTCACCGTCTTTGGTTATCTGACTCTCGGCATTATTGAAAAGAAGTTTCACAAGGAAGATGTTGTTGTTGCGAACAAACGCTATCTGATTTCCGTCAGGAGAGAACTTTGGACATTCCTGAGCACCACCATTAGAGAGCGGAACTACTGTTTTGTTCTTCACATTATATATATAATATGTGGAGGTGGCAGAATGGCGGTAAATAGGATTTCTGTTTGTTTCGATAAGGATATTCTGCAAATTTGGAGACATAATGTATCCTTCAACAGTACGAATTGTTGCGCCACGAACCTCTGCCGCATCAAAAAGCACCTCAACAACCTCTCCAGTCTTGAAAGAACAGCGTTCAATTTTTCTGCCATCATCGCTTGTACGAGAATAAGACTCGCCATCAGGCATCGGATTCACATCACGAATTGAACGATGATAGAAACGGTAATCTGTAATATCCTTCAGAGAAATCTGCTGAGCAATAGCAGGAAGGGCAGCAAAAAGCAACAAGAGTGCTGCAAATGCCTTAAGAATATGAATATTTTTCACGATTGAGTATTTTTTATGATTTGAAAGTACAAAATTAGGTTTTCTTTTCTACATAGACAAAAATTACACTAACTTTGTGCCGAAAACATCATCTAAAGGTTGTCCTTGAAAAGAAAAAGACATGAGGACGGTTGTCCTTACGGGCAAAGGACGCATGTCCTTACGAGGAAAGGACACGAGTACTTACGAGGAAAGTACACAAGTCCTTACGAGGATAACAAAACATTGCTTACGAGGATATGTTTCTTGCGGCAAAAGAATAACGCTAATTCACATCACTATATGAAGGTTTTACACATTATTATATATATAGGACTGATAATACTGGTAAATTTTGCTTCCTCATGCGAAAACAAAGACCAGTCAACCCCTATCGATAATCCAAAGATAGAATCTGTAATTCTATCGGGCATTAAACAAAAAGCAGATCTTGTCACAACCGAGATCACCGTCAGAAAACTTGCCATCTACGACTCCAGCAAACATGAGCGTTTCCAGCTCACAAATCCTGCAACATGGAAATATGGAGAAAGGAAATGCATCATCCCTGTTGAAGTAACAATTAAGTACGGTTACGACTTGAGAGACATCAGCATGGATGATGTAAAACTGAACGATGATAGCACAGCTGTAGTAATTCTTTTGCCAAAGCCAAAAATCATCGATTCTGGCTATAACGCAAAAGTTGGCGAAACGGAAATTGTGAAAATGTCATCGGGTTTACGAGACAAGATAAGCCATGAAGAGGTTGACGAACTCACCCAAAAGGCATACAGAAGCGTATTGGAGCAAGACATGGAGAAACTCGCAGATTCAGACATACAGAATAACGCAAAAACCTTATTCGCTTCAATAGTCAAAAGTCTTGACCTAAAGAACATTGATGTAATGGTTTGTAACAAGGAGGATTGGAAATGAAAGACAAAATTATAATGATTTGGGAACAAATGAAACCGTTCCTTTCTTCAAATAAGATTGCAATCAGAAATATAATTCTTGGAGCAATAGCTGGCTTTCTTGTAATACTTTGTTTTTCATGGATAAAAAACAATGCCAGAAAAGAGGAAGCTGGGCTACCTATGGAGAATACTATTGCAACAATCGAAGACATCCGTCCAAGAGGAGAAATTTATGTTTGCAGTTCTATAATTGAAGATTATGCTATCAAGACAGAAACAGAACACAACATTTTCACTTCAGACAAAGAGCATTCATGCGTCCAGACAATGGTAAATAAATGCAGCTATAAGATTGATCTTGATCGTGTTGAATACAATCCCATCGATTCATTGAAACTGGTGCGAGTAAAAATACCCGAAGTGACATACGTTGCCACAACACAAGATGCTACATTCTTGTCTGACGATCCTAACTATTGGGCAGAGCACATGCCTAATGCCGATGCTATGAAAACAAAAGTGGAGAAACAGATAAAGAAAAGATTTGATACCCCAAGCAACAGGAAAAAGGCTGAAAGATACGCAGAAGATGCTATAAGCCACATTCTTCAGCAGATGGGTTACGAAGTTGAATTCATTAGAACCATAGAACAGGTCAGAGATTAATTTCGCACAACCTCCCCTGATAGGCATTTCTCTCATCCATGCGCTTGCGAACTTTATCAACAAATTCGTAGTTTTTCAGTCCCCATCCAGGAATGGCAAGAAGGCTTGCAGGCGACTGAGAAACAAAGCGTTCCAATACAACATCTTTTCGAGTACGCTCAACGAAATCTATCACCAAATCTATATATTCATCTGCCGTAAACAGATGAAAATCTGACGAATCAGCAAAATACTCCTCCGCCATTTTCGTTCCTTTAATGAGCTGCAACTGATGCAGTTTCAATGTAGTGATAGGCAATGAGGAAATAACCTTTGCCTCTTCCAATATCTGCTCCTTAGTTTCACCCGGAAGTCCGAGAATAAGGTGTACACCTACTCTAATTCCACGTTCAGCCGTTTTTTTGATTGCATCAACAGTTTGCGAATGAAAATGTCCGCGATTTATTCGCTTAAGAGTTGCATCATAAACAGACTCAACACCATACTCTACAATGAGAAAAGTCCGCTTATTCAATTCAGATAAATAATCCAGCAGTTCTTCCGGCATACAATCTGGACGCGTACCAATCACTATGCCTACAATCCCCTCTACACTCAGCGCCTCTTCATACTTATCCTTAAGATTATCAATAGAATCATAAGTATTTGTATAAGCCTGGAAATAAGCAAGATATTTCATCTCTGGATATTTACGGGAAAAGAACACTTTTCCTTCCTCCAACTGCTGCGTAATCGGCTTTGATGTGCAGCAATATTCAGGATTAAAAGTCTGATTGTTGCAATAAGTACAACCACCAGTTCCAACCCTGCCATCACGATTTGGACATGTGAAGCCTGCATTCAGAGAAATCTTCTGGACCTTCATTCCCAGCTGTTCCCTTATCCACGAACCGTATTCCAAATATCTATGCATTATTAAGTATGTTGATTTTTCAGGAATTATCAATCTATTAAATGCAATAAAACGTAATTGCATCTACAAAAGTACAAAGTTTTTTTGCAAAACAAAAACAAATGTACTATATTTGCAAAACATATAATTGTTTTCACAAATTGAGATAAAGAAAAAGGTCCAAAATACCATGGCACATAACAGATTATCATACATTATGCTAATGGTAATCTTCTTTTTACTTTCATGCCAAACATCGTTTTGTCAGGACAAGGAAAAGAAGATGGATGGGATATGTTCGAAATGGTATAACATCGCAATCGGAAACCTTAACTCTGAGAAATGCTTGCTGTATGCCGACTCAATTCTTCTTCGAGGAAAAGCAATAAAAGACAAGAATGCCATAATCTGCGCAAAGACTATTCCAGTGTATTATTTTTCTCAAGAAGACGATTACATGCACCTGCATGATGCAACAATGCAGCTCAGACAGGTTCTTGACAAAAACAAAGATTACTATGCATATTTCTTTTCTTACAATGCCGAGGTTATAAACCAACTGAAATTCGGGCACACTCTTCGTGCTTTGGATTTGGCAAAAGAAATGCACCAATATGCCCAAAACGCCTGTACTGCTTATGGAAAATATGCAGCATTGCAAAGCCTTGCAGACATTTACTTTGCAAGATGTGATTACAGTAAGACGGTGAGCATGGTTGACTCATCATTCATTTACCTTTCTGAAGCAAGAAAAGAAGTACCGCAAATCAATGTAACCAATAGTATAATTAAACTCGCAAAATCGCTAGAACATATTGATTCTCTGCGTGCAATAAATGCATACAGCATAGGTTATTCTGAAATTAAAAATGCAGAAGACAGCTTGAATTTGATGTTACCTCATGCAAAATTATGCGGATTTATGGGAAACAAAGAAGAGTTCCATAAACTCTATGAAAAGATTACTCCATTAGCAAAAAAGATTCATCTCAGCGACGAAAACAAACAGGAACTGATTGCTATAAAAGCTTTGAAATGCACTTTTAAGAACGAGGAAAACGAAGCACTCAAGTTTGCGCAAAACATCACAAACAATTTTGACCGTTTAACAATTCTCAGTTTCATATATTCTTCTTTTGGCAATTACAAAGAAGCTATGAATGTGGAAATGAAGAGAAGCGAGATTATCGACTCTATTGCTATGACGTTATCAAACAAAGATATAAATCAAATAAAAAGCATACTCAACAATAGTGAACTACGCAGCAAAATAGAAAAAAGGAACATGGATATTCTCAAGCTGGAACTTCTCAGCGCCAATAATGAGCAGGAACATTTACAATTAATGGCTCACATGGCATCATTAGCATCTGAAAATGAGAGAAAAGCTGCAAGGGAAGAACAATTACAAGCACAAAAAGATCTCAACGAGATGAAACTTAAGCGCTTGAAAGCAGAAAACACTCGTTTGGAAATAGCATATCGCAACAAACAAGCAAAATACAACAATCTCATTATTATATCTATCGCAATAACCATATTCATTTGCTTGATCATCATGTCAATTTGGTTAGAGCGCAGCAGGAAAAACAGCATAAAGCTGGCAAAGCTTTCCGATGAGTTCGAAGCCGAAAAAAACATTGCCATGAACACTAGCAAAATGAAAACTCTATTCATACAGAATATGAATCATGAGATCCGAACCCCGCTCAACACCGTTACCGGTTTCGCTCAGATTCTTGCATCAAATGAAATTCCAATTACAGAAGAAGAAAGAATTGAATATGGCAATCATATCACAAATCACTCCAAAGCGCTGAACGTTCTCATTGATGATATTCTCAACATTGCCGATATAGAAAGCGGCAAGTTTGTCATTTATCCAAGAAAACACAATCTTGAAAACATCATACAATCTGTTCTCGAAGCTGTCAACTATCAAAAAACATCAGACGTTGACATTATTCTCGAAAACAATACAGATTCTTCACTATGTATAATGACTGATGCAAGACGAGTTCAACAAGTGCTGACAACATTCATATCAAATTCATGTAAAACAACCGTTGCTGGACAAATTCTTCTTCAAGTTGACTCTATTGACAACAACAGAACTATATGTTTTGCCATCAGTGATACATCAGGACCGTTACAACCAGAAACTATTGAAGAAATTCGCAGAAACCTAAATAACCAAAACATGCTAAATTCAGGATTTTCACTCGGATTGTGCATTTGCAAAATGATAACAGAAAGAATGAATGGAGAGATTTATCTGGACGAAAGCTATACAGAAGGATCTAAATACATTTTCAAGTTACCACTAATTCTACCAAAAGAATAAATTACGCACAAGAATGACAGGAACAAAGCAACATATAATTAAATTATTTGCCTTCATGATGGCTTTTATGTTGGCTAATGCACCTATGCTTGCACAGAACAATGTGTATGGCATAGATGATGATTGCTACAAAATGTACAATAATTTATTACACACCCCCCTGTCTGAAAAAGATTTTTTAGAGTATGCTGATAAAATGTATAAGCTTGGCGAAGAAAAAAAAGACAAAAAAGCGCAAACGCTCGCTATATGCGTTAAAGCACAATTCTACGAAGGGAAAAACGATCTTGCAAAAACGCGAGCATGCGCAGAAGAACTGAAAAAAGAAGCTAAGAGAACCGGTCACATGCAATACTATTATTTTGCCTACAGACTGGAAATAAGACTTTTACAAAAAAAAGGCATGACGGATGAAGGTCTGGCACTAGCCAAGAAAATGCAAAGTGAAGCATTGAAAGATGATTATAAGTTTGGTCTCTACTCTGCATACGAAACTATTGGCGACATATACATGCAAAGAAGAAACATAGCTGTCAGTTCCGAATACTACCAGAAAGCTATTGACCTTCATCCAAATATCACACCAAGACAAAGAGTGTCTATTTTGTACAACAACCTGGCCGAAAACACAAAGAATCTTCACTTTAAGAAAGAATTGTGCATGAAAGCTTTGGAAAATGCAATAGATGGATTAGATAGCATAAGGACTTATGATCATCTGTGCAGAATATATGGTTCTTTTGGAAGAAATAAAGAATCACTCAATTACTACAATCTCGGTGATCATTGTATCAAAAAAAACAGACCTGCAGACAAAATGTCATTTACATCCCAGACCTACTACCACATTTTCAGCGGAAACAAGTCTGAGGCTCTCAAAACTTTCAACAAAATAACCTCTTCAAATGTAGAAAAAGCTGCTGTAGGAAAGATTTTGGCAGAACAATTCGGTTTAGATTCTATTGGATATGAGGTGGCTAAAATACTGAATTCAAATAAATTAAAATACGATGCTGCGTTTAGAGGATTTGAGTTCGCTGAAATTAACGACCTCTTGGAGAACGACAAACTTAAAAGCATGCATTCTGAGCAAGAACGCAACCACACAGAGATTCTGCTTCAACAGCAACGCATGAGAATTGAGAAACAAAAGCTTGAAGACGAACAAGAACGACTCTCGTCTGACAACTTAAAAATTGACCGCAAAAACAAACGAATAGAAGCTGACAACAAAAAGAAATTTGAAGAGCTTGGAAGTGCAGAAATTGCCTCTAAACTAAAATTAGAGAAAGCAAAAGAAGAGGAAAGCAAACAATTGCGAAAAACATTGCTCATCACGGTTGGAATGCTCTTAGTTCTGCTGATTATCATCATTTCATTCATTATATACTATAAAAAATCAAAAAAAAGACTATTGCTTTATACTAAAGAGCTACACATTGCAAGATGCGAAGCAGAAGAAGCTTCTGAGATGAAAAATATCTTCATCCAAAACATGAGCCATGAGATTCGCACACCACTTAACGCAGTAATGGGATTTTCACAGTTGCTCACCATTCCTGGTCTTCCAATTAGCGAAGAAGAACGTACAGAATACGCAAGTCACATATTAAACAATTCAAAGATGTTGACAATGCTTGTAGATGATATTTTGAACATCAACGATATAGAGAACGGAAACTATAACATCAATCCTGTATTCTGCCCTGTCAATGAAATACTATCATCAGCAGTTTCATCTGCAGAATATCGAGCACATGATGGAGTTAGAGTTTACTACACATCAGAAGTGGATAACGACTATACTGTTTACACAGATCCAAGGCGTGTTCAACAAGTGCTTATCAACTTCTTAACAAATGCGTGCAAACATACTGATTCTGGTTCCATTCATCTGCATCTATCCATTCAGGAGACGCCTGACATGCTCACATTCTCTGTAGCTGACACTGGATGCGGCATACCTCGTGAACAAGCAGAAAACATCTTTGAGCGCTTCACTAAACTAAACGATTTCAAGCAGGGAACAGGCCTTGGTCTTAACATTTGCCGTCTCATATCTAAGAAGATGGAAGGCCATGTGTATTGCGATGTAAACTATACGGATGGAGCACGATTTGTTTTCACGATTCCTCTTATAAAGCAACAAAATTAACTACAATTGACATTATTAGGTGGCAAAACAGACGTTTTTAAAGGAAAAGAATAAAAAAAACAATTATTTTGTTTGTCACTTTACACAAAAGCCGTAACTTTGCAATCTGAAACTATCGATGGACAGCGAATGTTGTCCTAGATATCTGTGTGGATAGCGTATCCTATTAGCCGGGAGCGCAGTCCGCGAAACGCAGAAAACCCCAAAAAAAGTTTCGACTTTCGTTCTTCGATTTCGATTCGTTTGCGGGGCACAGTACGTCAGTCAGCCTTTTCGTGTAAAAGATGAACTGACAGCGAAACACATTATTAATTATTAATTAAAGGTTAAAGTTTTTTAAATGAACACTTTAAGTTTCAAGACAAACTACGTCAACACAGAGGCTGCTAACAAGCAGTGGGTTGTCGTAGATGCAGCAGGTCAGACTCTCGGTCGCCTCGCTTCTAAGGTGGCAAAGGTGCTTCGTGGTAAGTACAAGCCATGCTTCACTCCAAACATGGACTGTGGAGACAATGTTATCATCATCAACGCTAACCAGATTCAGGTTACAGGTCAGAAGGAAAGCAAGAAGCTTTACATCACTTTCTCTGGTTATCCAGGCGGTCAGCACAAGGCAACTTATGCAGAAATGACTAAGCGTGTTAACGGTTACGAGAAGATCGTACGTCATGCAGTAAAGGGCATGCTCCCTAAGGGTATCCTCGGTGCAAAGGTTCTCCGCAATCTCTACATCTACGAAGGTGCAGAGCACGACAAGCAGGCTCAGCAGCCAACAGTTCTTGATATTAACACCCTCAAATAATAATAAGGTATATGGCAGTAAATTATATCAATGCACTCGGTCGTCGCAAGAGCGCCGTTGCACGCGTGTACCTTACTGAAGGTACTGGTAAGATCACAATCAACAAGCGTGACCTCGTAGAATATTTCCCATCAGAGCTCGTACAGTTCGTTGTTAAGCAGCCACTCAACCTTCTCGGTGTTGCTGAGAAGTATGACATCAAGGCAAACCTTTGCGGTGGCGGTTATACAGGCCAGAGCCAGGCACTTCGCCTTGCTATCGCTCGTGCTCTCGTGAAGATCAATGCAGAAGACAAGAAGGCACTCCGTGCAGAAGGCTTCATCACTCGTGACCCACGTGGTGTTGAACGTAAGAAGCCAGGCCAGCCAAAGGCACGTCGTCGCTTCCAGTTCTCTAAGCGTTAATATTCCCCAACAGAATATATATTTCCGTTTAGTATCTAAACACGCAGGACCTTTTATTTGTCTGCAGACTGATAACTGCTACTTGCGTGTTGGTTAACAAACAAAACATTAACTTAAAAAGAAAGTAAACAAACAATTATGGCAAGAACAGATTTTGACACTCTTCTCGCAGCAGGTGCACATTTCGGTCACCTCAAGCGCAAGTGGAATCCAGCTATGGCTCCATACATCTTCATGGAGCGCAATGGCATTCACATCATCGACCTTCACAAGACAGTTGCTAAGGTAGATCAGGCAGCAGAAGCTCTCAAGCAGATTGCAAAGAGCGGCAAGCGCATCCTCTTCGTTGCAACAAAGAAGCAGGCTAAGGACGTAGTAGCAGAAAAGGCTCAGTCAGTAGGCATGCCTTACGTAATCGAGCGTTGGCCAGGTGGTATGCTCACAAACTTCCCAACTATCCGCAAGGCTGTTAAGAAGATGGCAAACATCGATAAGCTCATCGCTGACGGAACTTATGACAAGCTTTCTAAGCGTGAGAACCTTCAGATTCAGCGTAAGCGTGCAAAGCTCGAGAAGAACCTAGGTTCTATCGCAGACCTTACTCGTCTTCCATCTGCACTCTTCGTTGTTGACGTAATGAAGGAGCACATCGCTGTAAGCGAGGCAAACCGTCTTGGCATCCCTGTATTTGCAATCGTAGATACAAACTCAGATCCTAAGGACGTTGACTTCGTAATTCCAGCAAATGATGACGCAACAAAGTCAATCGAAGTAATCCTCGATGCAGTTTGTGGCGCAATCAACGAGGGTGTTGAAGAGCGTAAGGCTGAGAAGGTTGACATGGAAGCTGCAGGCGAAAAGGCTACTCCAAAGGCAGAAGAAACTGCAGAAGAAGCTCCAGCAGAGGCTTAATTCATTACAAATCAAACAAAACAAAAACACAGTTGAAAGTGGAGAGAATAACACCTTTTCACTTTCTACTTTAAATACACAAAACAAATATGGCAATTACTATAAAGGAAATCAACGAGCTTCGCAAGAAGACTCAGGCTGGTCTCATGGACTGCAAGAAGGCTCTTACAGAAGCTGACGGCGACATGGAGGCTGCAATGGAAATCCTTCGCAAGAAGGGTCAGCTCATCGCTGCTAAGCGTTCTGACCGTGAGGCTGCAGAAGGTTGCGTTCTCGCTAAGGTTGAAGGTAACTATGGTGCAACTATCGCACTCAAGTGTGAGACTGACTTCGTAGCAAAGAATGCTGATTTCGTAGCTCTCGCTACTGCAATCATGGACGCTATCGTTGCTAACAAGTGCAAGAGCATGGACGAAGTTAAGGCTCTTACAATCAACGGTGTTAACGTTCTCGATGCTGTTACAGAGCGTTCTGGTGTTACTGGCGAGAAGATGGAACTTGATGGCTTCAACTATGTTGAGGGCGAGTCTATCGTATCTTACAATCACATGAACAAAAACACACTCTGCACACTCGTAGTTCTCAACAAGCAGGGCTTCGAAGAGGCAGGTAAAGGTGTTGCAATGCAAGTTGCTGCAATGTCTCCACTTGCACTTAACGAGGCTGCTGTTCCTCAGGAAGTTAAGGACAAGGAGCTTGCTAACGCAATCGACAAGGCTAAGCAGAACCAGATTGGCAAGGCTGTTGAAAACGCACTCAAGAAGGCAGGCATCAACCCAGCACACGTAGATTCTGAGGATCACATGGAATCAAACCAGGCTAAGGGTTGGATCACAGCTGAGGACGTTGCTAAGGCTAAGGAAATCAAGGCTACAGTCGCTGCTGAGGCAGAGGCTAACCTTAAGGAGCCAATGATTCAGAACATCGCTAAGGGTATGGTTGGTAAGTTCATCAAGGAGAACTGTCTCCTCGAGCAGGCTTACATCGACGACAATAAGGTTTCTGTTGCTCAGTATCTCAAGAGCATTGACAAGGATCTTACTGTTGTTGACTTCAAGCGTTTCACTCTCAGCGCTGAATAATCATAACATACATTTGAATCATTACTTCAAGTAATAATAAAAGGAAGTCCAAATGGGCTTCCTTTTTTGGTATTTATACACAAAGACTATTTGCGTCAATATTATGTTCGACATGGATGAGTGATTTATTGCATATTCTCAATTGCCATTTGTTGTTTCCGGTCTTCGCTGATTTTCTTCTCAAAAAATCTAACTTTTAAGTTCATCCTTTCTTTCAGTTCTTTTGCTTGCTTGAGCATAAAAAAATCAGTAGCTAAACGCACACATTGGTTCACCCCAACTCTTTGTTCTTCTGATATTTTCTTAAGAAGATTTTCTCTGAGCACCGAATCATACTCTTGCAAATAAACTTCTGTGAAAGTGTATCTTCTGTTTGCGTCAATATTAACTAGCAGAAGCTTTCCTGTTTCTTCAACCTCAGGAAAGAATGACAGATTTGCTTTGCTGCCAGCATGTTTAGGCAACACATAATAGCCAACTGTCTGAAAACGCTCTTGTTTCTCAAAGACAAACAACTTTTTCGTATCTTCAAGTTGAAAAGTTCTGAAGGTTTCCAAACTATCAGCAACATACAGAGAATCCTTAGCCTCAGCCAGTTCTATAGAATCAGCAACAAGAATAGCAGCTTTTCTTACATTAAACTCTTTCGGATAGACTGTACGAATAGAATCTATCAAATCACGAGCCCTATTATAATCTGCAGAAAACATGGCATTTCTTGCTTCCCAAAGTAAATAAGAAGCAGAAGAAGTTGCATCTTTATGCGAAGATTCATCACACCCACAAAGCACAACCAAAAGCAGGATTACAAATGGAAAAAATTTTCTGTAACTGAGTTTTTTCATTAGTCTATGATGTACCAATAAAGTCATTTATTACCACAAAGTTATATAAAATGTGTAACAAGACAAAATTTTTATTCCTAAACAAAGGAAAATTCAATAAAATTTGATACATTTGCATTAATATTGGTAAGAATCGCGATGAAGAAATTAACCAACGAAGAACTGAAGCAATCAGTTTCCACTCCCATATTTCGACTCATATCCGAAACAGCAGATGAGCTAAGCCTCGAATGCTATGTTATTGGAGGATGGGTGCGTGACCTGTTTTTGGAACGTCCATCCAAGGATATCGATGTTGTTGTTGTTGACGAACTGAAAAAAACAGAGCGTCCTGGTATTGCCATTGCAGAAGCCTTAAAGAAAAAGTTAGGAAAGAAAGCACACATAGCCATCTACCGAAACTTTGGAACAGCACAACTAAAGCGAGGAGATCTTGAGATCGAATTTGTAGGAGCCAGGAAAGAAAGTTACGATCGCAATTCAAGAAAGCCTATAACAGAGGATGGCACTATAGAAGAAGACCAAAACCGGCGAGACTTCACTATCAATGCAATGGCTATTTGTCTAAATCAAAAACGATTTGGAGAACTCGTTGATCCATTCAATGGCCTTTACGACCTTGAAGACAAAACCATTGCAACACCGCTCGATCCTGACATCACATTCAGCGACGATCCACTAAGAATGATGAGATGCATTCGCTTTGCTTGCCAGCTTAATTTCTTCATTGAAGAAGAAACCTTTGAAGCATTAGAGCGCAACAAAGAACGCATCAAAATCATCTCTGCTGAGAGAATTGCAGACGAACTCAACAAAATCATACTTTCCCCTACTCCATCTAAAGGATTCGTAGAATTGGAACGCTGTGGACTTCTACCACTTATTTTCCCAGAGTTAGCTCAGCTTCAAGGCATTGAGTCACGAAATGGGAAATCACACAAGGACAATTTCTATCACACCCTTGAAGTTCTTGATAATGTTGCAAAAGCAACGGCTAATCCAGAGGATGTTCCATCAGGCAATGACACATGGGAATCGGTGAAAAATCATATTCTTTGGCTTAGATGGGCAGCTCTTCTTCATGACATAGGAAAGCCAAAGTCCAAGCGTTTTGATCCTCAGTTGGGATGGACATTCCACAACCATAACGACATCGGAGAGAAGATGATTCCTGGCATATTTCGTCGCATGAAACTGCCAATGAATGAAAAAATGAAATTCGTGCAGAAACTTATCCAGCTTCACATGCGTCCAATTGTAATTGCTGATGAAGAAGTCACAGACTCAGCTATTCGCAGACTTCTTTTCGAAGCAGGCAACGATATTGACGACTTGATGATTCTTTGCACTGCAGATGTAACATCTAAAAATGAACTGAAGAAAAAGAAATTCATCGACAACTTTATCGTCGTTCGAACTAAGCTTGTTGAGATAGAAGAGAAAGACCGTGTGCGCAATTTCCAGCCACCAATCTCCGGCGAAGAGATTATGCAGACATTTTCACTTCCTCCATGTAAAGAAATAGGAGTATTAAAATCAGCTATCAAGGACGCCATTCTTGACGGTAAAATTCCAAACGAATACGAACCTGCTAAGGCTCTGCTCATGGAAGAAGCAAAAAAACTGGGATTAAAAACGGCAAATTAAAAATACACATATAAATATAGTAGATTACAATAAAATTACTAACATACTTATGAAATTTCTTACTAAACTATTTCTAGGAGCAGCACTCCTCACATGTGCTTCTGCTCAATCTCAGACAACAAAGCAGGAAGTAATCTCATCCATTGAGAAAGTGAACGACTACTGGCAGAGTCATAATAGTTCCAAATGTCGCGGATTCTGGGATAATGCCGCATATTTTACAGGAAACCAAGAGGTTTACAACCTTACTGGCAAAGAGAAATACCTTAACTATGCCATTGACTGGGCAGAATACAATCATTGGAAAGGTGCTACTCAGACAGACAAATCAAAATGGCAATACAAGCAATATGGGGAAAGCATGAACCATGTTCTCTTTGCTGACTGGCAAATTTGCTTCCAGACATACATCGACCTATACAACCTAGAGCATCGTGCTGAACGTATAGAGCGAGCCCTTGAAGTAATGTGCTATCAAGCAAGCACAAAGGATAAAGACTACTGGTGGTGGTCAGACGCACTATACATGGGATTACCAATTTTCAGCAAACTATACAACGTCACACACGATCAGAAACTTCTTGACAAGCAGTACGAATGCTTCAAATGGACAGACTCCCTACTCTTCGACACCGAGGATCAACTCTACTATCGTGATGGCAAGTATGTATATCCAAAGGTCAAGACAGCATGCAACGACGGCAAGAGTTTCTGGGCACGAGGCGACGGATGGGTTCTCGCAGGACTTGCAAAAGTACTTCAAGATCTTCCAAAGGATAGCAAATACCGTCCATTCTATATTGACCGCTTCAAGAAACTTGCAGAAGGCGTTGCTAAATGCCAGCAAGAAGGCGGATACTGGAGTCGATCTATGCTCTGCGAAGATGACGCACCAGGCTACGAGACATCAGGAACTGCATTTTTCACATACGGTATTCTCTGGGGTGTAAACAACGGAATACTTCCATCAAAGCAATACGAGTCAACTATCAACAAGGCATGGAAATATCTTTATACCGTTGCACTTCAGTCAGATGGCAGTATTGGCTACGTTCAGCCAATCGGAGAAAAGCCAGATCCAACACGCACAGTTGACGCTCACTCACAGGCACCATTTGGCACAGGAGCATGGCTTCTTGCTGCATGTGAATATACCAAATATATGAAATAAAAACACAAGCTTTTTTATCAATTCAAAACCTTTTATGGAAGGAGATCATATCAAGATAAACTATTGGCTCATGCCACTATCGTGGCTATATGGTTTAGTTGTGAGCATCAGAAATCTGATGTTCGATTTTGGTATGCTCAAATCTCGTTCATTTGATGCACCTGTCATCTGTATCGGGAATATAACCGTAGGAGGTACAGGGAAAACTCCGCACACAGAATACTTGATTCGACTGTTGTCACGCGACAAACAAGTAGCAGTACTCAGCCGCGGATATAAAAGGAAGTCAAGAGGATACATTCTTGCCAACAATGATTCCACGATGGAACAGATTGGTGATGAACCCTTCCAGATGAAGCAGAAGTATCCGCAGATTCACATGGCAGTTGACAAAAATCGTTGTCATGGAATCGACCAGTTGATGAAACCAGATGTCACTCCTGAAACAGAAGTCATTCTACTTGATGACGCTTACCAGCATCGTCATGTCAAACCAGGAATAAATATTCTGCTCATGGACTACCATCGCCTCACATATTTCGACAAGCTTCTCCCTGCAGGACGACTGAGAGAGCCTAAGTCAGGAATAAAGCGATCAGACATCGTAATTGTCACAAAATGTCCATCTTACATTACACCAATGGACAAGCGAGGCATAACGCGAAGTCTTCAAATAGAATACTGGCAAAAGATTTTCTTTACCACCTACCGATATCCTAAAACAATAGAAGGACTTGGAGAGAAACCTCTGCTGGTCACAGGCATAGCATCGCCGCAGCAGATGGTCTATGATTTGCAAAAAATCATACCTGATTTTGAAGTGATGAGTTTCCCCGACCATCACAATTTCTCGCAGAAAGACATTGAGAACATCAAGCAAAAAGCTGCTGGACGAACAATCATAACAACAGAGAAAGATGCCACACGACTCAAGGGACTTGACAACATGAAAACCATACCTATAGAAGTAGAATTCATGGACGATCAAGGCAAGGAGTTTGACAGCATCATACAGAGCTATGTATTGAAAAACTCACGAAACAGCATTCTTAACAAACTGAAAAATAAAAAGAAGAAAAATGTCTGAAATCAGTACATTAGGAGAGTTTGGACTCATCAAGCATCTCACAGAGAATATTGAAATTAAGAATCCAGAAACCAAGTATGCAGTAGGCGATGATTGTGCCGTATTGAAATACGACGATGACAAGGACATACTCGTGACTACCGACCTGCTTATGGAAGGAGTGCATTTTGACCTCACCTACCTGCCTATGAAGCACTTGGGCTACAAGGCAGCAATGGTCAACCTCTCCGATATTTACGCTATGGGCGGAATGCCAAAACAAATAACTGTCAGCATTGCACTCAGCAAGCGTTTCCAAGTGGAAGACATGGAAGATTTCTATCAAGGACTCAGACTTGCCTGCGATGCTCACAACGTAGATATAGTAGGAGGTGACACAACATCGTCACGCACAGGACTTGCAATTTCTATCACAGCTATCGGCGAAGTGGAGAAAGGAAAAGCCATCTATCGCAATGGAGCAAAGGAAACAGATCTCATCTGCGTAAGCGGTGATCTTGGTGCTGCCTACATGGGATTCCAGCTCCTTGAGCGCGAAAAGGACGTATATTACAAGCAGATAGAAGCAGCAAAGACAGATGCAGAACGCATGGCAATCAGCCAGCCCGATTTCAGCGGTCGCGAATATCTCCTTGAACGACAGATGAAGCCAGAGGCACGACGAGACATCATCCTTGCCCTCCGCAAGGCAGGCATTCAGCCAACAGCCATGATGGACATCAGCGACGGACTCTCCTCCGAACTCATGCACATCTGCACACAAAGCCATTGCGGATGCCGTGTTTACGAAGAGCGCATACCTATCGACTATCAGACTGCAGTAATGTCCGAGGAGATGAACATGAACCTCACCACAGCAGCAATGAATGGCGGTGAAGACTACGAGCTTCTTTTCACTGTTCCTATCACAGACCACGAGAAGATTGAACAGATAGAAGGAGTAAAACTCATTGGTCACATCACAAAAGAATCTCTTGGCTGTGCCCTCATCACTCGCGATGGAAACGAATTTGAACTCAAGGCGCAGGGATGGAATCCATTGCAATAAAGTCACAATTAACATCTTACAAATAACGAAACCACCCTGAAACCAGAAAACCAGAAACCAGCAACTTCAAACCACAGCTCACAGCTCAAATTCACATTTTCACAAATTCACAAATTCACAAAGAAACATTGAAATGATAAAGATTATAACCTATAGCGGACAGTATAAAGCAGATTTCATACGTCTGAACACGGAATGGATTGAGACATATTTCAGTTTGGAGGAGTCA
>JAGHUI010000090.1 GCA_018064885.1 Candidatus Minthosoma equi | reverse complement strand
TTTATTATATATAAAAGCCTACTTTTCGCCTTAAATAAAGTTAAAATCGTTAAATCTGCACGATTTCACATCCTCAAAATATCCTTGATAGGACTTTTCTATCGTATTGTGTGCAACTCATTGATTATCAATATGTGCCACAAACGGATACTGCACTAACTTGACTTCCGTCACCATTCCAAACTCCGTGACTAGCATCGGGTCATACGCTTTCTGGGAATGTGCTAGCCTCACCTCCATCACCATCCCAAGTTCCGTGACCAGCATTGGCAACAGAGCTTTCTCTGGTTGTAGAACACTCTCAACAATAATTTCTGAAATTGTCAATCCATTTCCGGTATCAGACATTTTCTCGTACTACGACTCCGCAACTCTGTATGTACCATATTATTCCATTGGATTATACGAAGCAACAGATGGCTGGAAGGAATTTAAAAACATAGTTCCGATTGAAGGACCTGTCGTCAAGACAATTATTCTTTCAATCACCACTCCCCGAAATCAAGACGTCACGATTCAAGCATCTGTACTCTGGTACGATGCAGATGGCAAGCAATTCGGTAGTGGTAACAGCCTGAATGGTATCGAAGAAGGTGACACCATATATTATTCCATCCTCCTGAGCGAGGAACTTGGTCGCAAATACCAAGAGGTAATCATGCAACAGGTGGTTGTAGGTTCTGATACAGAATCACTAACATGCATACTCAAAGAGATTCCTCGCATAGAACTTGCAGGACGTGTCTCTGCCACTGACATCGACAAGACTGCGGTCACTGTAACCGTCAAACAAATGCTCAATGGCAAGTATGAGCAGACATACACCACACAGACTAATAATCAGGGACAGTTCAAGATAGAGGTGTATGACGATGTGACAGATATTACCCTGAATGGAAATCCATATTTTGAGGCTATCCTCCACCGTGACGGCTTCGGCGGAAATGCCAACATGGGAGTAATTCCGATGAATCTGCTTTCGGGCTTTGTTATCGCAGCAGACATCAGTTTGAAGAAGGCTGTTGCAGCAAGTGCATCCGAAGACATTGCCGAACTGCCAGGTGGACTCAACAATATTGAGTTTTCGCTTTACAATGCTACCACAGACAAGGTTTTGACTGACTTTACCGTGCAGAACGGGAAAATTATCATCAAGTCGGGCGCAAACGTAGGTGACGAAATCGAGTTGACGGCAAAAAGCAAGCAAGGCATCTTTGCAGATGCTATGACCTCGTTCACCACCGAAGAAGGCACTAACGCCTTTGTGCTCGAACTGACCGAGCTTGGAGGCATCGATGTAACCTGCGCTTCGAGCAGCAACGGAAAGACTATAGGCTACCTTTACGACACCAATAGCACCTTGGTGGCTAAAGGTGGCTATGTGGGCGATAATCTCGCTATGCGCCATCTGCCAAGTGGAAACTATACTTTGGTCACTATGGGTAGCAGTGCGCTACTTGGCAACCTGACCAACCTCTCTGACCTGAACTCTATCGGTCTGACCGAAGGTTCCGACTTCGTCAGGACTAGTCTGTCTGTTGCCGATGGAGTTTTGTCGGCATCAAGTATAAGTGAAGTTCCTCGAATGGATGACACTCGTTTCTACTACACAAGTGACAATGCTTATTTCTCCGCAAACAAAACATCTGTGACAGTGGGCAACTACATTGCTTTGTCTGCCCATGTGGACCTGAAATCTCAATATCAGGGTAAGGTGGATGATGTCCTCGTCACTGTCGAACTGCCAGAGGGCTGCCTGTTTGTGGAAAACTCTGTCATGGCAAACCGCCAGGTTGTGGCTCACACCTACAGTGGCAACAAACTGATGATGAACCTAAGCCAGGAACAATGGCAGAGTGAAATACGATTCTGTGTCATCCCTGTATTGAAACAGACTTACGCTATCACAGCTATGGCTTCGTTAGACATCGACGGTGGTGTGTCACAGCCTATCGGTACTGCACAGTTTGAATCTAAGGGTCTCTCTCTGAATACACTATCCTATACCGCAGATACTAATATCACAATTAATGGTACAGCTAAGGGCAAGAGCGATGTGAGCATTTATGATAATGATGTGTTTATCGGCAAGACCACATCAAAGGCTGACGGGACATGGACTGCGACGTGCGAACTCTACAAGCCCTTCTCTCATTCATTCCACGACATCTATGCCAAGATTACGGATGAGAACGGACAGGAACTGGCAAGCGAGACAAAGCAAGTGGAGTATGATAAGAACAACATTGTTCCTAAGTCTGTAACCATGACCTATTATAATGGATGGTACAAAGAAAACAAAACTGTGGAATTCAATATGATAGAAGGAACAACATCTCCTAACTCATGGCCTTTCTACAGTGCTGCAGACTTCACGTTCCTTGCAGATTTCACAAAGAATGACAGCAGTCTGGTGAAGAATGTGAACATCAAGGTGTTGAATAGCGATGGCACAGTACGTACTCTTCCAGCTATGTTTGATGGGAAACAGGGTAAATGGGTCGCTACGACGAGGTACTCAAGTGCAGATAAGTTGCCACAGAATGTGACGGTGGAGTATGATTGGATTCAAATGATAGAACCTTTTGATTCTGCACGCATAAAGGATGATTTAATCCAATTCGTCAATCTTATACAGAATTATGGTACAAATATTGATACAACTAAGTTTGAAATAATTGAAGCTGGCGAATCGAAGGCAATTTTCAAGTATCAAACATATACAATGACAAATCCTGTATATATTCGTATAGAGCAATTAGATTATGATACCTGGATTAAAGAGCTGGAATCGAAAGATTATTTTACAATAGAAAATAATGGAGTTTATAACATTGTTGATTCTATATCACAATACAGTCATAAAGAATGGATATGGTCTGATGAAAATAAACAAATACTATATATAGAGACGTGTATTCAGGATAGAGGAGGTGAGTGGGTTGAAAAAAAGGTGAATTCAGGGAATAGACGATATGCCAATATTTTTGAGGGAACACGTTCTATTGGTAATCTTCTGGCAAAATCAGTGCTTAACATATTTTGTAATGCTGGTGATATAGCAGAATTAATAAATGATTACAATGAAGCTCATAGAGATCTTTTAACATGGTTGTCCAAATATGATATACTGCTTAATTATCAAATGCAATTATATAATCAGACCAGACAATTAATAGAAGCAAAATGCCCTGATGGTTCTTTGAAATTATCTTCTAATCTTTATAACGGCGCAAAAGTTCTATTACAGAAGAACTTTGATGACGCAAACTCGATGCGTAAACAGTTCAAAGACAATTTGGATAGATTAGAAAAGGATATGATCAGAAATCATAATTTAAATTGGATGTCATGTGTGACTGGCTCTATGTTTAATGTTTGCTCTGCTGTAAATACATTGAATACAGCAGCAAATCTTAATTCTCTTCGACACGTCGTTGATTCTTTTGTTGGAAATATAGGTATAACGACTGCTTCAGATCTTTATAGTACTTTTGTTAAAAGAACTACATTTTATACTTCTGATCAATTGTATAATTGGTATGTCCCTGCAAGTACGGATATCACAAATAAATATTTGGATTTACAAAACAGAATTAAAAATTCATATAAAATTTGTAAAAATGAAGGTCAGGAAGAAGAACAGGACGACGAACCATTAGACGAAAAGTCTGATAATAAGCCAAACTTCTCAGGTTCTGGTTCTACTGGCATCATCGATCCATCTGGCTACGTATATGAGGCAGTACTTAGCAATCGTCTTGAGGGCGTGACAGCCACTTGTTATCAGCAGACGCAGACGGAAGATATGTATGGTGACATAACAGAAGAAGCTATCGTATGGAATGCAGAGGACTATTCACAACAGAATCCTCTGAGGACGGATAAAAATGGTTTCTACCGCTGGGATGTCCCACAAGGCATGTGGCAGGTTAAATACGAAAAGGAAGGATATGAAACTGTTTATTCAGGATGGCTTCCTGTGCCACCTCCACAGCTCGATGTGAACATAGGTATGAAGCAGAGTACTCCTCCTTCTGTGAAGCAGATGCGTGGTACGGAAAGCGGTATTACCATTGATATGACAAAATATATGCTTCCAGCATCTATTACGACAGCAAACATTACCGTAAGTCGCAATGGCAAGAATGAGCAAGGAACTATAGAAATGCTTAATGCAGAACAGGCCCCACTTAGCGGTGAGACTTACGTACAAAAGGTGAAGTTCGTTCCTAACACTCGATTCAATATTTCTGATGATGTTGTTGTTACGGTACACAAAGGTGTGGAGAGTTATTGTGGAGTACCTATGACTGCCGACTATCAAGAGACAGTAAAGATTGAATCGGAAATAACTGATATCGTTGTGGATGCATCAGTTGTTGTACCATATCAAGGCGAAAGAGAGTTGCGTGTGTTGGTATTGCCAAAAGAGGCTTCGGCTGGTAGAAAATTATATGTGAGATCTTCATCGTCAATGATTGCATCCGTAAGTGAGCCCGACCTTGTTATAAAGGAGGAGGGTTCTGCAATTGTTACTATCTTAGGCGAACTTCCAGGTGGAGCAATACTTGATTTTGAAGTAGAAGGTACAGATGTGACTGCAACATCCAAAATTCAGGTGAAGAATATGGGAAATGAAGTTTTGGTACCTACAGCAAGCATTCCAAATGGAGAGAGTGTTGTCAAAGGCACAAAAGTTGAACTTTCGTGTGATACGGAGGGAGCAACGATTTACTACACGCTTGACGGCTCTTGTCCTTGCGATGAAGGACACAGAATCCTATATACAGAACCAATCACTATTACGGAGAATGTTACAATTAGTGCAATTGCAGTAGTCCCTGGATTGTACGACAGCGATGTAGCAGAATTTAAGTATACTATTGATGGCACTAATATTGACACCATTTCCTTCGATGACACGATCAGTCTTTATCCTCTCCCTATGAAGGATCAATTGAATGTGATGGTAAATGAGAAGAAAATAAACCAAGTAACCATAACAAGTACAGAAGGTGTTGTGATGGTGCAGTCAAAAGGTTCTTCCAATATTGTCTCATTGAATGTGAATTCTCTCCCATCAGGCATTTATATCATCAGTGTGTCTACTGAGGGCAAAATATATACACGAAAGGTGATGAAGTGACGCGATTTGGGAAACCTTCTCCACCCGACATGTTGATTCGTTAATGCCATAACTAAAGAACAGCGGTAGCAGAAATGCCATCGCTGTCCTCTTTTTATGAAATGTGATTTAATAACGTCTTTCGTAATTAGTTCTGTTATGCCTTATATTTTGAAGGAGAGACACCAAAGTATTTCTTGAAGACGATGCTGAAGTATTTCGGATTGTCAAATCCAGTTAGGTCTGCCACTTCGCTCACCGAATGTCCCTGGCGAAGAAGCGAAGATGCTTTCTCCAGACGTATCATGCGTACAAAGTCCTGAGGCGAATGGCCTGTATATGACTTTATTTTCACATAGAACAGTGTACGGCTCATGCCTATCTCTCGGCAGAGACTGTCTATGGTGAAACTTGTGTCGGTGAGATTTTCAAGCACAATCTTTGTGGCTTTATTGACAAACTGCACCGTTGTCTCGTCAAGCGAAACATTAACCTCACCTGCCTTTTCTACATCTTCCACACTCTCAGCCTTATCATCTTCTTCAACTACTTCCTCCATTTTCTCCACTCGGCTTTCGCCTTGTCTCTCAACCGAATCCACTCTATCCACTATGAGACGGTTGTACTTGCTGTGAAGGTCATATATTTTCCATGCCCCATAGAAAGCGAAAATAATAAGGGCAATGTAGAAGCACCACATCCACCATGAGTTCCACCAAGGTTGCATGATTATGAGTTCCAGTTTCTGCTCATCCAGCAAAGCGCCTCCTGTCTTGCTTACACATCTTATATATAATATATGCTTGCCAGGTTCAAGATTGACGAAACGGATTGACTGTTCTATGCTTGGAGTACTCCATGCTCCATCGCCAATCTTATACTGATAAGCTATATCAAACTTGTTGCGAAGGTTAATGCTTTCATAATACAGTTCGAAGGAACGCTGGCTATAGTTGAGCGTGAGCGTGCCTTCTTGCAGCATCTTCTCCGCCTCTTCGTTGAATCTCTCCATCTCCTCTATGCTATATTTGCTGCATAAAGTGCCGTTGCGGTCAACAGCATCGTTGTCGTTGATGAGGGCAACGCGCAGCAAGCGTAGCGGAGCTGTATAGTTGATTGCTTGAATATGCTGAGGATCAATGATAATCGCACCTTCCACCGTACCGTAGAGAACCTGTCCGTTGCTTAGGTTGGCAGCGGCATTGCGAGTGTATTCTGCCAAAAGACCATGACAGTAATTCACATCAACAACCTTTGTGGGGTTATCAGGATAGACAAACGCCAAACCATTCTCTGTGCCAAACCATATTCTTCCTGTCTTGTCCTTTGTAATGCTGCATATCACGTTAGAGGGCAAACCTTCGTCCGTAGTGATCTGAGAACAAGATTTATTCTTTATATTATAGATATACACGCCGCCGCCATCTGTGCCAATCCAAAGGTTCTTTGTGTTATCCTCAAAGAGGTCAAGGATGAATTTGTTGACAGCCTCCCCACCATTCTCCATGTAATGGAGCTCCTCATATCCCTTCTTGCCAAGCGTTACAGCATAGAGTCCATGAGAAGAACCCACGGCAATGCGTCCGTCGGACAATTCAGTTAGTGACTGAACATAGTTAATGTCATAATATATGAAACCTTTATCACTCTTTACTGCAAGATTGCCATCCAGGCACCCTATCCAGAGATTGCCATGACGGTCGTATAACATATCATATACATGATCATCCTTCAGCGAACCATTTGCCTTGCTATATATTTGACGCACAGAACCGTCGGCTGCGAGTTCGCACACACCGCTGCCGTATGTTCCAATTAGGATGCCGCCGCTTGGAGTCTTGCAAAGAGAAAGTACCACCATATTTTGTGCCACATTCCTGCATGCTCCTGTACTGCTGTCAATGATGCTCACACCATCGTCAGTTCCTATGAGCAGTCGGCCGCCATCTTCCTGAACGCAGTTTACATGCTCATTGGCAATAGTTTGAGGGTTGTTTCGCACATGCTTGAACATTGCGGTAGTGCTGCCCACAGGACGCGCCACGTCAATGCCTCCCGAGTAACTGCCCATCACAATGTTTCCCCACGAATCAACTAGGATTCCATATATTCCATTGCCATGGAGAACTCCCGAACGCTCATCGTTCGCGTTGAACAGAACAGAAGCAAATAGAGATTGATTTTCAGAATATCTTTCTGCTTTCGCTCCAAGATTTCCCACCTGATATACTCCGTAGCCATCCACTCCGATGAGCATTGTTTTATTATCGTAGGGGATGATGGAACGAATTGGATTTGAAGGAATACTCTGCACATCTATCCACTCCTTGCTGCCCCATCGCTGCACTTTCACACCTTCATCAAATGTGCCAACCCAAAGCAAATTCTTCTCGTGATCATAGTAAGCTGTATAGGAGTTGCAAGGAAGGATGCATGTGAGTTCTGAATTTACAGTTCTCGTCTTTCGTAATTCGGATTTCGTGTTTCGTAATTCGTAATTCATTCTCATCAAGCCCTTGTTTGTGCCTACAAGAATGTTCCCTTTAAGCACATTGCCACTGCCATCCTTCATCGGAATGATGCTGTTGGCATAAAAATCCTGACTGATACATTGCGCTTTATTGCTTCCATTGCCAACCCAGAAAAGTCCGCTGCTCGTAGCAAAGAGCATGCCGTCAGCAGTAACCATCACGTCCTCCACAACACCATTGTACCCCGAACTCTTTGCCATGTTGAAACGCATATCAAAACGGTTCTGGGTCTTGTTGTAGCAGAACACCTTACCCTTATTGTCAAATACAAAAAGGCTGTCCTGCATATCCGCAGAAGCATACGATGCAAACTTCACCACACGTCCGGCAAAGTTGCTATACAGATCCACATCGCCAAGAGTGTATGATGAAATGGCAGAACCGTTACCGCGTTCCACGCCCTGCTTCGTCGTCCACCATATTGCGCCATCGGTAGTAGTAGCCAAAGAATACACTCGCTGACTCTTCATTCCTTCCTGCACACCAATATGCGAAAACGTGAACTTGCTGACATCGATAGCCATAGAAACTGCTGTTACGGCAAACAGCATATAGGTCAAACCAACTTTTCTAAACATTTAGGTTGAGTGTTTGTTATGTGCTTTCGTTGCAAATATAGTCATTTTTATTTTCATAATGCATTCTCTTATACAAAATATTTGGTAATAATGACAGAAATATATACTTTTGCAACGTAAAATCAATTTAATGTATAACAAACTTAGAAAAAACTTTTTTTAGCATGAAGACTTTACAATACTCCATGACATTGGCAGCGGCTCTGCTCGCTGCAGCAATGTTCATATCTTGCAAAGGAGGTAAAACGGCAGAAGAAACAGCCGATGCTGCTGCCGACACATTAGGAGTGTCCAAAGCGGGATACCTCTCGTCCGATCTTGCATTCTTCGGGCTCAAAGGACAAGTCAAGACGTTGACAGAATCGCAGAAACTGCTTGGGGAATACGGCGAAGGCGTAGATCCTGAAATCACCGTCTATCAGTTCGACGAGAATGGCACTCTTCTCACCGTCAATGATTCCGATCCATTCACAAAGGCAATCGACGAGGACTCGGGCACAGCTTCATGGTGGGAGAGAGATAGCAATGGCAACATCTCAGCAACCGACATCTTCACCATGTCGCTCGACCAGGAGCCAATAGGTGGCAACCACTATACATGGGCAAACGGAATCGTGATGGGAGAAACTCAAACCTCTTTCTTTGAAGGACAGATTGTTACGGAACTGACTTATTCGTACGACAACCAAGGCAACCTGCTCAGCAAGAATGGCACAATGTCATGCACAGGAATGGACGATCAGCAAATCTATCATAGGTACGAATACAAAGGCACTGACAAGAACGGCAACTGGCTCACATGCTTAGAAACAAGCAACGACACAGGCGAGACAGGCGAAGCAACATTCCAGTACTCAACAACACGTGAAATCATATATTATTGATTGTTGTCATTACTTGAACAACAATGGCAATGCCAAGTACAGGTATTGGTTGATGTCGCCATAGTAGTGCTCGCCATTCTGCTTCATTGAGTAGCGAAGGTTTGCTCCTTTCTTTGGTGTGCCTGTTGTGGCAATCTGATCGTCGTAGCGGAAGAGAGGGGCATTGTCGTAAAGTCCTTTCATGAGTGTCTTCTCTGGTGTGCCTGCAATGTCCTTGGTGCCTGAATATCCGAACACTTGGAAGTCATTCTTGAATGGTGAATTTTCAAGCTGGGCATTCATCCATTTTGCTGCTTCATCAAGCGGAAGCTTTTCGCCTTTATCATTGTAGATCCATACGTCGCCACTGAGCGGAATGAAGTATTTCACAGCATTCACTCCGTATGCTAACTGGAACCATGTGGAAAGTGCGCCCATTGAGAAGCCGCCGTAGGCACGATGACTGCGAGATGCAGTAACTGCGAGGCTGTCTGCCTTTGCACTTCTCTTCTTTGGGTTTGGTGCTTTGTAATATGTGTGGTACTTTGTCTCAACAGCTGGCACGAGGTCGTTCTGCAGCTCTGTGTGGAAGTTGCGCGTCATTGCTGTTGCATCCTCCATACGGTTTGCGCCAATGTTCTGGTCATCGTCGTAGAATGTTGGGGCAACCACGATTATCGGGTCAATCTTGCCATCAGCAATAAGGTGATCGAGAACATTACGCAATGGCAACCAATCTTTTGGAGGTGTGAGGAAGGATGTTGTATTGTCACCGCCGCCATGCATAAGATAGAGAACATTGTATTTTGTCTTGTTGTCGTTGGCATCATATCCGTAAGGAAGATACACTCTGGCACGCTTCTCCATGGTCTCGCCATGACGATGTGCTGTGTAGTTGAACACTTCGATAGTGCCTTGCTTCTCTGCTGGCTGGCGGATAGCATCAGGAATTGGCTTGATGTCTTGAATGGTTTTCTCGAACTCTGCCATGTCTGTCTGCGCGCTCACATTTGCCGACAGCGCTAAAGACAGAATCATAAGTGAAAAAAATGATTTCTTCATATAATAGGTTTTATTTATATATTTTTTTCTTCAGTTTCTTGAGTTTTTTTGCAGAGGCTTTTCCTGCTTTCTCGCCCAGTTCAATCATCGCCGCAATACTTTCGGCGTTGAAATCCTGCGCACCAAATCCTTTGAGATTAGGATTGATGTAAAGGTCTGCATCTTCAACATTTCTAATGTATTTCTGACGATCAGGACGCTCTGCAAACCACTGTGCCATAGCGCCAATAGCGGTTTGCGTATTGTTTAGGAGTCCTGGTTTTAGCAAAGAAAGACTGTTGAATGCTGCGAGTCCTTTTCCGAGGATGCTGCCCAGAATGTTGTCGTCATCTTCCTTGCTATCGTTTTGGTTAGGTTTGTTTACTGCTAAATCTATAGCAATCACGACATCAGCTCCCATTTCTCTTGCCACATCTACAGGAAGATTGTTCATCACTCCTCCATCCACAAGCGTGCGCCCATTGATGGATGCAGGATGGAATGCCAAAGGAATTGCCATGCTGGCACGCATAGCTCCTGCAAGATTCCCGCTGCTGAGCACTACTTCTTGCATGCGGTTCACATCGACCGCCACACAACGATATGGTTTTGGCAGATTGTCAAAACTTATGGAATCGGGAATGCCTGTCATGCGGTCGAGAGTGCTGACAATGCTGTCGCCTTGCAAAGCACCAAGGGTGAACTTGCGATTCCCACGTTTCTTGAAACTCAGATTCACAGGAAAACCGAGTATGTAAGTCAGTCCATTATCACCTTTCTCTATTAGTTCTCCCTTTGATTCCTTGCTGCGATCCATAAGAAGATCAAGCCATTCCTGAGAACGGAACATGGAGTCAAGCTGCTGACTGGTGTAGCCCACGCTGTACAGTCCGCCCACGATGGAACCGATGCTTGTGCCAACAACATAGTCAACAGGAATGCCTGATTCTTCAATATATTTCAGCACACCTACCTCTGCCGCTCCTTTAGCACCGCCGCCACCAAAGACAACAGCAACCTTCTGCCTTTCTTTCTGGGCAAAAATCGACAAGCAGAGAGGCACAGCAAAAAGCAGCGTGAGAAGAATGCGCTTCATAATTCACAATTGAGTTTAGAGTGGACACTGGAACTGTGGTGCAGGAATACCATCAGCGTTGTAGAGCGATGGTGTTGGGTAATCATCCCAGCAATAGCGGATGATTACACCTTCTGACGCTCCGTTTGGCAAGTCAACTGTCACCGTGTAATCGCCTGTAATTTCAGCCTTTGCCCACTGGAACTTACCGTCAATCTTAACAGCGAAATTATTGAGTGTCTTATTGCCATCCTTGCCTTTCAGCACACCTGTTGTCTTAGAGAATGTGATGACAGCCTTGCCATTGACAATAGCCGTCTTCTCTGGCATTGGTCCGCCGCTTACAATATTCTTCTCTCCGTATGCAAGTTTCTCCATCTGCAATGCTGCACGATGACCTGCCACCTGCTTGTCCTGAGGATGAATATCGTTGAACTCTCCTGTGTCGATTGTTGGAGCAAGAGCTGCACCCTTAATGTTCTGAGAAGCAATGAGCTGCTGATGACGAATCTGTGTCCAGCCTGTCTCTACTGGCTGATCGTGCTTGCTCATATACCCTGGCAATTGCATGATGACAACAGGGAATTCCTTGCCAAACTGCTTTCTCCATGCACCCACCATTCCTTCGAGCAAGGAAGCATAAATGCCTGTGTTTCCAAGGTTTGACTCGCCCTGATACCACAACATTCCCTTAACTGGGAAGTCCTGGAGCGGAGCAATCATCGCATTGTAAAGACCTGTTGGCGTATCAACGAAATATGTGCTTGCAGGCTTTCTTGGCATTGTGCAGCCTACTGCCATCTGAAGTTCTTTGGAAATAGGGAATGTGAGTTCACCAATCTCCAACTGATAGAGCTTGCCCTGAGTGAAGTTTGGTCGTCCGCTCTGTGACATAAGGTGGACAACAATGTCGTTCTCACCTTCATGCAAAACGCCTTCTGGCACAGTGTAGTTGCGTGGAGGATACTCGTATGTTGTGTTGCCAACAACTTTTCCATTCACATAAATATAGTCAGCATCCTTCATTGCACCAAAGCGAAGCAAGCCTTTCTTGCCTGCAAGTTCCTTTGGCAGAGTGACTGTTGTGTGGAACCAATAGGAGCCATTCTTGTTGTTGCTCCAGTTTGAGAACATATCAACAGACTTCCATGCACTGAAGTCATATCCTTCTTTATTCCAGACATTTGCTATGGTATCTTTTGCTCTCATCTCATTTTCCCAAGCATTGCCTGCCTCATTTTCAAGGTTGCGGATAGAGTCCACCCAGTTCTCTTGATGATATTTGCGCTTCTGCAATTCCTCTGCATATCCCGGATAAGTGGCAAGGACATCATGCGGCATCCACGCCTGAACCTGAGTGCCGCCGACAGCAGAATTGATAATGCCGACAGGCACACCATACTTCTCTTGCAGCTCACGAGCCATGAAATAGCATATTCCACTCACCTCAGCACAGTTCTGCGGAGTGATGTTCTGCCAAGGCAATGCCTGCACATCATCGTTTGGACGCACATAGTTAAATTGATGCGGGAACTTGATGTAGCGGATATTGTCATTGCTATAATCCTTAACAAGATCTGCAACAACATCCATGCATCTGCGGATTGGCAATTCCATGTTAGACTGACCAGAGCAGAGAAACACATCACCAATGAGCACATTGCTGATTGTCTTGCTGTTTGCTGTGAGTTCGTAAGGACCGCCAGCCTTCATCTTAGGCAGGAACACCTTCCATGTGCCATCATCAGCAACCGTAGTTTTTGCAGACTTGCCATTAAGGGTAACGGTAATAGTTTCTCCAGCCTTGCCCCACCCCCACACAGGAATCTTAGCATCACGCTGAAGCACCATACCATCGGAAAAGAATCGCGGCAGACGAACGTCTGCACCCTGAGCATGCATCAGCACACTCATAAAAATTGATAATGCTAGTAAAAAGATCTTCTTCATAATGCTTGCAAAGTTACAATTACTTAGCGAAAGCACAAAAGAAGTTTGACTTTTTTCACATCTTATTTATATAAATAGATTTTTTTACAAGCATCTGCACTACTTTGAGATCAATGTTATCGGCGGTGGCGTGGACGGTTTGGAACTTTCTTCATGTCATTGGCTATCTGATAGTCAACGTCGCCTGGGGCTGTGACGATGACTGTGACACGACCGTTTGACTTTTCAAGAGATTCAAGATCGCGGGCAGAGAGATAGAGCTTGCCGTTCTTGACTGTGTAGGACACAGCATGAGTGAGCTCGCTGTTGCGTGAGAGCATATTCACGGTGTAGTCGTGTCCCTTGAGTATCACGAGGTGAACTGGTGCATCTACTTTTACTGTTTGGAACTGGTCTGTCTTTTCAATTTTTGCACTTGCACTGATTGCGATGAATGCCGCGAGGGCGAGAGTCATAATCTTTTTCATAATCGTATTGTTTTTAGTTTTAGTTATAGTTTTCGTTTTAGTTTTCGTTTTTGATTACGCTGCAAAGTTATGGACTCTTGGGAAAAAATGAAAGGGCATATTCCCGAAACGGTAGGGGAATTACTATACAAGATTTAGGGAAGGACAATTAAACCTTCTTGCAACTGATAGAAAAACAGTGCGAAACGCTATCATGGGATAACGTTTCGCACTATAAATGTATAGAAAGATTTTCCTATTTGCGTTAATTTCTTTGTCTTACAGCTTCAAAGAGCAGGATTGCTGCGCTGACAGACACATTGAGCGAGTCGAGCTGTCCAAGCATTGGAATGCGGATGTGGGCATCGGCTGCTTGGCGCCACTGGTCGGTGAGTCCTGTGGATTCCGTTCCCATGACGATGGCTGTGCCGCATTTCATGTCGGTGTCGTAATATAGTTCGGAATCCTGAAGCTGAGCTGTGAGGATGCGCACTCCCCTACTCTTCAGGAACTCTATGCATTCCTCTGAGCTGCATGCCACGCATGGAACGGTGAAGATTGCACCGACGGAGGAACGTATGAGATTTGGATTGTAAAGATCGGTGAGGGGATCGCATACAATGACTGCATCTGCTTTGGCTGCATCGGCGCTGCGAAGGATAGCTCCAAGGTTGCCTGGCTTTTCCACACTTTCCAGCACGACATAGAGAGGATTCGGTTCGTCGGACAAATCGGCAAGAGAAATCGCTTTTGTCCGGACTTCGGCTACGATGCCTTCTGTGCCTCCGCGGTATGCTATTTTGTTATACACTTCGGCAGACACCTCGAAGGTGCGAACACCCGATGGCAACTGTTCCACTATTGCCATTCCGTCTGTCCCTTCAAGAATGGAGGGGCAGAAAAACACGGTGTCTATTTGGAATCCCGCATCTATGCAATGCTGCAGCTCACGTCTGCCTTCAACAACAAAAAGGTGCTCGCTGCGCCTTTCTGATGATTTTTGCTGAAGGGCAGCGAGCTTCTTTATCTTTGGATTCTGAGCACTTGTGATGAGATTATCCTGCATCTGATAAGTTTATGTTCTTGTTTTCGTTAACGTTTTGGTTTTCGTTTTAGCTTTCGTTTTAGCTTTCGTTTTAGCTTTCGTTTTTAGTTAACGTTTGACCTCAACTGATAGTAAGCAGCACAAAGCGCAAAGTATTCTATTGCTTGGGCAAAGTAAACACCGACACAGCAGCAGAAGAAACCAACAATTGCAATGCCAAAGCAAATGAAACCGAGACCAAGAAGTGACATTGTGTTGTCGCTTGACATGTTCCAGCTTGCCTTGATGCTATCCATGATGCCTGCCTCTGGATGATCAATCTGATAAAGAGGAGCCATAATGAGGCGTGGAGCAACGAAGAAGAAAGGAATGACACACAAGAGGAATGCTATAACCATGATAATTCCTGTAATCATCTCAATAACAAAGGCTTTAACGTATGTCATTGGATCCATCTTGAATGCATCGAACGAGCACTCAGAGAAACGTCCGCTCATAAGACCAAGACAGAGATTGTAGAGAGCGAAAGAAACGATGCAAGTGATGATAGAGAATATGAAGCTGATAATAGATGCGCCAATGCCCTGAGACATTACTTTTCCAAACTCAGCAAGAGCTTGCATGTTGCCACGACCGATTTCTTCGCCAAGCTGACGTGCCTCGTCATTTGAAAGGCTTGGACCTCCAAAGAGGCTTTGCATTGAACTTGACACGAGTGATAACAGAAGAAGAACTCCTGCAATGATGAGACCATGCTTCTTGGCATACTCCCATGCGGTGCTGATTGCACCTGTAACGTCTAATGATACCATTTTCTAAAAATTTTAGTTTATAATTCGTTATAGTTTACTGCAAATGTATTGCCCTGATTGATGTCGCCAGAATTGAATCCACGCTTGAACCACTTCATGCGCTGCTTGGATGTTCCATGATTGAAGGACTCGGGAACAGTATAGCCTTGTGCTTTCTTTTGGATATAGTCGTCGCCAATGACAGAGGCTGTGCCGAGCGCTTCTTCAAGGTCGCCATCTTCAAGCGAGCCGAACATCTTGTTCTCGTGATGAGCCCACACGCCAGCAAAGTTATCTGCCTGCAGCTCAAGCTTCACGCTAATCTTATTTGCTTCGCTTTGGGACAACTGAGACATCTTTTCGTGAGCACTTCCAAGAATGCCAAGCAGATACTGGACATGATGACCTACCTCATGCGCAATGACGTAGGCGTATGCAAAGTCACCATCGGCTCCGAGCGTTCTCTTCATATCGGAAAAGAAAGACAAATCGATATAGACACACTGGTCGGCAGAACAGTAGAATGGACCACTGCTGGATGTTGCACCGCCACAGCCTGACTGCACGCTGCCTTTGAAGAAAACAAGAGTAGGCGCTTCGTATGTCTTGCCCATCTTGCGGAACTCTGCTGTCCACACATCTTCTGTACTTGCAAGAACCTGCTTGGCAAAATGCTCAAGTTCGGCTTCCTCGGGAGAAGCAACATACTGAGTGCCTTCTTCTGCGTCCTGACCAGTAACGATGCTTGTCACATCTGCGCCATCGCCCATGGCAGAAAGCACCGTGGTAGGATCGCCACCCATGAAATAAGTGATAAGAGCAATGATAATTACAGCTCCAATGCCAAGTCCTCCCTTAGGGCCAAACCGAAATCCACCGCCGGCACTGCGTCCGCGGCGATCATCAATGTTAGAGCTTTCGCGTCTTCCTTCTAAATTCATATTTGAACAATTATTGGTTTTTTATAACGTGAAACACTTGCAAAGTTAAGAATATATTTCTTATCACTAATAATAATGCATACATTTTTAGCACTTCCGTTGCAATAGTTTATTAAAAACTATATCTTTGCAAACAGAAAACCACAACCTATGCACACATTATTAAATATAATAGCCGTCTTTCTCGGCTCTGGTCTTGGCGGTGTTTGCCGCTGGGGATTAAGCCAATGGATAAACGGACAATATCCATTTGGCACATTTGCAGTAAACATTCTTGGCTGCTTCATCTTGGGATTGCTGACAAAAATTGCGCCAGGTAACGAACAAGTGCGCCTGCTATTGATGACAGGATTCTGCGGTGGCTTCACTACGTTTTCCACTTTCATGAGCGAGAACTTCATGATGCTCCGCGGTTCTCAACTGCTTCTATCGCTTTGCTATATCGCAATCAGCCTCTCTGCCGGTATCCTTGCTGCATGGGGCGGATATAATATCCCAAGATAAACTAAAATTTGCTAATCACTAAAACCATAAACACTAAACCATATACAAAACATGAACAAATCAACTTATATTCAGCGACGTGCCGAACTTAAAAAGCGTCTCGGCAGCGGCTTGCTGCTTTTCCTCGGCAACAACGAGGTGGGAATGAACTATGCAGACAATGGCTATCATTTCCGTCAAGACAGTTCTTTCCTTTACTATTTCGGCGGCGACTATGCTGGTCTTGCTGCCATCATTGACATTGATGAAGATAAAGAAATCATATTCGGCAATGAGCTCACGATAGATGATATCGTCTGGATGGGCTATCAGCCTACCATTCGCGAGAAGAGCGAGAAAGTGGGCATCTCAGAAACAATGCCTTTATCTGCTCTTTCCACATACATAAAGAATGCACAGACAAAAGGTCAACAGATTCATTTCCTGCCGCCTTACAGAGGTGACCACAAGGTTTGGTTGCAGGAACTGCTCGGCATCAATCCTGCAGAACAGGAAGAAAAGGCTTCTATACCTCTAATCCTTGCTATTGCTGATATGCGTAATCATAAGAGTGAGGAGGAAATAGAATGTATCGAACGCGCTGTGGATATGAGCGTTGACATGCATCTTGCTGCATATAAAGCAGCTCGCCCCGGAGTGACAGAAGCTTACGTTGCCGCAGCTGTTGAGCATGCCGTTCATTCTCAAGGATATTCACGCTCCTTCCCTATCATCGCTACCACTCATGGACAAACTCTTCATCAGCATAAATTCATGAACACTCTCCACGAGGGCGAGATTTTCCTTCTTGATGCCGGAGCAGAAGATGATTTGCACTATGCTGGCGATTTGTCTTCGTCAATGCCTGTAGGCGATCGCTTCACAGAACAACAGGAGATAATATACAACCTTCATCTGCGCAGTTTCCAGGCTGCAGTTGACGCTCTTGCACCTGGTGTTCCTTTCCGCAATGCTCACATGGCAGCAGCCATCACTATCTGTGAAGGAATGAAGGAGTTAGGACTCATGAAGGGTGATCCGAAAGATGCCGCCTACAGTGGGGCATACGCCATGTTCTTCCCTTGCGGTGTTGGCCACATGATGGGACTTGACGTTCATGACATGGAGAATCTTGGGGAAAAATACGTTGGCTATGACAATGAACCTAAAAGCAAGCAATTCGGTTTCAAATCATTGCGCCTTGCCAGAAAACTTGAACCTGGATTCGTGTTCACAATTGAGCCAGGCATCTATTTCATTCCTGAACTCATTGACAAATGGAAGGCAGAAAAGCAATTCACAGACTTCATATGCTACGACAAGCTTGAAGCATGGAAAAACTTCTCCGGACTTCGCAATGAATTGGACTATCTCATCACTCCTGATGGCGCAAGAGTGCTTGGTCATAAGAAGAAACCAATGACTCTCGAAGAAGTGTATGCAGCAAGGGAATAGAATCCTATAATGTTTTTTGCTGTGAACGCATGAATTTTAGAGTGTTATATTGATGAAGAGTGGGTGAAGAGTACTTCTGACCCTTCACCCACTCTTCATCAATATAACGTATGGATAATCAACAAAATGCGTCTTTCCAATGAAGAGTGAAGAGTGTTTTTAAATTCTCTGGTTCTGCGTCAATTTAGTGGCAAGTTAGTATCCTTTCTCCGTAGTCCGCATAGATGATTTTCGCCCTAAGCAGTTTAATTCCCGCCCTGTTGAACAT
>JAGHUI010000047.1 GCA_018064885.1 Candidatus Minthosoma equi | reverse complement strand
GCTTTCTCTGGTTGCAGCAGCCTTTCGAGCGTAGGCGACCTTTCTGCCTGCACCAGCATTGGCGAAAGGGCTTTCTCTGGTTGCAGCAGCCTTTCGAGCGTGGGCGACCTTTCTTCCTGCACCAGCATTGGCTCTTCTGCTTTCTATAATTGCAAGAGCTTGACTTCTTTAGGCATTAATGCTACTATACCTCCTACATTAGGAAGTACATCAGTGTTTAGTTACAATAGTCCTATCATCATCAGAGTGCCAGAAGAGGCTGTAGAGGCATATCGCACAGCCAGCGTGTGGAGCGAATTTGCTGTACAGATAATACCAAACAATGTTGCGACAGACTACACTGGCGAGAGAAAGGTGACTGTAACTGCACAAGACAATGGATCTGGATTGCAGATGGCTATTGGCGAGAATAATCTTGGCTATGTGACTGATCTTGAAGTTGAAGGCACAATCAATGGCTACGACATCTTTGCAATGCGCAACAAGATGCCCAACCTGCATGTGCTCGACTTGACTAATGCGGATATCGTAGCAAATCCATTCAACTATTATGAGAGTTACCACACTGGGGATAACATGATGAACGGATATGAGTTCTACAACCAGACAAAACTGACAGAAGTGAAGTTGCCAAAAAGTGTGAAGAATGTGGGATATAGATCTTTTTCAGAATGCAATGCTCTCGGCAAGGTGACTATGTATGAGGGATTGGACAAGATAGGCCATTATGCATTCAATTATACAAATCTTCAAGATGTAGTTATTCCAGAAGGAGTGACAAGTATAGGAGAGGCTGCTTTCAGTAGTTGTAGTGGCATGAATAATGTACAGTTCCCATCCACACTCAAGACAATAGGCTCATATGCATTCAGAGATTGCTCTTCCCTCACATCACTTGAGTTGCCTGATGGATTGCAAAGAATTGAAGGTAGTGCGTTCTCTGGTTGCTCTGGCATCAAAGAAGTCATCATACCAGGAGCAACAACTTATGTCGGCGACCAAGCTTTCTATGGTTGTTCTGCCCTCAAGACCGTAAAGAGCAAGCTTGTCGACCCATTCACTATTGGTCAGAACACGTTCAGCACATGGTCAACTACTACTCTCTATGTACCGATGACAGAAGACTGGAGCGCTACATACAATCGCTACTACTGGGATACTCAGTGGGGACAGTTTGCTCACATAGAAGGCTGGAACCCAACCATTAACGATTTCTACATAGATAACGACTATGACCTTGAAGATGGTACTATCGGTGCAGAAGGCAGCAACCCAGACGCAGACATGAACGAACAGAGTGGTTTCCATGTGAAGAATCGTGGTCACCAGAAGTTCCACCATGTACACGTGAAGCACAACGGCAGCACATCTGGCTCGCTTATTGGCGACGAGAGTAACATGGAAGCAGAAAAACTGTTCTCCGACATCCAGATTTATGCTAACCGCTGGTATTTCTTCTCCTTCCCATTCAACGTGAAGATCAGTGACATAACTTTCGCTTCAGACAATGGCACGCCTGCCAACACAGTGTTCCGCTGCTACGATGGCAAGGAGCGTGCAGAGAATGGACGTGGCGGATGGAAGAATCTTCCTAAAGATCAGACAGAGCTTGAGGCAGGAGTAGGTTACATATTCCAGTCAAATAAAGCAGGTACACTCACACTTCCTGTTGACAACCCAGACTTCACTGCCGACAACAAGTCACCACAGCTCAACACTCATGCTGCCGATAACAAGCAAGATGCTTCATGGAACTTTGTGGGCAATCCATACCTCAGTTATTATATGCTTGATGATCTTGATTTCTCTGCTCCTATCACAGTATGGAACGGAAGCGGCTACACAGCTGTTCGCCCAGGCGATGACGACTATGTGCTTCAGCCATATCAGGCGTTCTTCGTTCAGAAGCCATCGGCAAAGGAAATGGTAGGCTTTGACAAGGACAGCCGCACAACATATCGCAAGAGCCAGAGTCAGCTTTCTTCTGCAAGAGCTCGCCGCGCTGCAGCTAAGGTGAACCGTGAGCGTATGATTGTAAACCTCACAATTTCAGATGGCGAGAATGCAGACAAGACTCGCATTGTGTTCAACGACAAGCAGAGTATGGACTATGAATTGGAGTGCGATGCATCTAAATTCCTCTCTACAGAAAATGTTCCTCAGCTCTATTCTCTCTACAATAATGTGAAGTATTCTATCAACGAGCGTCCTAACGGCTCTGGAGAGGTGAAACTTGGCTTCGTTGCTAAGGCAGAGGGCACATTTACCATTGAGGCACAGCGCATGGATACGCCTATGTTGCTGAAGGATAATGAAACAGGCATCACAACAGACCTTTCAAATGGCGCTTATGAGTTCAATGCAACGGTTGGCACTTATGACAATCGCTTCATTCTTGTGAAGGCAGAAGATGCAACTGCTATTGAGAACGTCAACATCAACGATATTCCTGCCGATGCTGAGATCTATGACATATCTGGTCGTAAGCTCAACAAGGTGCAAAATGGTGTGAATGTAATAAATGGCAAGAAAGTAATGGTAAGATTATGAGAAGATTCTTATCTATAATATGTATGTTGCTGGCTTTTGCAGTCGGCAACATACATGCTCAGGACGACTTCAATCCAACAAATCCTGTCGAGCCATACACCAAATATAAGTTGACCACTACGGCAACTCCATTTGGATATGCTTCTGGTGCAGGGTCGTACATGTCGGGTGATGAGGTATGGGTGAACACCTCTGCATACAGCCAGGACTATAAGTTTCTTTATTGGCTGAAGGATGGTGTTCGCTACTCTGATGCTCAGAGTTTCTATTTCACCATGCCTGATGACTATGTGAATCTCGTGGCTGTGTATGAGTATGATCCTGTTGATCCATCCGAACCTATTGCTAACTATACTTATCGCCTGTACTTGACAAGCAATATAGATGTTGCTTGCTCATTCAATATAAGTAGTGGCACCAAGGTGAAAGAGGATAGTTATGTTACAGTAACAGCCTATGGCAATAGTGGCTATGACTTTGTGGGATGGTTTGAGAATGGCAAGCTCGTGAGCGAAAGTCCTTCTTTCAACTATCTGGTGGGTACAGACAATGTGACTCTCACAGCTCAATATGCATACAATCCTATAAATCCTGATGAACCAACAAACAATGCTCAGGATGATGTGGATGTATCTGCTGTCAGCGCTGGAGATATAAGCGAAGATGGAACCATTGATGTAGGTGACAAAGTTATGCTTGTCAATCATTATCTCAATGGAAGTACAACAACGCTTTCCGCAAAGGTCGCAGATGTGAACAATGACGGCAGCATTGACATTGGCGATGCTGTAGAGATTATCAATTTATATCTTAATTCAAAATAACTACAATAATGAAAAAATACAGAAAACCTATTTGTAAATGTGCAAAAATTGATGCTCAAGCATTATTGGTAAATTCTCCATGTCTTGAGAAAAGTTCTGATCCTGCAAGTCACAGCTTTAGCATACTTAGTAATTCTCGAGAGTCTGATGATGAAGATGAATTAGACGACTTTGCATGGTAAAGCTTAATGCTAAAATCATAAAGAGTGTTATTCTATATAAAAGAAGAGGAGTTTATGTCATTGCCTTGACATAAACTCCTCTTTATTTGTTAAATAAAAACAAGTCTTTTGTGTTACGATAGTCCTTCTATGAGTCCGTCAACGATGTCGATGCGCTCTGCCTGTGGTGACTTGGAGAGTCCTGGCATTCGCATTATGTCGCCTGCTATGGCTACGATCATCTCTGCACCTGCATTGATGACGAGGTCGCGAATGTTGATGTTGAAGCCTTCTGGACAACCGTAGAGCTTCTGGTCGGCAGAGAAGGAGTATTGTGTCTTGGCGATGCAGACAGGGTAGTTCTCAATGCCGAGCTTCTTGATGCGGAGAAGCATGCGCTCTGCTGCCTTGCCGTATGTTACAGATGCTGCGCCATAGAGGTTCTTGCATACTTTCTCAATCTTTGTCTTGATGTCATCGCTGTCCTCATAGGCGAGCTGGAGTGGCTTAGATGGATTGTTCTCAATGGTATCGATGACTACCTGTGCGAGTTCCTTGGCTCCTTCACCTCCTTCCATGAAGGCATTGTTGATGGCGAAGCCTACGCCTGCGTTCTCACAGTGCTTGCGCATGATTTCCATTTCGTAGTCCGTGTCGGTTGCATAGCGGTTGAAGCTGACAACGACGCTCTGTCCGAACTTCTTGAGGTTGGCAATGTGGCGGTCGAGGTTCTTGAGTCCCTTGATGAGGCCTTCTGCATCTGGCTCCTTGATTTTCTCTACTGGAACACCGCCATGCATCTTTAGTCCCTGTGTTGTTGCGACGATGACTGTGAGCTTTGGCTGGAGTCCGCTCTTACGGCACTTGATGTCGTAGAATTTCTCTGCGCCGAGGTCTGCACCGAATCCTGCTTCTGTAACAACATAGTCGGAGAATGTCATTGCCATCTTTGTTGCGATGATGGTGTTGCATCCGTGTGCGATGTTGGCGAATGGTCCGCCATGCACGAATGCTGGTGTCTGCTCTGTTGTCTGAACAAGGTTTGGCTCGATAGCGTCCTTGAGAAGCACGGTGATGGCGCCGCCTACGCCCATATCCTTCACGCGGAATGGCTCGTCATCAATTTTGATACCGAGGATGATGTTGTCGATACGGCGGCGAAGGTCGTCTAGGTCTTTTGAGAGACATAGGATTGCCATGATCTCTGATGCTGGAGTGATGTCGAATCCGCTTTCTGCTGTTACGCCGTCAGTCTTTGAGCCGAGGCCCGTGACGACGAAGCGAAGGTTGCGGTCGTTGATGTCAATAACTCGTTTCCAGAGCACTTCTTTCAATGCAAAGCCTTCATCACGATGCTGATAGATGTAGTTGTCGAGCAGGGCACTGATCATATTGTGGGCAGAGGTGATGGCATGGAAGTCGCCTGTGAAGTGCAGGTTGATCTTTTCCATAGGAAGGACCTGTGCGTATCCGCCGCCTGCTGCACCTCCCTTGACACCGAAGCATGGGCCGAGGGATGGCTCGCGAAGTGCGCACACGGCTTTCTTGCCGAGTTTGTTAAGACCAAGCGCAAGACCGATGCTGACGGTTGTCTTTCCGATACCAGCCTTTGTTGGCGTGATGGCTGTAACAAGGATAAGATTGCTCTTGTCAACTTTTTCCTGTTGAATGAGTCGTCCAGGAATCTTGGCAATGTGACGTCCATACATCTCAAGTTCCGTGAGTGGAATGCCGATGTAATTCGCAATGTACTCAATGTTCTTGAGTTCACATTCACGAGCAATTTCAATGTCTGTTTTCATAGAAAAATATTCATTTATAATTGTTGGTAATTATTTCATGAGTTTCTTTGATTCTTGCTTGCCAGACTGGCTCTTGATGCGGAGCACGTAAACGCCTTTGGCGATGTTTGCCTGGCTGAAGCTTGACTGAATAGAACCCATTGGACAGCTGAATGTGCTTACAACGGAACCGCTTGCATTGATAACTTCAACATTGACTGTCTCTGTTGATGCAATTGGTGAGATGGCTGTGATGTATTCCTGATACTTTTCTGCATCGCAACGCACATATATTATGCCATCGCTGATTTCTGTTGTGTCCCAATAGTTGTAAACAGGAAGCTCTGGAAGGTCGAATGTCATTGTACCTACGTTGGCTGTCTTGACATCTTTCCAGAGGATGAACTTGTCTGGTGTTTCTGCATCGATGGTTGGCACGTATGAGTCGTCAACGAATACGGAGAGTGTTGCACCGTCCTTGATTGTGAGTGTGCCTACATTGCTGAAGTATGTGTTGTTTGGATTTGTCGTTGCAGCGCTTCTTCTGAGACCTGCAATGAGCTTGCCTGTTGCACCAAAAGTGACGTTCTTGTCGTTGAAGTTCATTGTTCCAGAAACAGCGCTTTCCAAAAGACCAACCTGGAGTGTTCCGTTGAATGTGAATGAACTGTTAGTCATTGTGGTTCCTGTCTTTGACACACCAGAGAGCTTTGCACCATTTGCCACGGTGAGGGATCCAGTGCCGAGTGTAGAGCCTGAGTTCATGTGTAGTTCGCCTTCGTTGATGGCGACTGCACCTGTAGTTGTCCATACGCCAGCAGTAGTCATCTTGCCTGAACCCATCTTAGTGAATTTGTCGCTTGATGTTACGATACCGCTGAACTTGAAGTCTCCGTCGTTGCCGACATTCCATGTGTTTGCTCCTACTGTAACGCCATTCTTGAATGCACATCCGCCGCCGAGAGTACCAGAACCTGTGAGCTGACCGATGCGGAGTATCTTGCCTGTGTTCTGGACAAAGATGCCTGCAGGAATGTCGAGTGTCCATCCGTCACCTCCGTCAGCTGTGTCGAATGTGAAGCGTCCGTCAGCTGTGTATGTCGCACCAGGAACGAGCGTGCCCTGGAATGACTTCATGTGCAGCTGGATAGGAGTACGAGTTGCGTAATAGTTAGAACCTTTTTCTGTTGCACAATATACTGTGATCTGTCCTTCGCCTGTGAGAGTGAGGTTGGTTGTCTGACGGTTGATGGTTGTGAGCGCTCCCTTAGCACCTTTTGCCAGGGTGATAGGTGTTGTGAGGAAACCGTTTCCAGTCAATGCGCCTGAACCTTGCACCTCAATGCTCTTTGCTGCTGTGGCTCCTGCATCAACTGTGCCTTGTGCTACGATGAGTTTCTCTAATGATGTGTTTGCTGCGTTGAGTGTCATCCAACCTGTGCCTTTCTTTGTGAGAACAGTTCCAGAGAATGCCTTGTCCATGACGAATTTGCCAGAGTTATTGATGACACCGCCTTCTTCACCAATCATCTTCATTGGTGAGCCCATCTGCACGTCACCTGTTGTCTGAAGCACAGCGCCATTCTCCATAGTGAACTTGCTTGCAGTTGTTGTCATGCCACCGAGGTTTCCTACTTCAGAATATTGGTTGGAAAGAAGTGTGACCTTAGTAGTTCCGCCCTTGAGGTAGTTACCGCCAGTATAAGTGTTCTGGCCGCTCATTGTAACAGTTCCGCTGCCTTCCTTAACGAATTTAGCATCGCCAGAGATTGCACCGTTGCCCTTGAATGTGTATGCCTTAGTGTTGTCAACAATAACTGAGTCAGGAGATACATTTTCCTTGATGGTAATAGTCTTCTGTACTGCATCATCGTTGAAGAGCACTTTATCCTTTGATACGAATACTGTTGCTTCTTGTGCAAGGTCGTTGTTGATGATGAAGTTCTCTGTTTCTGCAAGATCCCAGTTGGCATCAGCAGCACCTGTCCAGATGATGCTTGATGCGTCACGAAGGCCAATGATTTCAAGAATGAGCTTACCATTCTCTGCATAGAGAACCTTCTTTGTTGTTGCAATACCTTCAATAATGATATTGTCGATGCTTCCTACAATTTCCTCAGGAATGTCTGCAAGAATATATTTGCCTGCAGCCATTGTGGATGCGCCTTCTGCAACATGTGGAATGAGTTCGATTACTGGTGAGAGGTATTCAGGACCTCCCTTAATCCATGCTTCAGTATTCTTGTTTTCAATCTTGAGATACTTGCCTATGTTGAGTTTGTCACAAGCAAAGCCATCGCTGTAGATGTCAAGGATAAGGCGAGAGCCGAAACCGAGGCTGAGTGAGTCTGTTGTGATTTCACCCATAGAGTTTGCACCGCCTGGACGGATGACGGATGCATAATCAGCCTTGATGCTCTGGAACTGACCGCCGTTTGAGTTGAGCTGTGCAAAGCGGTTGAGCCAAAGTGGGGAGTTTTTCATTGTGCCGTCAAAGTTCACGGTTCCTGCCCAGATATCTGTGGCTTCTGTGTGGGTGAAGTCAGACTTTGGAAGATTGAGGATACCGTCACCCTGCTTTACAAGACGTGAGTTGCCAGAAAGTGAGCCGCTTGTAACGTCGCAAGTGTAGTACTGATATTTGATTGTTGCATCCTTTGCTGTGTAGTTTGTTCCGGCAGTACCCTGTACCCAAGAAGGAACATTCAAAGTGAGTACGCTTGGCTTTGCATCGTTTGCAATGGAGATCTTAGTGTCATTAGTTTCACAAACAATTGCGTGCTTGCCGTTGTAGTTTGCATTAATCTCACCGCCATTAGCAACCTCTTCACGTCCATTCATTGTCAATGGAGGTGGAGCCTGAGTGATGCCTTCAAGCTTGCCTACGAAGTAGCTTACGTGAGGTGGCTGATTATAACCGCACATCTGCCATACCATAGCATTACGGTACTGATGGTCTGCCCAAAGTGTTGGAATGCGGTATGTTGTTGGAGTTGGGGTAGAGTAGATACGAATGTTGTTGTTGGCGGTTCGCATGATGATTTCCTCACGCCAGTCACCAAGGATGTCGCCCTGATAGCAAGGCGTGCCCTTTGTGTCGTTGTTGGTCATGGAACCGGAACATGTATAGATAGGAGACCAGCTGCCATACTTAGCAACGCAGCCTTCTGTGTTCTTTCCGTTGAGGTAGTTGAATGTCTCAGAGCAGAGGTCACCGTCCCAGTAAATGCGGAAGTTGGTGTTGATACCTGTTGCATTCAATCCGTCGATAGCGCCATTTGTTACAGAGCTAATAGCACCTTCACGAGCAGAACATCCAACTGCACCAGGGAAGGCATCTGTGAAGTTGTCCATCATAGCACGACCATCGTCATTGCCAGATTGGAAACGATGGTAGATCTTTGATGTTGTAGCATCGCGGTAGTTATTACCTGGCTGATCTTCGTTGCAGGCATAGATCTCAAGTCCCTTCATATATGGGTTGAAATCACCGCAATGCTGAGCGTCGCCATGGCCTAAGCCTGTAGTTGAAAGGCCTTTGCCATTGTCGTCAATGACCATAGAACCATAAACGATCTCATCACGACCATCTTCATCAACATCAGCAATGCCGAAGTTGTGATAGCCTTGCCACATCCAATAACCGCCATTTGTCTGACGCCAATCCCATCGCTTCACGAGCTTGTTAGTGGCAAGATCAACATCGAAGGCACACATCTTAATCTGTGTGTAGATACCGCGAGCAAGGAAGATACTTGGCTTTCTGCCATCGAGGTATGGTGCTCCGAAGAAGAACTTGCTGGCACGGTGACCATATCCATCACCCCATGCTGCGTTAAGGTCTGTTTCGCCTGCTTCAAGACGTGCGAGAGGGTAGTCGATGATGTCGAGAACCTTACCAGTCTCACCATCACAATACACGAGGAATTCCTTACCAACACACATGAACCAGTTTGTGCCGCCGCCTGTTGCTGCACGATAGTTTGTCCATGAGCTTCCGTTTTTGCCATTAGAGCCGATGGTGTATGTTGTGCCATCTGCCATGTGAATCTCTGATCCTTCTTCAAGGCGCATGATAACTTCTGCCTTGCCGTCCATGTTCCAGTCATAGCCAACAATGTTCTGTTCATTGTTCTGGAAGTCACCCATGTTAGGGCCGCAGTTAACCCACCAGAGACGATCTCCGTTCATCTTGAAGATTTCAAAGATGGAATATTCTTTTGTTGCGACGCCATCAATAACAGGACCATTCTTTGGATAGCTCTGTGCCATCTCGCTCTGGTTGTCGAACTTCATCAGGATTTCAACCTCGCCATCGCCATCAACATCAGCGCAGCATGCGTCATTAGGAACGAGAGTTGACTTGATGCCTTGGTGGGCAAGCTTAATTTCCTTGTAGCTTGAGCTCCATACAGATGCGCTTTTGCTCTGAGCTTGTTCAACGCCATTGACAACAGCACTTACGGTGTATGTGCTGCTTGTAGTGCCGCTTGTATCCTTGAAGTTTGATACAGAGAGTGGGGCTTCGTTAACCTTCACTCCGTCGCGATAAACATTGTATGTGACGTCGTAGTATTCCTCGCCAAGAATACGCCAGCTGAGATAAACACCTGTAGTGGACTTCTGAGCGATAAGTCCGCGGTCAAGCTTGTCGGTGAAGCGCTGTGCCATGGCTGTTCCAGCTAGAAGCACTAATGCCAGAGTGATAAGAATTTTCGTCATATTTATTTGATAATAGTTTAGTTAGTTTTTAGCTTATAGTTAGTTTTTATGTTTGTCCCCCTTTACGGTTTTCTGTTTTTGATTATCTTTTTATTCAAGTTTCGCAAGTTAAGGAAATATAACATAACTACCTAAAACAAAAGGGTATAGAAGTTTGCCTGTGTGGCAAAATCTTTGTAAATTTGTAGTGG
>JAGHUI010000077.1 GCA_018064885.1 Candidatus Minthosoma equi | reverse complement strand
TCGAATTCGATGGTATATTCCTCTGGCAGATAGTTGTAGATTTCCTTCATCAATGGTTGTATCTGACTATCCACATACTCGTCCTGTGTGGTAGCAGGAGGCAGACTGATCACGGTCTCGCCACCAAGCTTGCTCACTTCGCAGTTGCCCTCTATGAGGTTCCACTTGCTTGGGAATTCGCCTACCTGTTCGCCAGTTACCTTGTCCTCGAACAGGGTGACAGCTCCAGGCACGAAGTCGCTCTTCGTCTGCTCGCCTGCAGCCGCAGCTGGTGTGTCGTCAGCCGCATCAGAATTTTTGTTCTTTTTATTCTTCTTTCCATTAACAGTCTCATCGACCTTCTCCTCAACCTTGCTGTTGATTTTCTCCTTAACTTTCTGTTCCACCTTGTTCTTTAATGCACCAAGAATACTCTGAGCGCAAGCCTCGCCTGAGCCCATCAAAGTCATAACGAAGAATAGTGCGAATGCCTTAGAAAGCATGCCGCCAGTTTTTCCAAAATTAGTCATAATAATTCCGTTTGTTTATTGTTAATAGATTTGAGTGCAAAGTAAAGAAAAAAAACAGACATACGCAACACCCCAAATGGGGGTTTATTGCATCTTTCTCCCATTTTTCTTGCTTTTCTCAATAAAAAGCATTATCTTTGTGTTGTAAAATAGTGCTTAGGCTTATCCTTGCAATATTTCACACATTCCCCACCAAGCCTTGTCATTCCAAGGCGTGAAATCACCATTCCAAGTCATGAAATCATTATTCCAAGCCGTGAAATCGTCATTCCAAGGCTTGGAATCATTTCCTTACCGAGCAAAAGCAAAAAGCATTATCGGGCAAAAGGTAAAAGCATATACGAGCATACGCATTAAGGACACACGAGCAGACAATCTTAGCATGTACGGGCAGACTTATTAAGAATGCACGAGCGGACGGCAACAAATAAGAAGAGGGCACGTCAAATCACTTGACACACCCTCTTGCAAACTTAAAACAACCAACAAAAGAAATAGATAATTCTATTTTCTTTGTATTTTAAGAAGAATGAAAGGGATTGATGACAACCCTTTCATTCTTTTTTATTTGTTAGCGAATGAACAAAAGCTCACGATACTTTGGCAATGGCCATGATTCGTCGTCAACGATAGTCTCAAGCTTGTCAACGTGGTAGCGGATCTCTTCGAGGAGTGGAGCAACTGTATCGTGGTATGCGATTGCCTTTTCACGCTCTGATTCAATCTTGTTGGCAACCTTGCGAGCTTCTACCATCTTCTCTACGTTCTCGATGATGAATGACTCATGATCAGAGATCTTCTCGATGATATAGAGGTTCTCCTTAGATATAGCATGTGCCTTTTCGCCAGAGAAGATTGCCTGTACCTTGTGAACGTTGTCAATGAGCATTGACTGGTACTTAGTAACGACTGGGATGATGTGGTTGAGGCAGAGGTCGCCAAAGATACGTGATTCAATCTGAATCTTCTTTGTGTAAGTCTCCCACTTGATCTCGTTACGAGCTTCAAGCTCAAGCTTTGTCATAACCTTTGTCTTCTCGAACATTTCTACAGAACGATCCTTCAAGTAGTTGTCGAAGATAAGTGGAGCAGAAGTTTCGCAGTCAAGACCGCGCTTAGCTGCTTCTACCTTCCATTCATCACCGTAACCGTTGCCGTTGAAGATGATTGGCTTAATGTACTTGATATCTTCACGTACAACCTTGAGAATTGCAGATTCCTTGTCTTCACCCTTCTCAATGAGAGCATCAACACGTGCCTTGAAGTTGATGAGAGCTTCGGCAACAGCAGCGTTGAGTGTGAGCATTGCGCTTGCACAGTTTGCCTCTGAACCTACAGCACGGAACTCGAAACGGTTACCAGTGAAGGCGAATGGTGATGTACGGTTACGGTCTGTATTATCAATAAGGAGCTCTGGGATAGATGGAAGATCAAGCTGGAATGCAGTCTTGCCTGCTACGTTGAGAGCATTTTCATCTGCCTTTTCTACATGCTCGAGAAGTTCTGTAACTGTCTTGCCGAGGAATGAAGAGATAATTGCTGGAGGAGCCTCGTTAGCGCCAAGACGATGAGCATTTGTTGCGCTCATGATAGATGCTTTGAGGAGTCCGTTGTGATCGTAAACAGCCTTGAGTGTCTCAACTGTGAATGTCACGAAACGGAGGTTGTCAAGTGGAGTCTTGCCTGGAGCGTGAAGAAGGATGCCTGTGTCAGTAGAGAGTGACCAGTTGTTGTGCTTACCAGAGCCATTGATGCCCTTGAATGGCTTCTCGTGGAGGAGGCAGCGGAAACCATGCTTGCGTGCCACGCGCTTCATGATAGACATCATAAGCATGTTGTGGTCAACAGCGAGGTTTGTCTCTTCGAAGATTGGAGCAAGCTCGAACTGGTTTGGAGCAACCTCATTGTGACGAGTCTTGCATGGAATACCAAGTTCAAGAGCCTGAATTTCAATATCACGCATATATTCCTCAACACGTGCAGGGATAGAACCGAAGTAGTGGTCGTCCATCTGCTGGTTCTTAGCTGAGTCATGTCCCATAAGTGTGCGACCTGTCATTACAAGGTCTGGACGTGCTGCATAGAGAGCCTCATCAACGAGGAAGTATTCCTGCTCCCAACCAAGGTTAGAAACAACCTTTGTAACGTCTGGGTTGAAATACTGAACAACAGCTGTAGCAGCCTTGTCAACAGCATAGAGAGCCTTCTTCAATGGCACCTTATAGTCGAGGGCTTCACCTGTATAAGAGATGAAGATGGTAGGAATCATGAGTGTGTCACCAATGATGAACACTGGTGATGTTGGGTCCCATGCAGAGTAACCGCGAGCCTCGAATGTAGAGCGGATACCGCCGTTAGGGAATGAGCTGGCATCAGGTTCCTGCTGAACGAGGAGTTTTCCTTCAAACTCCTCAACCATACCGCCCTTCCAGTCATGCTCTACGAAGCCATCATGCTTCTCTGCAGTACCTTCAGTAAGTGGCTGGAACCAGTGAGTGTAGTGAGTAACACCGTTTTCAATTGCCCAAGTCTTGATACCTTCTGCAACCTGATCTGCGATGGCGCGATCGAATGGAGCACCATTGTCGATGACGTCACACATCTTCTTATAAACCTTAGAAGGAAGATACTTGAACATTTTTTGCTTGTTGAAAACGTACTTTCCAAAGTACTTACTTGGACGTTCCTTAGGAATTTCCACAGCAACTGGACCGCGCTTGAACGCTTCGTCCACAACCTTAAATCTGAGATTTGCAGCCATAATGTTTAATGTTATTTAGTTGTTTTTTGTTGTTAAATATCTATATGTGTTTGTGTGATTTATTATGCCAACCATGCTTTCAGTCTTTCCATTGCCTCTATGCAATCTTCTTTCTGACCGAATGCTGTGAAGCGGAAATATCCTTCGCCTGCAGGGCCAAAACCTACACCTGGGGTTCCCACTACGTTTGCCTCCGAGAGGAGAGCATCAAAGAACTGCCATGATGTCATTCCCTTTGGTGTCTTCACCCAAATGTATGGAGCATTCTCACCTCCGTATGTCTTGACTCCCATCTGAGCGAATGCTTCGCGCATTATGCGCGCATTCTCCATGTAGTATGCAATAGTGTCCTTGATCTGCTGCTTACCTTCAGGAGAGTAGATTGCCTCGGCGCCTCGCTGTGTAATGTAGCTTGTTCCATTGAACTTTGTGCACTGACGGCGAAGCCAAATACCATTAAGAGATACTTTCTTTCCATCAGCCGTCTTGGCTGTAACATCCTTAGGTACAACTGTATAACCGCATCGTGTTCCTGTAAAACCTGCAGTTTTTGAATATGAGTGGAACTCAATTGCAACCTGCTTAGCTCCAGGTATTTCATAGATAGAATGTGGTATGCTTTCATCCTGTATGTATGCTTCGTATGCGGCATCATACATAATAAGAACATCATTATTAATTGCATATTCAACCCATCTTGTCAACTGCTCACGAGTGATAACTGTACCTGTTGGATTGTTTGGGTAACAGAGATAGACAACGTCAACCTTCTTCTGTGGAAGCGCTGGAGTAAAGTCGTTTTCACCATTACAAGGCATATAAACTATATTGCTCCAAAGACCGTCTTTGTTCTCTCCTGCTCTGCCTGACATCACATTAGAGTCAATATAAACAGGATAGATAGGATCTGTAACTCCGATAACATTGTCAACCGAAAGTATGTCTCCAATGTTTCCTGTGTCGCTCTTTGCTCCATCATTTACGAAAATCTCATCAATGTCAAGGTCTATGCCTCGAGCTATGAAATCGTTTTCAAGGATAGCCTTACGGAGGAAATCATAACCTTGTTCAGGACCGTATCCTCTGAAAGTTTCTGAGTTTGCCATTTCATCAACAGCTTTGTGCATAGCTTCTATGACCGCTGGTGCAAGTGGCTGAGTGACATCTCCGATGCCTAGACGAATTATCTTTTTGTCTGGATTGGCATCCTTGTACGCTGCGACCTTCTTTGCTATTTCGCTAAAGAGGTAGCTTGGAGCAAGTTTTAGAAAATTCTCATTTACAAATGCCATGTTCTTTTGTTGTGTTTGTTGTTAAAGTTCTATTTTACCTTCAAATACTTTTGTTGCGGGACCTGTCATATAGATATGATTATCTTCGCCCCATTGGATGGTCAATGCTCCTCCATCCATTATAATAGTGTTTGTGCGTCCTGTTCTCTTTGTAAGTGTTGCTGCCACAGATGTTGCACATGCTCCTGTGCCGCAAGCCATCGTGATTCCGGAACCTCTCTCCCACACTCTCATCCTGATTGTTCCGTCTGGAAGTATCTGCGCAAACTCGATGTTGCATCTTTCTGGAAACATTGGATTGAATTCCATCTTCTTTCCGTCAACAGGAAGGTCAATCTTGCTGATATCATCAACGAAGATCACGAAATGAGGATTTCCCATGCATACGTAAGTTCCTTTCCATCCTCCAATTTCACCTTCTGTTATGCTTCCGTCGGGTGTGGCAAGCTGAACCTTATTGGTCAGGATTGGTTCGCCCATATCAACCTTTGCAGAAGTGACAACTCCATGTTCGTCTTCAAACAAATCCAAGATTTTGATTCCTGATAGTGTTTCAAAAGTTACTGTGCTCTTTTCTGTCAGATGATGGTCACGGACAAACTTTCCACAGCATCTAACTCCATTTCCGCACATCATAGCTTCAGAACCATCGTTGTTGAAGATTCGCATTTTGAAATCTGCAACGTCCGATTTGTCTATTGTGATAAGTCCGTCGCTTCCGATTCCAAAGTTTGCTCTACTCCACTCTATCGCTGCTTCCTTGAGGTCAGGAATGGGATTGTCGGGCAAATATACATATATATAATTGTTACCGCATCCGTGCATCTTTGTGAAGTCTATTGTGGTTGTCATAAGCTTTGTTGAATCAAAATGATTTGTCTTTTGTTTGATTTCGAGTGCAAAGTTATAACATTTTGTTAATACTTCAATAATATTTCGTAACTTTTTTTCAATAAATATTAAAAAATAACGAAATATTGATAGCGTAATAGCTGTTTTGAACAACAAAATGTACATTAGATAAGTTTGATAGTTGAAAAAATGACACGAAAAAGATTTTTTTAGAAGAATTGTGTAAGTTTGAAAAAATATCCGTAATTTTGTAGCCATAAATCATAATTCATGGCAGACAAAGAAAAAAATATGCAAAAAGAAGAGGAAGAAATCAAGAAAGATCTGAGATATCTTCAGCTTTTGGCGCAAAGCTATCCTAACGTTGCGGAAGCAAGTTGCGAGATCATAAATCTTGAGGCGATTCTGAATCTTCCTAAGCCTACGGAGCACTTCATAAGTGACCCTCATGGCGAAAGCGAGGCATTCAATCATGTACTTCGCAATGCTTCCGGCTATGTGAAGAGAAAGGTTGAGGAAATCTTTGGTCCAACCCTTCGCATGACGGAAAAGCAAGAACTGTGCACATTAATATATTATCCAGAAGCTAAGCTGCAACTCATCAAGGCTGCAGAATCAAACATGAACGATTTTTATGTCATCACATTGAATCAGCTCATAAAGGTTCTGCGAGAGGTCAGCTCCAAATACACCAGAAGCAAGATCCGCAAAGATCTGCCTGGAGACTTCGGGTACATCATTGAAGAGCTCTTGCATGAAAGCCACAGCGGCGTAGGCGAAAAGAGGCATCAGTACTACAACATGATTGTGCAGACGATCATTGACACTCAGAGAGCTGACCACTTTGTCGTCTCCATCTGCAACCTTATCCAGAGACTTGCAATCGACAGGCTTCATTTGCTTGGCGACATTTTTGACAGAGGTCCTGGAGCACACCAGATAATGAACACTTTGTGCAATTATCATCATTTTGACATTGTATGGGGTAATCATGACATTGAATGGTTTGGTGCAGCAGCAGGCAACAGAGCCTGCATTGCCAATGTATTGAGACTTTCATTAAGATACGGCAACCTTGCAACTCTTGAGGATGGATATGGAATCAATCTTCTTCCACTTGCCACATTTGCCATGGAAACATATAAGGACGACCCTTGCACATTGTTCGGAGTAAAAGAAGTAAGCAAGGAAAGCAAGCACGACTTGAAGACAAGCCGCCTTATTGCGCAAATGCATAAGGCTATCACAGTCATTCAATTCAAGGAAGAGGCAAAGATCATCAACAGGCGCCCTGACTTCAAGATGGACGATCGCAAGATGCTGGAGCACATCAACTTTGAGAATGGCACTTGCATGATTGACGGCAAAGCATACGAACTGAGAGACAATTTCCTTCCTACTGTCAACAAGGAAAATCCTAACGCTTTGAGTGACGAGGAAGAATTGCTCATGGCTAAGCTTCAACATTCTTTCCGCACAAGCGACAAGCTGCAAAGACACATAGAATGCTTGCTGGCCCACGGATGTATGTACTCCATTGCAAACAGCAATCTTATGTATCACGCATCTGTTCCTTTGAATGAAGATGGCTCGCTGAAGGAGGTTGATATTCTTGGAAAGAAATACAAGGGAATCTCGCTGATGAAAAAAACTGGCCACTTGGTCCGTGAAGCATTCAACGAGGACACTCCTAAAGAAAGAAAAGACTTTGCAAGAGACTACATCTGGTATCTCTGGTGCGGTAAAAACTCTCCGCTTTTCGACAAAGATAAGATGACCACATTCGAGAGGTATTTCATCAAGGACAAAGAAACTCACACCGAGACAAAAGGCTACTATTACAAATACAACAATAGCGAAGAGGTTGTTGACATGATTCTTGACAACTTCGGCGTAGAAGGCAAGCACAGACACATTATCAATGGTCACACACCTGTCAAGGTTCTGAAAGGCGAAACGCCAATCAAAGCAAACGGCAAACTCTTGGTCATTGATGGTGGATTCTCAAGAGCCTATCAGCCAGAAACCGGCATTGCTGGATACACGCTAACATACCACAGCCGTGGCCTTGAGCTTGTTCAGCATCAGCCATTTCACTCAACAGAAGAAGCCATCGAGAATGGTTACGACATCAAGAGTTCCACACAGATTGTAGAGATGAACAGCCAGAGAATGTATGTGAAAGATACAGATAAAGGCAAGGTGCTTTTGGCTAAGGTTGATAACCTGAAGAAATTGCTTTACGCATACAGGAATGGCTTTATTAAAGAAGTAAACAAATAATATCGGAATAATCAAAACATCAATTTACACATTATTAATATATAGAGATATGAAAAAACTATTACTTATTGCTGCAGTCATTCTTGGCTGCACAACAGCATCGGCTCAGAAAACATTGAACCTGAGCACTTACAGCGGCACAAATCTTTCCCAGTATGATGGAAAAACGCTCAACATCAGTGTAAACCGACAGTTGTTCAAAGGATGGAACACTATTTCCCTTCCTTTCGACATGTCAGCAGAGCAGGTAGAAGCAGCATTTGGCAGCGACTGTAAGCTTGAGGCATTAGTGGGCGCTGAAGACGATGGCATGCAGCTCAAGCTTAATTTCAAAGATTGCAAGTCAGAAGGCATAAAAGCAAACATTCCTTACATCCTGTATTACACAGGCGAGACAGCAACAAAGAAGTTCACTACAGAGAGTGCTATTTGCAAAGACGAACCAGCAACAGTAAGTTTCACAACATTGAAAGGCGTGAAGGTTACATTCACAGGTGCTCAGAAGCAGACAGAGGCTAAGGGACTCTATGGCATTCTTGCAAGAGACAACACAGAAGCAGCATTCGTAAATGTTGACGACATCACATCTGGATTCTATGCTACACGCTGCTATGTTGAACTTTCTAACGGCAATTCAACTGTTCTCCAGACAAATCACATCAGCGATGACGTTACAAGCGTCAAGTCTGTTGTCAAAGCAGGTGAAAGCGTAGATGTTTACAACATTTCAGGTACAAAGGTTGCCAATAAGATACATGCTGACAAAATCAACTCTCTCCCTGCTGGCATCTATGTTGTAAAGAACAAAAAAGTACTCGTTCGCTAATCATTTCATACAAAATAACACTAAAAAAGCATAAATTTCATCAAAATGATGATTTTTATGCTTTTTTATTTGTCCAAATGAAATGAATGTTGTTATTTTGCATCCGAAATGAAAAAGAACTTTAACACATATTGGCGTTGGCATAGCTTGGGATTCAAAAAATCGTAAGTCAAATGGTTATTCCCCTATGCGAAACCAATCAAAACATAAAGCATAGCATAATAAAGCCTGTCGTACTTACGATGGGCTTTTATTTTTTAGCAATTCAATATCGACAATAAAAACCACACAAAATATGAAAAGTTACAATGTTGATGAAAACGGTTTCTACGGTCAGTTCGGTGGAGCCTACATTCCAGAGATTCTCTACAAGACGGTGGAGGACCTGAAGAAAGCATACTTGCCAATCATTGAGAGCAAGGAGTTTCACGATGAGTATTATGCACTTTTGAAGGATTATGTTGGTCGTCCTTCCCCACTCTACTATGCTAAGCGCATGAGCGAGAAGTATGGCTGTCAGCTTTACCTGAAGCGTGAAGATTTGAACCATACTGGTGCGCACAAAATCAACAATGCGCTTGGTCAGATTCTCTTGGCAAAGAAGATGGGCAAGAAGCGCATCATTGCTGAGACAGGTGCTGGTCAGCACGGTGTGGCAACAGCAACAGCTTGTGCATTGATGAACATGCCTTGCACAGTGTATCAAGGTGCGCTCGACGTACAGCGTCAGCATGTGAATGTGGAGAGAATGAAGATGCTTGGTGCAACTGTGGTTCCTGTGGAATCAGGCAACAAGACATTGAAGGACGCTACCAACGAGGCAATTCGCGACTGGTGCTGTCACCCTGCCGACACATTCTATATTATTGGTTCTACCGTAGGTCCTCATCCATACCCAGACATGGTTGCTCGTCTTCAGTCGGTGATCAGCGAAGAGATAAAGTGGCAGCTTGAAGAGAAGATTGGTCGCGACTACCCTGACTATCTCATGGCATGTGTTGGCGGTGGCAGTAATGCTGCAGGAACAATCTATCATTACATTGACGACGAGCGAGTTAAGATCATTCTTGGTGAGGCTGGCGGTCTTGGCATTGACACAGGCGAGACAGCAGCAAGTATGCAGATTGGAACGGTAGGCATTCTTCACGGCAGCCGCATCAAGCTCATGCAGACAGAGGACGGTCAGATCATTGAGCCATACTCAATCTCGGCAGGTCTTGACTACCCAGGCACAGGCCCTATACATTGCAATCTCTACGAGTCAGGTCGCGCTCAGGTGCTTCCAGCCAACGACGACGAGGCCCTCAAGGCAGCATTCGAGCTCACTCGACTTGAAGGCATCATCCCTGCTCTTGAGAGCGCACACGCTTTGGCACTTCTGCCTAAGGTTGCTCCTCAGTTCAAGAAGGACGACATCGTAGTGCTCACAGTTTCTGGTCGTGGAGATAAAGACCTTGACACTTACCTTGCAAACAAACCAGAGGAATACAAGTAAGATATGATGTACAATTATTATACAGCATCGAAAAAGATTCTTGGTGACCTCGTGACACCAGTATCTACATATCTGCGAGTTCGCGACGCCTATCCGCAGTCGGCTCTGATGGAGTCGAGCGACTATCATGGAGGCGAGAACTCAAAGTCGTTCATTGGCTTGCACCCAATAGCAAGCGTGAGCATTGAGCATGGCATTGGCAAACTGAAATACCCTAACGGAGAAGTGGTTGAGCACCCTATCACAAAGGAATACGGCTCTGCACAGCTCATCAATGAGTTTATCGACTCATTCAAGATTGAAGGCGAGAACGCTAACTATTGCGGTCTTTATGGCTATACTTCGTTCAACGCTGTCCGCTATTTCGAGAACATCAATGTGAAGGACGAGACTCAAGCTGAGAATGATGCTCCAGACCTCATCTATATATTATATAAAGATGTAATCGTCTTCGACCACTTCAACAACAGCCTTATCCTCATCGAACTTCTCTCAGAAGGTGAGGAAGATGACCTTGACCAGCTTGAGCGTGACTGCCGCAATCGTGCTTATCAGCCATACGACTTCAAGCCTGTGGGCGACTATTGGTCAGCGATTACCGACGATGAGCATCGCGAGAATATCCGCCGAGGCATCAAGCATTGTCTCCGTGGCGATGTGTTCCAGATTGTGTTGGCTCGTCGCTTCAAGCAGAGATACGAGGGCGATGACTTCAAGCTCTATCGTGCCCTCCGCAGCATCAATCCAAGCCCTTACCTCTTCTACTTCGACTTTGGCGGTTTCCGCATCTTCGGTTCAAGCCCTGAGACGCACTGCCGAATTGAAGGAAATAGAGCATACATCGACCCAATTGCTGGCACAACAAAGCGAACTGGCAATGCAGAGCAAGACCGTCAGAATGCCATTTACCTGAAGAATGATCCAAAGGAGAATGCTGAGCATGTTATGCTCGTTGACTTGGCACGCAATGACCTTTCTCGAAACTGTCACGACGTGAAGGTGGATTTCTACAAGGACATGCAGTTCTATAGCCATGTCATTCACTTGGTTAGCCGTGTGAGTGGAGAACTTGACGAGGGAGCAGATCCTATCAAGGCATTCATCGACACATTCCCAGCAGGAACACTCTCTGGCGCACCAAAGGTTCGTGCCATGCAGCTTATCTCTGAGTATGAACCACATAATCGTGGTGCTTACGGCGGATGCATTGGTTTCATCGGCTTCAACAAGAACCTGAACCAAGCCATCACTATTCGTACTTTCGTTTCCAGAAACAATGAGTTGTGGTTCCAAGCAGGTGGCGGCATCGTGGCAAAGAGCGATGTCGAATACGAACTTCAAGAAGTAAACAACAAGCTTGGCGCATTGCGCAAGGCAATAAACATAGCTGAAACATTATGAAGATAGTAATTATTGATAACTACGACTCGTTCACATACAACTTGAGTCATCTCGTTAAGGAGCTTGGAGCTGAGGTTACTGTTTATCGTAATGATCAGTTCGAGATGAGTCAGCTTGAGGAGTTTGACAAGATTATCCTTTCGCCAGGACCTGGCATTCCAAGTGAGGCAGGACTTCTGCTCGATGTCATCAAGTCATACGCTGGCAAGAAACCGATTCTTGGAGTTTGTCTTGGTCATCAGGCAATCGGCGAATCATTCGGAGGTAAGTTGACTAACATTGGTGAGGTTGTTCATGGCGTAGCCACTCCTTGTCATATCACTAAGGATGACTACCTCTTCGAAGGTCTTCCAAAGGACATTGAGATTGGTCGCTATCATTCGTGGGTAGTTGATACGGACGCTTTCCCTGAATGCCTTGAAGTCACTTCCACTTCAGATGAAGGATTCATAATGTCACTCCGCCATCGTGAATACGACATTCGTGGCATTCAGTACCATCCAGAAAGCGTCCTCACTCCTGATGGAAAGACAATTATTGGTAATTGGTTAAAGCACTAATTGCTAAATAGTAAATTGTAAATAGTTAAATAGTAAATTATACAATGAAACAATATCTTTTAAGACTCATAAACGGTGAGACACTCTCGCAGGAAGACACTCACCAAATCATGCTCAACATCGTTGAGGAGAAATATAACGTGCAGCAGATTGCAGCACTCTTGATGGCAATTCAGACTCGTGGCGCAACCGTAGCTGAAATGCTCGGTTTCCGTCAAGGATTGCTCGAAACAGGCAAGTACATCAACCTTGAGGACTATAACACCCTCGACATCGTAGGTACTGGTGGCGATGGCAAGAACACATTCAACATCTCCACTTGCTCTGCTTTTGTAATTGCAGGTGCTGGCTACAAAGTGTCAAAGCACGGCAATGGTGGCAGCACAAGCGTATCAGGCGCAAGCAATGTGCTTGAAGGTCATGGCGTTAAGTTCACTGCTGACGAAGAGCAGTTGAAGCGTTCTCTTGACGAAGCAGGCATCTGCTACTTCCACGCTCCACTCTTCGCTTACGGCATGAAGTTCGTTGGTCCTACTCGCAAGGCACTTGCCGTTCCTACTTGCTTCAACCTTCTTGGCCCATTCGTCAACCCTTGTCACCCAAAGAACTCGCTCCACGGTACAGCAAATCAGAGCCAGCTTCGTCTCTACACTAACATTCACCAGAAACTTGGTGACAACTACGGCGTTATCACTTCCTACGATGGCTATGACGAGATCTCCCTCACATCAGGTTTCAAGATCTGCACAAACTACTTCGAGAAGGTGCTCACTCCTGTTGACCTTGGTCTCAAGTACGTTAAGCAGGAAGACATTTATGGCGGTGAAACAGCTGCTGATGCAATGAAGATCTTTGACTCAGTTCTTGATGGCACAGCTACAGAAGCACAGAAGAACGTTGTCATTGCCAATGCTGCTTGCGGCATCAGCGTGATGGATGCCAACCTCTCAATGTCTGACTCTGTAGAGAAAGCAAAAGAGGCATTGGAAAGCGGCAAGGCATTGGAGGTATTCAAGAAATTCATAGAAATCAATTCATAATGCACTTCGTGCCAATAAGAAAAACAAAAGAAAACATTTCAAAACAAAAGAAAACATCTTTTTATTGAACTTTTTTGTTTTGTTATTGTTTTCCTATGTTTTCTTTTGTTTTCCTTATTGGCGCTTGCGCATAAAACAATAATTTTCTTACTATGGCTAAAGACATTCTTGAAGAAATAGTAGCTCATAAGCGCATCGAGGTGGAAAGGCAGAAGGCCGAGGTCGCTCCTTCTATATTATATAAAAAGGTGGAGAAGATGATGGCAGATGGCAATTACTCAAAGCTGTCGATGCGTGAGTCGCTTGCCAATTCTGCTTCGGGCATCATCTCTGAGTTCAAGCGCAAGAGTCCTTCAAAGGGATGGATAAAGGAAGAAGGAAAGCCAGACGTGATTCCTGCTTCATACTCAGCAAACGGAGCAAGCGCCATCTCTATCCTTACCGACGAGAAATACTTTGGAGGCTGTATGGATTTTGTGCGCATCGCTCGACCAATGGTCAGCTGCCCTATCCTTCGCAAGGACTTCATCGTGGATGAGTACCAGCTCTTCCAGGCACGTGAGATAGGTGCTAATGCAGTGCTTCTCATTGCTGCCGACCTCACAAAAGCAGAATGCAAGCAGCTTGCTTATACTGCCCATCAGCTTGGTCTTGAAACACTCCTCGAAACCCACTCAGAGCCTGAGCTTGAATACGTTGGCGACAACATCGACATGGTGGGAGTGAACAACCGCAACCTCGGAACCTTCCATACCGACGTGCAGAACTCATACCGCCTTGCTTCTCTCCTTCCTAAGGAATATCTCCTTGTAAGCGAGTCAGGCATCAGCAATCCTCAGACAGTTCGTGAGCTTCGCGAAGCAGGTTTCCGTGGCTTCCTCATCGGTGAGACATTCATGAAGACTCCAAACCCAGGAGAGGCATTGAAGGAATTCATAGAACAGGTAGTAAGATGATAGTAAAAGTATGTGGAATGCGAGATGCGGAGAACATCCGCGAACTAGACGAAGCAAGAATTGCCGATTGGATGGGCTTCATCTTCTTCGAGAAGAGCAAGCGTCATGTCAGCGAAGTGCCTGCATATCTGCCTAAGAACAGCAAGCGTGTGGGCGTATTCGTCAACTATTCCATTGATGAAATAGCAGAAAAGGTAAAGGATTTCGGTTTCAACCTTATTCAGTTGCATGGCGACGAGTCTCCAGAGTACTGCAAAGCGCTTAGAACCACCCTCGGCAATGACCTGCAAATCATCAAGATGATTCAGGTTGCGTCTGACGATGACATAAGGAAGGCAAAGAGATACGAAGGCACAGTAGATTATTTTCTTTTTGAGACAAAATGCAGCGGCTATGGAGGAAGCGGACAAAAGTTCGACTGGAATGCTCTACTCCGCTACAACGGAACAACGCCTTTCGTCCTCACGGGAGGCATTGCTCCTGGAGACGAAGAGCGAGTTCTCTCTTTCAAGCATCCTGCATTTGCCGGCATCGACTTGAACAGCAAGTTTGAAATATCTCCTGCTTACAAAGACATTGACTTATTAAAGAACTTTATTAAACAACTAAGATAATGAACAGAATTAATCAGTTATTCGCAGAAAAGAACGAAAAGATTCTTTCAATATACTTCTGTGCTGGTCACCCTACGCTTGAGGGTACAGCAGACACCATCAAGACACTCGAACAGAAAGGCGTGAACATGATTGAGGTGGGCGTACCATTCTCCGACCCTATGGCAGACGGTCCTGTCATTCAGGACGCTGCAACAAAGGCTCTCAAGAACGGCATGACCCTCAAGACGCTCTTCTCGCAGCTTGAAGGCATTCGCAACGATGTGAAGATTCCGCTCATCCTCATGGGTTATCTCAACCCTATCATGCAGTTCGGTTTCGATAACTTCTGCAAGCGTTGCGTTGAGACAGGCATTGATGGCGTCATCATCCCAGACCTTCCTTTCAAGGACTACCTTGAGGACTACAAGCCTATCGCAGACAAGTACGACATCCGCATCATCATGCTCATCACTCCTGAAACATCAGACGAGCGCATCCGCTTCATTGATGACAACACCGACGGTTTCATCTACATGGTCTCTTCTGCTGCCATCACAGGCGCTCAGAAGGAGTTCAACGATGCAAAGCAGGCTTACTTCTCTCGCATCAACGGCATGGGGCTCAAGCACCCACGCATGATTGGCTTCGGCATCAGCAACAAGCAGACACTCGAAGCTGCTCAGAGCAATGCAGCGGGTGCCATCATCGGTTCCAAGTTCGTCAACCTCTACGAAGAAACAGGAGATGCTGGCAAGGCTATGGATCTTTTGCTTGACGCATTAAAGAAATAAAAAAGTTTCATACAGATATGAGAAAATACATAATACTTATAACCTTGCTTGCCATGTGCTTGCAGGGTTTTGCTCAATCAGCAGACACAAAAACCGCTACTGCTATTTCTATGGCAGACGGTACAAGCGGATATTTATGCAATCCACCACTTCCACAAATATCAAATAATAGTCGCCTCAACGTATTGTTTGTCGGCAATTCTTTTGCTATTGATACTGCCACAGCTCTTCCTGAAATCCTTAAATCATTAGGAATTGCTAACGTTAGCGTATTCGTGCTTTATCATCCTGGCTGTTCAATGAAGCAACACTATGAAAACTTCAAGAGCGGAAAGAAGGAATACGAATTACATCAATTCAATAGCACCGTTGGAGCAAAGATTGAGAATAAGATAAGCATCAATAGCGCTTTCAGCCGTACAGCATACGATATCGTTGTTTTCCAGCAATATTCTTTAGAATCAGGAAACTATGCATCATACGAACCATATCTTTCTCGTCTTATTCAGGCATATAATATCACAAAGGTAGGTTCTCGCACAACATTTGCCTTCAATCAGACATGGGCATACAGTTCCAAGAAAAAGGAAATATCCAGATATGGAACACCATTAGACATGTGGCGAAGCATCTGCACATCCGTACAGAAAATGAAGAAAGCATCAGGCATTGATGTTATCATTCCAGTAGGCACTGCCGTTCAGAATGCACGTTCCGTTGCCGCTTTGCAAACAGACAAGGAATTCACACGCGACAATCACCATCTTGACAACTATATGGGCAGATATTTGGCTGCTTGTACTTTCTTTGAAGCAATCATCGCTCCATGCACAGGCAAGAACCTTCGTGACGACAAAACTGTATATGGTAAAGAAGGTGAACCAAATCAGGTGAATGACACAAATCGCCGCCTTTTGCAGAATTGCGCACGCTTAGCTGTTGCAAACAACTACGAAATCAGCGAGTTTGCAGGATTGTAATGTTAAATGTGTTTAATAAAAACAAACTTTTCATCAATCATCGTGCAGCATATCACAGATAAAGACTACCTTTGCAACATCAATTGATAAAGTATTTTTTACACATGAAGAAATTTTTACTTTCTTTCCTTGTTCTGATGGTATCAGTTACAGGAATTCAAGCACAGAGTCTTTATAAAACAGTATTCGACAGAGCTACTGCTATTGTTAATAATCCAGCATCATCTGACGAAGAAGTTGAAATCAACCAATTCAAGGTTACTTGTCTCAATTACATTTCAACTCAGGTGAAGAAGCGTGGCCTCAAGAAAGATTCTTATTTCTATGACAGCCAAGCAGTAAATCTTGCTTCATTCGTAACAGACTTTCAGGTGAACCTTGAAAAGGCTCGTTCCATTTCTCCATCAAAGCGTACAGAGATTCTCAAAATCTATACCGATGCCAGCAAATACAATCCTATGTTCAAAGATACTGACAAGGAAAAAGTAAACTGCTATGTTGACGATAAGACAACTCTCACTCCATTCTGCGTTGACACCGATTGGGAGAAGGCATACGATCAAGCAACAACACTTGTCAAGGCTGCTTTGAAATAATCAGCAAATTTGTATAAACATAACATTTTACAGTTCACAATATAGCATTAGCTATCGTTTTTTAACAAAATCAGCATAAAGCGGGAGGAATTTACAAATTTCTTCCGCTTATTTTGTTTATTATTCGTATATTTGCCGACAAATAGAACAATCACAACTAATGGCAAATATACCTGAAATAATAAAAGTTGACCTCTCTCATTTCCCCACAGACAAACGATTTGTTCAGATTCCGAACAAAGTCGTTTTGACAGACAACATTACTGAGGAATTTCATATAGAGCACGAAACTCGACATCCATCATTCCCCGTACAAGTAACAACGGCTGTATGTCTTATCTGTGTGTCTGGAAAAATGGATGTCAAGATCGATTTAAATGACTACACTCTTACAGACGGATACACAGCCGTTATTCTTCCAAACAGTTTTTTTCAAATGACCAGCATAGAAAAAGGCACTAAATGTATATTCATGGCCATCTCCACTGACTTCATTAATTTCAATGGTGACATAAAAGTAGGTATGGAATTTGGCAGAACAATAAGAGAAAATCCTATTCATAAGCCAAACGAGGAAGAGCTAGACGAGACAATAACCGTCTATAAACTTATGAAAAAGAAGCTGAAGCAAGAAGAATATCTGTACAAAGAAGAATATGCTAAAAGTTGCTTGCAGATAATGTATTGCAACATCTTTCAAACTTTCATCACAGCCAGCGGAATACAGCAAGAAGCTCGTCCAACAAGTCGTAAAGAAGAGCTTTTCCACAAATTCATCAAGATTGTGAAGACAAATTATATGGAGAACAGAAGCATTCAGTTCTATGCTGATAAGCTTTTTGTATCGCCAAAATACCTGTCAAGCATCATTCATGAAGTGAGCGGAAAATACGCAACTGACTGGATTAACGATTACGTCATCCTTGAGGCAAAAGCAATGCTGAGAGTAGAAGGAAACACCATAAAAGATGTTAGCAACAATTTGAATTTTGCCAATCAGAGTTTCTTTGCCAAATACTTCAAGCAACACACAGGTTATACTCCTAAAGAATACAAATCACTCTAACATAAACTACTAACTATTCTAACAAATAATTATGAAAACAATCAAGATCAATCCATCTGATAATGTGGCTGTTGCCATAGATGCGCTCAAAGCAGGACAAACCGTTGAAGTGGAGGGACTATCCATCACGCTGAACAATGACGTTCCAGCTGGTCACAAAATTCTTCTTACCGATCTCAACGAAGGAGAGAATGTCATTAAGTATGGATACCCTATCGGACATCTTAAAGAAAGCCACAAGAAAGGCGACTTCATCTGTCATGAAAACATAAAGACAAACCTTTCTGGACTTCTTGACTATGAATACAAGCCTGTTTCAAAGGATGAGCTCACAAATCCAGCATACGACGAATGGTTCGCAAAAGAGCAGCTCACATTCCAGGGCTATCGCCGCAAGAATGGAGACGTAGGCATCAGAAATGAAGTGTGGATTGTTCCTACAGTTGGATGCGTCAATGGCGTTGTTGAGCAAATCAAGAGCCGCTTTATGCACGAGATAATGCCTAATGAAGATGTGAAGCTGCGCATAGTGGCTTATCCTCACAACTATGGATGCTCTCAGCTGAGCGAAGACCATGAAAACACACGCAAAGTTCTCCGTGACCTTGTTCTTCATCCAAATGCAGGAGCAGTTCTGATTGTTGGATTAGGTTGTGAGAACAATCAGCCAGAAGCATTCATGGAAACGCTTGGTGACTATGACAAAGAACGTATTCGCTTGATGGTCAGCCAGAAGGTTCAAGGTGATGAAGTAGAAGAAGGTCTAAAGGTACTTACAGAGCTTTATAATATCGCCAAAGAAGACAAGCGTGAAGCAATTCCTCTCTCCGAGCTTCGCGTAGGTCTGAAGTGCGGTGGTTCTGACGGATTCTCTGGCATCACAGCCAATCCGCTTCTTGGCGTGTTCAGCGACTTCATCGTAAGTCAGGGCGGCACAACTGTCCTCACAGAGGTTCCTGAAATGTTCGGTGCAGAAACAATCCTCATGAATCGTTGCGAAAGCACAGAACTCTTCAACGAAACAGTTACACTTGTAAATGATTTCAAAGAATATTTCCTCTCTCATGGCGAGCCTGTGGGCGAGAACCCATCTCCAGGCAACAAGGCTGGCGGCATCTCTACTCTCGAAGAGAAAGCTCTCGGTTGCACCCAGAAGTGCGGCAAGAGTGCCGTTAAGGGCGTTCTTGCTTACGGTGAGCGTTTGAAAGTCAAAGGATTGAACCTTCTTTCCGCACCAGGAAACGACCTTGTTGCATCAACAGCGCTTGCATCATCAGGTTGCCACATCGTGCTCTTCACTACAGGTCGTGGAACACCTTTCGGCACATTCGTTCCTACCATGAAGGTCAGCACCAACAGCACCCTTGCTGCCAACAAGCCTACATGGATCGATTTCAATGCCGGCACTATCGTAGAAGGCGAGCCTATGAGTGAAGTTTTCCGTCGTTTCACAGACAAAGTCATCGCTGTCGCAAGTGGCGAAGAAACATGGAACGAGAAGAAGAACTATCAGGAAATAGCAATCTTCAAAACTGGTGTCACGCTTTAACGAAGAACAAATACGAGGAAAAGCTCAGCACAATATCGAGGTAAAGCTCGCGAGCTTTTCCTCGTTCAGCTCGATGCAATTACGAGGTATTTACTAAAGGTATTACGACGCAATTGCAATTATGGTTACGGAGCAATCAAACTTCTTCTTACGACGTAAACATAATTCTTCTTACGAGGTAATGACATCTTCAGTTGCCAAATGAGGCAAAATCACATAATTTAATAATATAAATAATGAAAGCATTAAGTCCACTGATCGTCTTTCTTGTTCTTTATCTTCTCACGAGTATCATTGCTCAGGATTTCTACAAAGTGCCAATAGCCGTTGCTTTTCTCATAAGCAGCATTTACGCTCTGCTCACTTTGAAAGGTTCTGCACAAGAGCGAATAGAGATATTTGCAAAAGGAGCAGGAAACAGCACAATGATCTTAATGCTTTCCATTTTTATTCTTGCAGGAGCCTTTGCTTCAACAGCAAAAGCCATAGGAGCGGTTGACTCAACAGTCAATCTCACGCTCAAATATCTTCCCGAGCAATTTGTCCTTCCAGGCATTTTCCTTGCATCATGTTTCATTTCCTTAAGCATCGGAACAAGCTGTGGCACAATTGCCGCACTCACCCCATTAGCCGTAGGAATAGCGCAACATTCTGGAATCAGCGTGCCCATGATGATTGGACTTGTCGTTGGAGGAACGTATTTCGGCGACAATCTCTCATTCATAAGCGACACTACCATCATTGCCACACAAACTCAAGGATGCAGCATGAAGGACAAATTCTGGGTGAATATCAGGATTGTAGGCCCTGTTGCATTGCTGATGCTTATCATCTACTTTTTTGTAGGGAAAGACACCGTCTCACCGCAAGACATTGGTGAAGTAAACTTCTTGTTAGTCATCCCTTACATACTTGTAGTAATACTTGCATTATGTGGAGTGAACGTACTGATTGTTCTCTCATTAGGTATTGTTGTTAGCGGAATATTGGGTTTATGCTATGGGACGTTCAACATTTTCGGATTATTGTCTGCAATGAACGACGGTATCATGGGAATGTCCGAACTTATCATAGTGACTATTCTTGCAGGAGGAATGCTTGAGATTATTCGTCATAATGGAGGGATCGACTTGATAATAAAAGCTCTTACTCGCAACATAAAAGGCAAGATTGGAGGAGAATTCTGCATAGCAGTTCTCACATGTCTTGTCAATGTTTGTACTGCAAACAATACCGTTGCCATCATCACAGCAGGACCTATAGCAAAGCACATTGCAAGCAAATTTGGCATTGACCCTCGCAAGTCGGCATCATTGCTCGACACCGCCTCTTGCTTCACTCAAGGAATACTTCCTTATGGAGCGCAAGTGCTCATTGCCGCAGGTCTCTCGCAAGTAAACCCAATCGAGATAATTCCAAACCTTTTTTACCCAATGCTTATAGGTTTGGCGCTCATATTGTCAATTTTGACCAGATATCCTAAAAAGTTTAGCTGATTATTTCATAATCTAATCTATTTTCCGTACTTTTGCATGATAATTGTGCATACAACAATAAATAAGTCTTACAATATATGGAAAATAGAAGCATTGTTTCTATTGCTGATTACAGCAAAGAAAAGATTCAGAACCTGCTCGACATGGCTGCTGAATTTGAAGCTCATCCTAACCGTGAGCTACTCAAAGGAAAAGTTGTTGCAACTCTTTTCTTTGAACCTTCTACAAGAACACGCCTTTCTTTTGAAACTGCCGCAAACCGTCTTGGTGCTCGCGTGATTGGTTTCACCGACCCTAAGGTGACATCAAGCTCTAAGGGAGAAACTCTCAAAGACACCATCAAGATGGTAAGCAACTACGCTGACGTCATCGTGATGCGCCACAAGCTTGAAGGAGCTGCTCTCTATGCAAGCGAAGTTACCGACGTGCCTATCATCAACGCTGGTGACGGAAGCAACCTTCACCCATCACAGACAATGCTCGACCTTTATTCCATATACAAGACTCAAGGCACGCTTGACAACCTCAACATCTACATGGTTGGCGACCTGAAATATGGCAGAACTGTACATTCTCTCCTTATGTCAATGAGAAAGTACAATCCAACATTCCACTTCATTTCTCCTAAAGAATTGGAAATGCCACAGGAATACAAGTTCTATTGTCAGCACAACGGAGTGAAGTATAAGGAGCAGACAGATTTCACAGAAGACACACTTGCTGATGCAGACATCCTCTACATGACTCGAGTTCAGCGCGAGCGTTTCAGCGACCTCATGGAATACGAGCGTGTGAAAGATGCTTACATTCTCCGTGCAGATATGCTTGGCAAATGTAAAGACAACATGAAGATTCTTCACCCACTCCCACGTGTGAACGAGATTGAGTACGATGTTGACGACAGCAAGCACGCATACTATTTCCAGCAGGCTCAGAACGGCCTTTATGCACGAGAGGCACTCATCTGCGACACTCTCGGCATTACTCTCGAAGATGTAAAGAACGACAAAACCATAATAAAGTAAACATCATGAATAAAGAACAATTAATGGTGGCTGCACTTGAAAATGGTTCAGTCATCGACCACATACCAACAGACAAACTCTTCACAGTTGCAAAGCTGCTCGAACTTGACAAACTCACAGAGCCTGTGCTCATCGGCAATAATCTTGAAAGCCACATGATGACTCGCAAAGGACTTATAAAGGTTGCAAACAAATTCCTCAACGAGAAGGAAATCAGCAAACTTGCCGTGATTTGTCCAAACATTCGTCTTACAGTCATTAAGAATTATGAAGTTGTAGAAAAGCGAGAAGTCAATCTTCCTGAGACACTTACCGACATCGTAAAATGTCCAAACCCTGTGTGCATCACTAACAACGAGCCAATGAAGACTGTGTTCTACGTTGATCGCCACAACTACATTCACCACTTGCTGGCTCACGAACATGCCATCAACGAGGATGACAACGCTAAGCTCAAGTGCAGATACTGCGGAAAAGAAGTGAATCTGTATGACATCAAACTTAAATAGACAGAAAAAAAATAACATACGATAATGAAATTTACAGAACGTGCAAAACTCAACCTCAGCGAAGTAAATGCTGAGGTTCTTGCTCAATGGAACGCTGAAGACATGTTCCACAAGAGCATCGATGAGCGTGAGGGATGCCCTCAGTTCATTTTCTTCGAAGGACCACCATCAGCCAACGGACACCCTGGCATTCATCATGTTATGGGACGTACAATTAAAGATACATTCCTTCGCTACAAGACAATGCAGGGTTTCCAGGTGAAGCGCAAGGCAGGTTGGGACACTCACGGTTTGCCTGTTGAGCTTTCCGTAGAGAAGTCTCTCGGAATCACTAAAGAGGACATAGGCAAGAAGATCAGCGTTGACGACTACAACGACGCTTGCCGCAAGAATGTGATGATGTACACCGATGAGTGGACACAGCTCACCGACAAGATGGGTTACTGGGTTGATCTTGAGCACCCTTACATCACATACGACAACAAGTACATTGAAACACTCTGGTATCTCTTGAAGCAGCTCTACAACAAAGGATTGCTTTACAAGGGGTACACAATCCAGCCATATTCACCTGCAGCAGGTACAGGTCTCTCTTCTCACGAGCTCAACCAGCCAGGTTGTTATCGTGACGTGAAGGACACAACAGTAACTGCTCAGTTTAAGGTTACAGACAAGGTGTGTGAGGTCATGAACGGCAAGGGCGAGTATATCGGCGGTTGCGACAAGCAGCTCCCAACATACATTCTCGCTTGGACAACAACGCCTTGGACATTGCCTTCAAACACTGCGCTATGCGTCGGTCCTAAGATTGACTACGTTTGTGTTATCGGCAAGAACCCATACTCAGGTGAAGAGGCAGCATACTTCATAGCCGAAAGCCGTCTCTCTGCATATTTCACTCCAGAAAAGGATGAAGAAGGCAATGAGATTCCACTTCAGATCACCTGGCGTGGTAAGGGTTCTGATCTCGTTGGTCTCCACTATCAGCAGCTCATGCCTTGGGTTAAGCCATGTGCTCTTGAAGGCAACAAAGTTGTTGAGAAATCAGCAGAGGCATTCCGCGTTATCCCTGGCGACTACGTTACAACAGAAGATGGTACTGGTATCGTTCACATTGCACCAACATTTGGTGCTGACGACGCCAAGGTTGCAAAGGATGCAGGTATTCCTTCCCTCTTCATCATCGACAAGGCAGGAGACACTCGTCCAATGGTTGACTTCACAGGTAAGTATTTCTTGAAGGAAGACATGAACGAAGAATTCGTAAATGCTTGTGTAAATGAAAGTTATTGGAAACATAGTGGCGACTTTGTAAAGAATGCTTACGATCCAAAATACAATAAGGATGGAAAGTATGACGAGAAGGCAGCCACTAAGGACATGGACCTCAATGTAATCATTTGTCTTGAGATGAAAGAAGAAGGTTCTGCTTTCAAGATTGAGAAGCATGTCCACAACTATCCTCACTGCTGGCGTACTGACAAGCCTGTGCTCTACTACCCTCTTGACTCTTGGTTCATCAAGTCAACAGAGAAAAAAGATCGCATGTTCGAGCTCAACAAGACTATCCAGTGGAAACCAGAATCAACTGGTACTGGACGTTTTGGAAAATGGCTTGAGAACCTCAACGACTGGAACCTCTCACGTTCACGCTATTGGGGAACACCGCTCCCTATCTGGCGCAACCGCGACACTCGCGAGGAAATATGCATTGGTTCTCTTGAAGAACTCTGCAAGGAGATCGACAAGGCTGTTGCTGCAGGTGTAATGCAGAGCAACCCTCTTACAGACAAGGGATTCGTTCCTGGCGACATGAGTCAGGAGAACTATGATAAGATTGACATTCACCGTCCATACGTTGACGACATCAAGCTTGTTTCCGACAAGGGCAATGTCCTCACTCGCGAGCTCGACCTCATCGACGTTTGGTTCGACTCTGGTGCAATGCCATACGCTCAGATTCACTATCCATTTGAAAATCGCGAACTCATTGACAACGGAACTGCTTATCCTGCAAACTTCATCGCAGAAGGCGTTGACCAGACACGTGGTTGGTTCTTCACTCTCCATGCTATCGCCACAATGGTGTTCGACTCTGTTGCTTACAAGGCAGTTATCTCAAATGGTCTCGTTCTTGACAAGAATGGTGTAAAGATGTCAAAGCGTCTTGGCAACGTAATCAACCCATTCGACTGCATCGGTCAATATGGTGCTGACGCAGTTCGCTGGTACATGATTACAAACTCATCACCATGGGACAACCTTTCTTTCGATCCAGAAGGTGTGAAGGAAGTAACTTCACAGTTCTTCATCAAGCTTCAGCAGGCATACTCATTCTTTACTATGTATGCAAATGTTGATGGATTCGAATACAAAGAAGCAGACATTCCTTATGCTGAGCGTCCTGACTTTGACCGCTGGTTGCTCTCTGAGCTTAACACTCTTGTAAAGAATGTTCAAACCTACCTTGACGACTACGATCCAACTCCAGCAGGTCGTCTCATTCAGGCATTTGTAATCGACAATCTCTCTAACTGGTACATTCGTCTTAATAAAGCACGCTTCTGGGGAGGCGAAATGACAAAGGAGAAATTGAGCGCCTATCAGACACTCTACATCTGTCTTGACACAATCAGCCGACTCATCGCTCCTATTGCTCCATTCTACGCAGATCAGCTCTTCCGCGATCTCAATTCTGTAACAGGAAAGGACAACAGCATCAGCGTTCACTTGGCGAAGTTCCCAACATACAACGAAGCATTCATCGACTCTGAGCTTGAGGCAGCTATGGAAGCAGCTATGAAGGTAACTTCTATGGGACTTTCAATCCGTAAGAAGGTTAAGATTCCTGTAATTCAAGCTCTTCAGTCACTTGCAATTCCTGACACAGATCCAGAGTTCAGCTCTCGCATTCAGCGTATGGCAGGCATCATCTCAAAGGAAGTGAACGTCAAGGAGCTTCAGTTGATGGACGGTGCAATGCTCGTCAAGAATGTTAAGTGCGATTTCCGTGTGATGGGTAAGAAGTTTGGCAAGATGATGAAAGCAGTATCTGCTGCAGTAACATCAATGAGCCAGGCACAAATTGCAGAACTTGAAGCAAACGGTCAGATAACTCTCCAGGCAGACGGTCAGAATGCAGTTGTTGAACTCTCCGACGTAAGCATCATGAGTCAGGATATTCCAGGATGGAGCGTTGCAAACGAAGGAACAACAACAGTTGCTCTTGATATTACTATCACTCCAGAGCTTAAGAATGAAGGTTATGCTCGTAAGGTAATCAAGCAGATTCAGGGACTCCGCAAGTCACAGGGCTTTGAAATCACCGACCGTATCAAGGTGACAATTACTGACACTCCTGAAGTTCAGGCTATCCTCGCATCATTCAAGGAGAACATTGCTGCTCAGGTACTTGCTAACTCTATCGAGATCGGCAATCCAGAGGGCGAAGCCGTTGATTTCGAGGATTTCAAGGCTGTCATCACTGTCACAAAAGACTAACGTATTCATGTCACAAAAGGCTAAATACATATTATTTTCATCCATATTCATTGCCGTTCTTGTCATTGACCAAATAATAAAGGTCAGTGTCAAGACGGGAATGTATCTTGGTGAACACATAGAAATTACAAGTTGGTTCAGCCTTGTCTTTGTTGAAAACAATGGCATGGCTTTCGGTTGGGAAATTTGGGGAGGAAAACTCTTCCTCACTCTCTTCCGCATTATCGCTGTCAGCGGCATTGCTTGGTTCATATACAAGGAAATAAAGCGCAGACGTTCAATGGGTTATCTTCTATGCCTCACGCTTATTGCAGCAGGAGCAGCAGGCAACATCATTGATTGTCTTTTCTATGGACTTATCTTCAACAATCCTCCTTATCCTCAGGTAGCAGAATTTCAGCCATGGGGATATGGCTACGGAGATTTCCTTTATGGACGAGTCGTTGACATGTTCTATTTCCCTCTCATAGAATGGGACATGCCAGAAGGAGTTCCTTTTTACGGCGGACAGCATTGCGTGTTCTTCTCACCAATCTTCAACTTTGCCGACGCAGCCATTTCATGTGGAATAATCGCCTTGCTTCTCTTCTACCGCAAGCAGATAAGCGAATTGAAAATCAAGGCATAAACATCATTCTGTGAAAAAGATTCTTCCTATAATCATATTATCTCTTCTATTTGCATTTTCCTGTTCAAAGAATCCAGATGGCATTCTCTCAACAGGCAAGATGGAAGATGTGCTGTATGATTACCACATTGCTCAAGGACTCATAGATCAGCTTCCTGTTGAGGAGAGAGAAAAAAAATCGCAGGAATACATAGACGCTGTTTTTGAGAAACATGGAGTGACTGAGGCCGAATTTGACTCTTCCATCATCTACTACAATCGTCACAGCAAAGACCTTCACAAAATTTATTCAAACATCAAGGATCGCCTCACAGAAGTAAGCGAGGAAATGAAGGTCACTAACGGCAACAACGACCTGATGGCAATCTTTGCAGAAGGTGGAGACACAACAAACCTGTGGAACAAAGACAACCTCATCGTTCTACGAGACAAAGAAATCCTCAATCATGAGAGCTTTCTTTTCAATGCAGATAGCAGCTACAGGAAAAACGACCAATTCACTCTCTCATTCTCATCACTTTTCGTCAAAGAACAGAATGACGAAAGAGACGTACAGTTATGTGCAGGCCTTATCTTATACTTCAAGGATGGAAAGTCTATTGCCCAAACACGTCAAATAAACTACAATGGTCAGCAGCAAATTTCCGTCAAAGCCATTGAAGGACAAGACATCAGCAAGGTTGGAGGATTCTTCTATTATTCAGGAAAGACTGCAACACGCAACATCTGTTTTATTGATGGAATCTCACTCATCCGCATGCATGAGAAAGATTCTGAGCCCGCAGTTACTGTTGATACTGTTAAGGTTGACTCTATTGCTAAAGATACACTTAATCTTCCTGCAAAGCGACTTAGCCCTGAAGAAATCCGCAACATGAATAAATCTAATGAGCAAATCAAGATTCAGGTAGCACCAACCGTACGTACTCCAAACAGCATTGGCCCAAGACGCAAGCCAAGCAACCAACGCAAGCGTTAATTCAAGCAAAGAAACATCATGAGAAGAGTTGCCGCCTCGCGCGTGTACTTTAATAATAAAGAAGTCAACAATGATAGAAAAGAGTTCCACACAAATCATGTTGTGGAACTCTTTGATCATGTAATCGTCAACCATTATCCCCTTGAAGGTGAAATTGCCATGACAGAATGGCTTGGAGGCACAATCATAATCTCAGAACGCCATGCATTTCACACTCCAAAAACTCTTAGCATTGACGAAGTTTCGGAAATCTCTATAGACAAATTAGAAATGCTGTAAGTATTATTTTATAGAAACACAGCAAACTTTGTAGTTCGCAAAAAAACGAAAAAAAGGCGCTACAATTCGTAACGCCTTTTCTTTTTAGAATTTATCAATAAGATCCTGTTATTCCTCTTCTGGGTATGCCTTATTAACAGCAGTAAGAGCATTAAGAGTCTTAGGGAAACCGATGTATGGAAGCATACCTGTGAGAACTGCAACCATCTCTGTCTTACTGATTTCCATGTTCTTGCAACCGAAAGCATGACTTTCAAGCTGTGGCTGAGCAACACCCATTGATGCTATGAGGCAGAAAGTCACAAGTTCACGATGCTGCATGTCGATACCATTACGAGTATAGAAATCACCAAAGCAGTAGCTCTCAAGGAACTCTACAATATGCTCCTGTCCCTTAGGTGCGTTCTTCTCCATCTGTTCTGCTGTTCCTGCACCGAAAATGCCATCAATCCATTCACGTCCCTTTTCGCGACGGTTTTCAGGAGTTGTTGTGCTCTGATCGCTGAGAGGAAGGCGGATGTCATTATTGTCAAACACGCTGTTCATTGCTTCCAGATAGTCAACCATCTTTGAGAATCCAACGTATGGAACTGTCTGGTAAACGACCTCACGTATTTCGCGTGGCTTAACACCTACATTAAGGCAAACGTCAACGTAAACTCTAAACTCACGCATTGCATTACATCCGATTGTGCTGGCAAGGATACACATAACTCTTGTCTTCTCAAGCACAGGACCTTCTGTCAGCTTGAGAGCCTCGTCAAATGCAAAGTTGTCGAAGATCTCAGTCAACTCAGGATCGCTCTTGAGAGTGTTGATAGAGTTGCGCTGGGAAAACAATCTGCGAATCTGCTGCTTTGCATGCTCGTTAATTTTGATTTCTTTCATGGCTATATTGTTTGTTTATATTATTTTTTGTTTCGCAAAAGTAATGATTTTTTCGATAAGATATCGCATAAAACACTTTTTTTTCAATAATTTTAGCAGTTTTACGTGTAAATCATCGCACTTTTCCACTCCTATACATAGTTTTCAACCGTATTTCGTTTGTGCTCGGAAAAGATTTTGTAACTTTGCAATGTTTTATCACATACTATAATTTAAGGAAAGCAAACATTCTTTTCATATATGGGAATTACAAAAATTTTCAAGAAAAACAAAGAAAGTGAAGGTGAGAAGGTAAACAGGACAATCAAACGCTTATGGTGCCTCACTTTAGGCATTATCCTGTTGATGTTTTTTGGTGTTTTTGCCATCTCTCAAGGTTGGTTAGGCGATCTTCCTCCTGTGTCAGATCTCCAGAACCCTATCAACAAATATGCTTCTCGTATTTATTCAGACGACGGCAAACAGATAGGCACATGGAGCTATGCTACCGAGAACCGTCTGATGGTTTCCTATGACTCCATTCCAGAAAACCTTGTCAATGCACTCGTTGCAACTGAAGACGTGCGTTTCTACGACCACAGTGGTATTGATGCCAAGGCATTAGGACGCGCCATTGTCAAGCGTCTCATCATGGGACAGAAAAGCGCTGGTGGTGGTTCCACATTGACTCAGCAGCTTGCAAAACAGCTCTATAGCGACGTTGCAAAAGATGAGAAGAAGCGTATGATGCAGAAGCCTATAGAATGGTTCATTGCCGTTCAGCTTGAGCGCTACTACACGAAAGAGGAAATCATCACAATGTACCTCAATTACTTTGATTTCCTCTACAATGCCGTAGGTATCAAGAATGCATCTCGTACATACTTCGGGAAAGAGCCTATTGACCTCACCCTTGAAGAGTGTGCTACCTTTGTCGGCATGTGTAAGAATCCATCCCTCTACAACCCTAAGCTAAGACCTGAGAACTGCCGTGAGCGCCGCAATGTGGTTCTTGCCCAAATGGAAAAGGCTGGTTTCATCACAAAGGAAGAAAAGGAGTTGGCACAAGCTCGTCCTATCGACTTAAGCAATTTCCACCTTGCTTCTCACAAGGAAGGTGCAGCACCATATTTCCGTGAGCATCTGCGTGTTATCATGATGGCATCACGTCCAGACAGAAGCCAGTATGCCTCATGGCAGGGACAGCAGTTCCACGATGACAGCATAGCATGGGAAAACGATCCTCTCTACGGCTGGTGCAATAAGAACACCAAGAAGAACGGTCAGCACTACAATATCTATACTGACGGTTTGAAGATTTATACAACAATAGACACTCGTATGCAGAAGATGGCAGAAGACGCACTCTTCGAGCATGTCGCAAAATATTTGCAGCCTCATTTTGATTCACAAACAAAATACTCAAAGACAGGTCCTTACAGCGGCCTATCCGTATCAAAGGTTGACGGAATCATCATGAAAGAAATGAAGCGAAGCGAGCGATGGCGTGCAATGAAAGCAAGCGGTCATAGCGATGAAGAAATCATTTCTGCCTTCAACACGCCAGTTGAGATGGAATTGTTCAAATACGGAAGCTCATACGACGATCCTCAGGTCATCGAAGCCACTATGACTCCACGCGACTCAATCATCTACTACAAGCGCTTCCTCCGTTCATCCATCTGTGCTATGGATCCTTCAAACGGTGCTGTAAAGGCATACGTACCAGGATTGAATTTCGAATATTTCCAGTTCGACAACATCCTTGGTGGAAACAAGACAGGCGGTCGCCGTCAGGTCGGTTCAACCATCAAGCCACTCCTCTACTCTCTCTACATCACCGAGTTTGACGAGACACCTTGCGACCACGTTGATGCCACTGCTAAAAGATATGGAAATTGGTGTCCTAAGGGAAGTTCTTTGGGCATTGTCCCATTGAAGTCAGCCCTTGCAGCATCCAACAACCACGCATCAGCTTATCTTCTCAACAAGCTTAGTCCTCCAAAGTTCATAAAGTTCCTCTCCGACAAGTTGAAAATCTCCACATATTCTTTCAAGCCAAACCTCACCATTGCACTTGGTTCAGGCGACATAAGCGTAGGAGAAATGTGTAGCGCATACACCATCTTCCCTGGCTACGGAATTCACTACAGCCCATTGCTTGTAACACGCATCGAGGATTCCGACGGAAACATCATAGCCAATTTCACACCTCGCATGAACGAAGTTCTCAGCAAGGAGAAAGCCCTTCAGATGATCACCATGACACAAGCCGTAATCAACGAAGGTACAGGTCGTGGCTTGCGTGGCGGCGAATTTAGTTTCAAGGCACAGATTGGCGGTAAGACAGGTACCACAAACAGCAACGCCGACGGATGGTTCATTGGTTTCGTACCAAAACTCGTAATCGCATGCTGGGTTGGTGGTGACGACCGCGACATCCACTTCGGCAGCATGGCATTCGGACAAGGTGCGAAAGCAGCCCTCCCTATCTGGGGCAAGTTTATGAAGAAGGTTTACAACAGCCGCCTCTTCGGCATCACACAGGATGACAAGTTTGACTTCCCAGAAGGTTACTCCCCTTGCGGAAACGATGAATTGCGCAACCTTCCTTCTGCAGAATCCATACTCCATCCAGAATACGAAGAGCCAACAGATGTTGACGAAGAATTCTTCTAAAAAACAATACTTCTCAATACATTCAACATGAAATTCATAGGTATAATACCAGCAAGATACGCATCAACACGATTTCCAGCAAAGCCACTGGCAATGCTTGGAGGAAAGACCGTGATTGAGCGCGTTTACAAACAAGTAGAAGGTGTGCTTGACGATGTTGTCGTTGCCACAGACGACGATCGCATCTTCAATGCAGTCACATCATTCGGAGGCAAGGCAGTAATGACCAGCGTAAACCACAAGAGCGGCACCGACCGAGTTTACGAGGCATTCACAAAAGCAGGCGAAGGCAACGACGTCATCGTCAACATCCAGGGCGACGAGCCCTTCATCCAGCGCCAGCAGCTTGAAGCAATCCGCAACTGCTTCACAGACGAAACCGTTGACATTGCCACACTCGTTAAGCCATTCAAGCCAGAAGACGGCTTTGCAGCACTCGAGAATGTGAACTCTCCAAAGGTCGTAGTCAACAAGAACATGGAAGCCCTCTACTTCTCTCGCAGCATTATCCCTTTCACTCGCGGCAAAGAGAAAGACGAATGGCTGGCAGGACACACATACTACAAGCACATCGGCCTCTACGCCTATCGTGCAAATGTCCTCAAGGAAATAACATCACTTCCACAGTCATCCCTTGAGCTTGCAGAATCCCTCGAACAACTCCGCTGGCTAGAGAATGGATATAAAATCAAGGTTGGCATCAGCGAGATCGAGACAATCGGCATCGACACTCCAGAAGACCTTGCGCGAGCTGAAGAGTTCTTGAACACTAAACGACTAAACGACTAAACGACCAAACAACCAAACAACCAAACATCTAAACGACAAATCAACCTCTCGGAAAAAGCCATTTAAGGGCGTCACAGGGCGTTTTCCTTATCGCACCGACACTCCCCCGAAATACACTTATAAATCGCAAATTCGGCTTCTAAACGGTCGTTTTTGCGATTTTTCGTGTTTTTATAGTTAAAAAATGTGTTTTGTTTCTTTCTTTTTAAATATATGTGTTAACTTTGCGAAGTTAAAGTAGTCAAACTACCAAAAAGAAAACAAATTCAAAATTCTTACATAACATTTACCAATGGACAATCCAGAAAGAATTATTAAAGTTGACATCAACGAAACCATGCGATCAAGCTACATTGACTACTCAATGTCAGTTATCGTAGCGCGTGCGCTTCCTGATGTCCGCGACGGATTCAAGCCTGTCCACCGACGTATCCTCTACCAGATGGGCTTGAACGGCTACACCAGCAACAACCCAACCCGTAAGTGCGCCCGTATCGTTGGTGACGTTCTCGGTCACCTCCACCCTCACGGCGACTCATCCGTTTACGGTGCCCTTGTTCGTCTTGCTCAGCCATGGGCAATGCGCTACACACTTGTAGATGGCCAGGGCAACTTCGGTTCTGTTGACGGCGATGGCGCAGCAGCCATGCGATACACAGAGGCACGTCTCAACAAGCTTGGCGAAGCAATGCTTCAGGACATAGAAAAGGAAACGGTTGACATGGTGGACAACTTCGACAACACCATGAAGGAGCCATCCGTGCTTCCTACACGCATTCCAAACCTCCTCGTAAATGGTGCAACAGGTATTGCCGTAGGTATGGCAACAAACATCCCTACCCACAACCTTGGCGAAGTCATTGACGGCTGCGTAGCCTTCATTGACGATCCAGAAATGTCAAGCCTCGACCTCATGCAGTACATCAAAGGTCCAGATTTCCCAACAGGCGGCATCATCTGTGGTGTTGACGGCATTCGCGACGCATACGAGACAGGACGTGGACGTGTTGTCATCCGTTCAAAGACAGAAATTGAAACAGAAGGCGGTCACGACAAGATCATCGTAACCGAGATTCCATACAACGTAAACAAGTCAGAGCTCATCAAGAAGATCGCTCAGCTCGTTAGCGAAAAGAAGATTGAAGGCATCAGCAACGTAAACGACGAATCCGACCGTGAAGGTATGCGTATCGTTGTTGACATCAAGCGCGATGCAAATGCCAACGTCGTTCGCAACAAGCTCTTCAAGATGACCGACCTTCAGAGCACATTCGCAGTGAACAGCATCGCTATTGTTGACAAGCGTCCAAAGCAGCTCTCACTCCGCGACATGATCAACTGCTTCTGCCTCCACCGCCACGACGTAACCATCCGCCGTACAAAGTACGACAAGCGCAAGGCAGAAGAGCGCTCACACATCCTCGAAGGTCTCATCATCGCAAGCGACAACATTGACGAGGTAGTACACATCATCCGTGCTGCCAAGAGCCCACAGGAAGCCATGGACAACCTCATGGTACGCTTTGGCCTCGACGACATCCAGGCACGCGAAATCGTCAACATGCGTCTCCGCCAGCTCACAGGACTCGAGCAGGACAAGCTCCATGCAGAGTACGACGAACTCCAGAAACTCATCCAGTACCTCGAGCAGATTCTTGTTGATCCAGAACTCTGCAAGAAAGTTATGAAAGACGAGCTTCTTGAAGTCAAGGCAAAGTGGGGCGACGAGCGCAAGACAGAGATCGACGTCACAGCAAGCGAGAACTTCGATCCAGAGCAGTTCTATGCCAAGGAAGAAGTTGTCGTTACCGTCAGCCACCTCGGCTACATCAAGCGCACCACCCTCACAGAGTTCCGCACACAGGCACGTGGCGGCGTAGGCGTCAAGGGAGGCACAGCACGCGACAAGGACTTCATCCAGTACATCTATCCTGCCAACTCCCACAACACGATGATGTTCTTCACACAGAAGGGACGCTGCTTCTGGATGAAGGTATATAACATCCCAGAAGGCTCACGCACCGACAAGGGACGTGCCATCCAGAACCTTCTCAACATCGACAGCGATGACAAGGTTACAGCATTCATCTGTATTGAGAATATCAACGACGAAGAATGGGTTAACTCACACAACCTCATCTTCTGCACACGCCAGGGCGTTATCAAGAAGACAGCATTCGTCAACTACTCACGTCCACGCAACAACGGACTCATTGCCATCAACCTCAACGAAGGCGACGAAGTTGTTGAAGTGCTCCTCACAAACGGTACAGACGAGATCCTCATTGCCAACCGCAACGGACGCGCCATCCGCTTCAACGAAAGCACCGTCCGCAACATGGGCCGTGGCGCTACAGGCGTAAAGGCAATCCGTCTTGACGAAGACCCAGACGACGAAGTAGTAGGCATGATCTCCATCAGCAAGCCAGAAGGCTTCGACGAAGCAATGGATGCCATCAACGCCATCGAGAACGAAGACGAGCGTCAGGCAGCCTTCGAAGCAAAGCAGGCAGAATGGCCAGCAATGCCAACCGTCCTCGTACTCTCCGAAAAGGGTGTGGGCAAGCGCTCATCAATCGACGAATACCGCATCACAAACCGTAACGGCAAGGGTGTCAAGACAATCAACATCACAGAGAAGACAGGCAAGCTCGTAGCCCTCAAGAGCGTTACAGAAGATCGTGACATCATGATCATCAACAAGAGCGGCGTAACCATCCGTCTCTCAGTTGCCGACATCAAGAAATCCTCACGCAACACTCAGGGCGTCAAGCTCATCGACATTGCCAAGCGCAATGACGTCATCTCAAGCGTATGCGTCGTAGAGCACTACGAAGCTCCAGAAGAGCCAGAGGCAGAGCTCGACGAAAACGGCAATCCAATCGTTCCTGCAGTTGACGACACACCAGCAGAGAACAATCAAGAATAAGCAATAAAAAATAACAATTAACCTATTAAACGAATTCATTATGAAGAAGTACATTCTCATCATGGCAGGCCTTCTCCTTGCAAGCGGAACAACATTCGCACAGGACAAGGAAGCAATCAAGGCACAGAAAGCAGCTCAGAAAGAAGCTGAAGCACTTGTAAAGAAGGCTAAAACAACTTACGAGACATCCATCGCCAACCCACAGTATGGCCGTAAGGAGACTGACTACGCAAAGCTTGACGGCGCCCTCCCACTCATCGAGGAAGCTGTAAAGAACCCATTGCTTGCCAACGACTACCTGACATTCAAGACAGCTACAGATATCCAGTACCAATACTATGTCAAGCTCGAGAACGAAGCAAAGGCAGACGAATCAGCAAAGCCAAAGTTCATTGAATGCGCATCAAAGCTCGTAGAATATGCACAGAAGGCAAACGACAACCTTGTTGCAGACGAAAAGATGAAGGACGAGGAAAAGAAGCTTGCTCACGTACAGCTCCAGAATGCAGCCATCAACCCAGCCATCCAGCTCCTTCAGGCAGCACAGACATACTCAAATGCAGAAGAAGAGAATCAGGCAGACCTCAAGCTCGGCGCTAAGTATGCAACACAGTTCCTCGACGTAATGGAGAAATCTGCACTCATGAAGGACTTCTCAAACCAGAACCTCGACGAGTGGAAGACATACGCAAAGGCATTCAAGGCACAGTCAATCCTCAACATCAAGGAATCATCTGAGGCAGACATCATAGCAGCCTACAGAGACCTCATGCCAACAAAGTACAAGGGCATCGCATACCAGTCACTCGCAAACTACTACCGCGAAAAGGATCAAGCTAAGCAGAACCAGATCTTCACAGAAGGCATCGAAGCACTCAAGGGCGACGAAGATCAGAAAGACCTCCGTGCAAGCTTCGCCATCCTCCTCATGCAGAACCAGTTCCAGGCAAAGGACGTAGAAGGCTTCAAGAAGACAGCAGAGCTCATCAAGACAGAATTTGCTGACAACGAGAACGCCATCAACGCATACCTCATGGAAGGTCAGATGAAGTTCGAGGCACAGGATTACGAAGGAGCAAAGCAGATCTTCCTCGATGCAGCAAAGGCATATCCAGGCGAATCAAAGGGCCTCGTAATGGCAGCACGTTCAGCATGGATGAAGGCACAGGCAGGCGGCAGCAAGAAAGCCGACATGGACGAAGCCATCAAGCTCTTCAAGGAACTCGAATCAAAGTATCCAGACGAGCCAGAGAACTGGGGTGAATCACTCTACATTCTCTACAACAACACTCAGCAGGCAGCCCTTGCAGCACCATACAAGAAGTACTACAAGAATTAATTTGAACAATCCACGAATTCACGTTAAATACACGTACAAAATAGGCAGGACGCACACCATGTGAGCCCTGCCCTATTTTTTTTCATAAAGTTTTGGTGGGGAAACGGAAAAAGTGTAAATTTGCACATAGAAAGAACATATAACGCGCATTGACTATTATTTGCGTTCGTCTGAATTCGTCTGGAAAACTAATTTGAGATAAGAACACAATAAATAGTGGTTAGGCAACTTCCTCAGGGAGAAGTGTGCCTTATTACCAATTATAAGAAGTCAATGTTCATGCTTAGGCATGGACATTTCTTATTTGGTAATGAGGTCTCATTTTCCAGACGAAGCCTCGACGAACGCATAAGAAGGTTCATGCCTTTCTTGTGCGGTCACGTGAGTGATAGATTGATGCATGAACTGTACAGCAACGATTTATCACTATGGCTGAAGAGAATATTGACGACCTCCATCGTCAAATTAAAGAATTGGAGAGCAAGGTTGCCTATCTCAATTCACAACTGAAACAGGAGAACCGTTTCGGTTTGCAATGGATAGACGTACCCGAAGCTTTCGATGCAGAAAGCGAAAACAAGATACCTATTCTTGAAGAAGTACCTGAACTTGCCATTCCGAATGATGATGGCAAACCTACTCACATCCTTATTGAGGGCGATAACTACCATGCTCTAACTTGTCTTAACTACACGCATCAAGGCAAGGTGGACGTGATTTATATCGATCCTCCATACAACACAGGTAGCGATGGATTTACTTATAAAGACAAGAGGTTCTTAGACAAGTTTCCAGATGGAACTGCATTGAAAGCAACTCACCCATTACGACATAGCGCATGGTTATCATTCATGAATAAACGTCTTGTACTTGCTAAAGGTTTGTTGAAGCCAAATGGCGTGATATTTATTTCTATTGACGAAAATGAATATGCAAATCTCAAACTATTGTGTGAGAAAATCTTTCCAGGAGGTAATGTTACAGAATTAGTTTGGCAGAAACGCAAAGGCGGAGGTAATGATTCCACTTATGTGGCAACTGACCATGAGTATATTCTGATTTATAGAAAGAAAGCAAAAGACGACAATGATAAGAAATGGAGAATTCCGTATGCTCCTGAATATCTAAAAAGGTATAAATTCCAAGATGAAATAGGTTTATACTACTTTGACACACTCTCACGTCCAGGCCTTAACAATCCAATTATTTACGATGTGGAATGCCCGGATGGTTCTATCATTAAGGATGGAACTTGGCAAATTAGTGAGAAAACTTTCATCGCAGAGAAAGAACGAGGGGACGTTGTCTTTGTAAAAAATGATGATGGTGGATATACTGTTATGCACAAAATCCGAATGCCAGAAGGCAAAGTGTTTCGAAGTATTATAAATAACGTAACGAATAAAGATGCTGCAGATGAAATGCTTGCGTATCTTGGTCATAAAAAGATGTTCTCAAATCCCAAACCAACGGGACTTATTACTCAACTATTGCAAATGCCATTCTCGTCTCGTGATCTTGTAGTCGTTGATTTTTTTGCAGGAAGTGGAACCACATTACACGCTTGTGAGATTCTGAATGAAAATGATGGTGGTACTAGAAAATGTATTCTCGTGCAATCAGCAGATAAAACCTATACGTTTGACAATAATGGGAATAAAAAGGCTGTAAAGGGATGTGAAGTTGCATTTGATAAGGGATTCGACAATATTGCAGAAATAACTTATAAACGAATCGCCAACACGATGAATGGTTGTGATGGCGAATACGAGAGTGAAGACGTGTTGTACAGATGGAAGATAAGTGCATCAAACATCAAAAATGCGAAGTCTAAAATTGAGGATTTGGATAATGCCAGAAGAATGTATGAGAATTCGTATGAACAATTTATAACGACCATAGAAGATAATTGTTTAATACTAAAAGGAGTTACTACAAATAAACAACAAGTTCCACCTCTCGGCAACTCCCTCAAATACTACCGCACATCATTTGTCGGTTCCAACGCCAGCAGTCAAGCAACCGATGAGGACAAGACAATCCTTGCACAAAAGGCAGGTTGTCTGCTTGCTCTTGCAGAGAACACGCTTTACGAGCAGAAAACAACGGACAATTATCAGATATTCAAGGATAAGGACAAGGAAGTTTGGACAGCAGTATATTTTGAAGAAGATAAACGGAGACCTTTCGATGAATTCGTAGATGATGTGCAAAACCTAAAAGGGCAGAAGAACGTTTACATCTTCAGTTTCGGCGACGTAGGGTCTTTTGAAGCATACTTTGACGACGACCCTCATGTCCAAATTAAAGGCATTCCACAGCCAATACTCGCTATTTATAAGTCACTTAACTCATAAGGAAATATGGCAAGCATGAAGAGTATAGCATTTCAAGACGAGGCAGTTGAAAAAATGATAAAACACATCAAAGAACTCTGGCCAAGCAGAGAACGTCAGATTCCTATCGTATTCAAGGCTCCAACAGGTAGTGGCAAGACTTACATGACGGAGAAGATGATTTGTGACCTTGCCGAACAACCCGACTGGGATCAGAATGTGGCGTATGTGTGGATTACATTTTCAGACGACCTTGCCATGCAAAGTAAGGAGAAGTTTGATAAGTATTTCCCTACAAGCAAGCACGGACGACTTTTGACTATTGAAGACTTCAATCTAGGTGCGTTGCAGAAAAATGACGTGCTGTTCCTTAACTGGCAGAAACTGGTGAGTCAGGCAGCAGAGAACCGTATTTATCGCCGTCCAGATGATCCTCGTATGCGTCACGAAAGTCGTGTGTACTTTGAGGATTTCGTTGATAACAGTCATGAGAATGGTATTGAGATTATCCTGATTATAGACGAAGCACATTTGAACCTTACAGATGCTTCACAACGTGATGTCATCGATCCTTTGGATCCGAAGATAAAGCTCTTGGTATCAGCCACTCCCAAGAAAGAAACAATCCCTACACAGGATGAGATTGAAGATGGTAAAGCTGGGTATGTGCGCATAAAGCATAAAGACGTTGTAGATGCAGGTTTGATAAAAGCAAATCTCATCTGTCAGACGAAAGAGGAATTGAGCAAGTATGAATACGAGGACGAAGATCATATCCTTCTGCGACTTGCCATTGACAGACGCAATGAACTGAAAAAGGAAATTGAATCCTTTGGAGCTAACGTCAATCCCCTTGTCATAATTCAGTTGCCTAACGATGATGAAGAACTTACCAAAGAAGGCAAGCCTACTAAAGAAGAAATCACAAAGGAATATCTTATTTCCCAAGGCGTTAAGGCAAACCGTATTGCCTCTTGGTTTACAGGCAAGAAGAAGCCTGAAGGTTTGGAACTTGATGATAGCGAATACGAGTATCTGCTATTCAAGACAGCGGCAGGTACAGGATGGGATTGCCCTCGTGCACAAGTGTTGGTGATGTTCCGTGACGTGAAGTCGGAGATTTTTCACACTCAAACGATAGGACGTATTCTGCGTGTGCCTATAATGAACGAAGAAGTGTCGAAGGTGTTCCGCAATGGCTATATCTACACTAACTGTTCGCGCAAAGCTGTTGAGGAAGCAGAATATACAGAACAAGGAAACCGTCCTAAGACTCTCATTGCGCATAATAAGAAGGGCAAGGATTATGTTGTAGATTACAAGTTGCTGACAGATTTCATTTCTCGTGTGGATTATGGCGACCTTGGTAAGTCGGGAGAGTTCCAGCAATGCTTGTTTGATACATTCAACGCATACTTTGGCATTAAAGAAGATGACATCCTAAATGCAACCTTACTTCAAGAGAAGATTTCCGCTAAGGGACTTGATGTTTCGGCAGATTTCAAACATCAAATAGCAGTAAACGGAATATGCCATGAATATGAGAAAATCGGATTGTTACTGAAGGAATCAGATGTTATCTCGCGTGAATGGAGCCGTAGCGATGTGCAGAAGTTATTCTCGCTTCACCTTGTAAACATCCTGCGTTCACAGACAGACAATGACTGCAAGGTTGGTAATATCGTACGTTCTGTTCCTACTTTGAAGAGTGCTATACGTCTCTGGTTCAAGATCTACGCTTTGCCTAATGAAAATGAAGACAGGTGGTATCGTGTATTCTTGAATGACGTAGTCAACAAAGACGATAGCAGTTTGTTCAGAAGATTGATAACCGATACGCTAAAGAACTATCATCCTCTGCTTGAAGAACAATTGCAAAAAAGAAGAGAAAAGAATGAGACGAGAGAGAGCGAACCGTTTGTCCTTCGCAAAATGTATGCTTTCACAGAGGAGTATGAAGCTTTGCCAGAAACAAAATGTTTGCTTACCCCATTTTATCTTCAGAAGAATTATGTCGGTCGTAAGACTGAAGAGGCATTTGCCAAATTCCTTGAACAGCAGGATTGTATAGAATGGTGGTTCAAGAATGGTGACAACGGCAAGGATTGGCTTGCTATCCGCTACTACAACGAAGTGAAGCAGGAGGACGCCCTGTTCTATCCTGACTGGATTTATAAAAAGAAGGATGGTACGATTGGCCTCTTTGACACTAAGGGCGGACAAACAGCAGCATCCACAGAAACGAAGAATAAAGCAGAAGCTTTGCAAAAACGATTATGCGTTTTGAATGGTTTGAATCGTGAATTGTTCCACTATGAAGGCGGTATTGTACGCAAGGAGAACGGCATGTGGTATTACAATGACAATGCGAACTACAGCTATCAAGAAGGAAGTACAGATGGATGGAAGCTATTTGCGGAATTGTTCAATTCTGCCAGTGTCCACAAAGACGTTAAATACGAAATTGCTGCTGCTGATGATACTATGATGGCTGCAGAAGACGGGGTATGTTGAGATGATATTTCGTGATTTTGTCAGCTTCTATAACAATCATAAGAACTCATACAATTTAAAAAACTGATAAACTGATAACTGATAATTTTCTCGTTACAAGGGGTCTGTAAAATGCAGATTCCTTGTTTCGTTTTCAACAACTGTTTATCTGTGATTTGTGACTACTGTGACTGGAACGTGGGGGGGGTGTCGTTAGTAGCGACTCCCCTACTTTGATCAGATTGCAAATTCGGCACTGTGGTTGACGGTGAACGATTCGTTCAGCGTATGGAGATGGATTCTTAACTTGGAAAGCCACTAAAAATAACACAATTATGTCTTTTCGAAGCTAATTCCACTTCACTTCTTAACTTTTGAGTTAATTATTTGCAAGAATCAAAAAAAGACACATCTTTGCAGATAGTATTTTGGAAGCTCGCAGGAAGATGGTATGCTTTGAGGCACAAGAAACTTGGATGGTATAAGCATATTAGTTTTGAAAAACTGATAACTGATAACTGATAATTTTTCTCACTATAGGGGTGTGTGCATTGTGCATGCCCCTTGTTTTCGTTTTTCAATAACTGTTTATCTGTGATTTGTGACTACTGTGACTGGAATTTGGATGGGGTGTCATTTGTAGTTACTCCCCTACTTGACCGGTTACGGATCAATCCAGTTCCTCCACTTCCCAATCCTTCAGCGTACGTTCCTTCACATCGAAGTAGGCACCTATCTTGATGATGCGGCGCTGGATGGTGCGGTATGGCTCGTAGTATTTCTTCCTGTCTATCTGATCAATAGCTGTCTTGGCATTGGCGCTGACCTTGAACTCACATACGAAGCATTTCTCGCCCATTCGCATCACCATGTCTGTGCGTCCCTCTGCCATCATTACCTCACACTGCACGAGTGCTGACATGCCTGAGAAGAACATGTAGAGGTCGCGCTGGTAGAAGGCTTCAAGCGTGGCGAGATCCTTCAGGTAGTCCTTGCCCTGCTGCATGTATGGTATGCTGTAGAGGAATGCTTGCAGCGTCTTCATTGCTCCGTCGTACTCGCCATCGTAGAGTTGTGTCAGGATTTTACTTGTGTAACTCATGTTGTCTGCACGATTCGTGCCATTGACTATCGGCAGAATGTTCTCCATAAGCCCAGCCTTGACTTCAGCGTTAGGTGTACCAAGAACGTATGTGCTTGCAAACGGATTGTACGACTTAATTGTGAGATAGCCAGCTTGATAGAGCAGAGGCAATGGGCTCGCCATGTTCTCTGTCGGCTGGTCAAACTCCGTTGACGTGGCAGTTGCTCCTTCGTATTTCAGTATGTCTTTGCCATTCTTCTTTAGTTCGTTGATGATGAATGTAGGTGTGCCGCTGGCAAACCAATAGGAATCAAGCTTGCGGTGATAGAATGCGCGAAGGAGGCTGTATGGATTGTAAATGTCCTCTGTCTTCTCCAAGAAATGATAGCCATCATACTTTTCTTTCAGAATGGCATACATTTCTTCCTTGCCAACCTCGTATTCATCAGCAAGCATCTCGACATCGATGTCAAATATGCCATGAAGTTCTGACTCCGTGATGCCACAGATGGATGCGTAGTTCTTGTCCATCGTGATGTTGGATAGATTGTTGAGCGTGGAGAAGATGCTCATCTGCGAGAACTTGGTGATGCCAGTGATGAAGACAAAGCGTTCATCGGCATCACATTCCTTGACGGTTTGATAGAACTCTTGCAGTATCTGGCGCACCTGTGCCTTGTGCTCCTCGTCGTGCATGTGGGTGAGCATAGGGGCGTCGTATTCGTCGATGATGACAACAACCTGCATGCCTGTCTGTTGACGGGCACGACGTATGAGGCCCATAAATCTCTTGCCGGGAGTCGTTTCGTCTGCACTTGGAGTGCCGTAGATATCCTCATACCATCTCAATTGAAAACCTAATCCCGATGCCATTTGATCTATTGGCATGTCCTTTATGCCGCTGATGCTGAAGTGCAGTACAGGATAGCGCTTCCATTCCTTCTCAAGATTCATTATCTTGAGCCCCTCGAACAATTCCTTCTTTCCTTCAAAATATGCCTTGAGGGTGGAACATAGCAATGACTTGCCGAATCGTCGTGGACGACTCATGAAGATGAACTTAGACTTCAACATTTTGTAAATAATGTCAGTCTTGTCAACATATAAGCATCCACGATTGCGCAGATCCTCAAAATCTGCCATACCGCATGGGTACTCGGAAGAATCTCTGTATTTATTTGCTTGCTCCATAGTGGTAAAATATGTATATTTTTTGCAAAGATGTGTGTTTTTTTTGGATTATACAAACGATTAACTCTAAAGTTATGTGACAAGGTGAAAAATTCGCTTCGAGAAGACGGAATTATGTTATTTTTGTGACACAAACATTAAGATGAGTCGTTTATCAACAACTGTTTATCTGTTATCTGATACATCTGTTCTGCATGAGCAGAATCCCAGTTTGGTAGCTATTCTCACTAACAGATTGCATTCTCTCGAACACGGGTGCAAAGGTACAACATTTTGATTGCGGTCTAAAATTTTTATGGGGAAATTTTTCAGGATTGCTAAAATTATCAGTTATCAGTTTATCAGTAATTTTTTTTGAGATTGATAATACGATTTTAAAGCTTTATTTATATTATATATAATATAAATAACTATTCTTCTTGTTGTTTCAAAAAACTGATAAACTGATAATTGATAAAAAAGTCGGAATGAATGGAAATCACCGAATTTTTTTGTTCAAAAATTTTAGACCGCAATCAAAATGTTGTACCTTTGTGCTCGGTTTGGAAATGGCATGAGAAGTGGTGTCCATGGCGACGGATGCTTTGTCATGCTCGTACGGAAACGAGTACTCCGCTCGCACGGAAACAAGCATTCCATTCGCACGGAAACAAGCATTCCATTCGGGGAAAAACGGATGTACCACAAGTGAATTGCAATGTCCGCCCACAATAAAAAGGGCACCATTTCGTTATTAAATGAGGAAAAGAACTACGTTATCTTATCATCACCATTTTCAATATGACAACTAAAGCTACACATTATTTATTATATGTCTTGTTTCTTTCGCTGTGCGTGTTTACGGCAGCATGCAGCGATGAGGAGAGTTTCACGACTGCGGCAGATGCTAAGCTGAGCTTCAGCAGCGACACGGTGTCGTTCGACACAATCTTCAGCGGCATCAGCTCGAGCACGGAGCGTTTCAATGTGTATAATCGCAACAGCAAGGCGGTGAGATTGAGCAACGTGAAACTGGAGTCGGGCGGAGCTTCGGGATTCCGGATGAATGTGGATGGTCAGTATGGCAGTTCGCTCAGCAACATTGACATTCTGAAGAATGACAGCATCTTCGTGTTTGTGGAGGTCACTTGCAAAGAGCAGCAGACGGACACTCCTGCACTGGTTTCCGATGCGATTGTGTTCACGCTTGAGAACGGCATGCAGCAGAAGGTGGTGCTGGAGGCTTACGGTCAGAACATCCGCATGATGAAGGCTGTGACTATCAAGAACGACACTACGATTTCCAGCAGCATACCTGTGGTTGTTTACGACAGTCTTGTGGTGGCTGAGGGGGCAACGCTCAATATTGACGCTGGTACTACGCTCTGCTTCCACAATGATGCGAACCTTCTGGTGCATGGCAACCTGAACATAAACGGCACTTTGGGAAAGCCTGTTACGCTGCGAGGCGACCGCACGGACAAGATGTTTCCTTATTTGCCTTACGATCGTCTGGACGGTCAGTGGGGCGGCGTTTGGATTTCCTCTACGAGCAAGGCTTGCAGCATCAAGTATGCGGACATTCACAGCGGCTGCTTTGGCATAATCTGCGACAGCATAAAGGAGGGCATCGTGATTGAGAATTCCATCATTCATAATGTTGCTGGTGATGCTCTTCGGCTTACTGACTGCAAGGCTCTCGTGGCAAACACGCAGATATCCAACGCTTTTGGCAATTGCGTGGGCATCTATGGCGGCTCGTCCGATTTCTATCATTGTACCCTCGCACAGTTCTATCCTTGGAATGGCGACAGAGAGAGCGCTCTTTATGTGAGCAACAGCATTGGCGATGAGATTCACCTTGTGGAGCATGCCAACTTCCTCAACTGCTTCGTGACTGGGTATGCCGACGATGAGGTGTTTGGCAATCCGGGCGAGAATGAGCTCAACATCCGCTTCTACAACTGCGTGCTCATGACTGATGTGAGCGATGAGCAGTATTTCATTGACTGCACAGCGGAGGCAAAAGACAAAGATAAATATAAGGAGACGAATTTCACCCTTTTCGACACAGATACTTACTCCTACGATTTCCATCTTGACAGCCTTTCCACAGCACGAGAAAAGGGGGCGGCAGAATACTCTGCACTCTACCCTCTTGACAAGGACGGTACTCCTCGCGGTACTTCTCCTGATGCAGGATGTTACCAGTGGAAATAGACTTGATGCAAGTCAAATGAGATAAATAGCATAAAAAAGTAAGCAATTAAGCCCCTATCACTATAAAAGTGGTCGGGGTTTTCTGTTTTTTGTGCCTTTTTGTCCATAAATCATGTTTTTTACATACATTTTATCAATTATTAGTGCTATTATTGTTGCAAAAAGAAATATATTTCGTAATTTTGCAGTCAAATTCATAGCATTTAGGCTTAAAACAACCACAAATAGTCACAACAGACGTAACACAAATTAAACTCGTAAGACAATTATGGTAAAAAGAAATCTTGGTTTATACAATGCGGAGAACGAGCATGACGCGTGTGGTGTCGGAATGGTTGTAAACATTCATGGCAACAAGAGCCACGAACTCGTTGACAACGCATTAAGAGTTCTTGAAAACATGGAACATCGAGGAGCTGAAACTCGTGACAAGACTGGTGACGGCGCAGGTATCCTGCTTCAGATTCCACATGAGTTCATCCTCCTTCAGGGTATTCCAGTACCAGAGAAGGGAAGATACGGCACAGGTCTCGTATTCCTCCCAAAAGACGAAAAGAAACAGTCGGAGATTCTCTCCGTAATGATTGAGGAGATTGAGCGCGAAGGTCTCAACCTCATGCACCTCAGAAACGTGCCTACAAATGCTGACGTTCCTGGCGTTGGTGCTCGCGAGGTAGAGCCAGACATCAAGCAGGTGTTCATCACAGGCGTTTCGGACGAGAACATCGCTATCTTTGAGCGCATTCTCTACAAGATCCGCAAGAAGATTGAGAACCGCATTGACGATGAGGACTTCTACATCTGTTCTCTCTCAAGCAAAGACATTATATATAAAGGTATGCTCACATCAGGACAGCTTCGCCGCTACTTCCCTGACTTGAGCAATAACTATTTCACAAGTGGACTTGCACTTGTTCACTCTCGTTTCTCTACAAACACATTCCCTAAGTGGAAGCTTGCTCAGCCTTTCCGCTGCCTCTGCCACAATGGCGAGATCAACACCGTGCGCGGCAACCGCGGATGGATGAAGGCTCGCGAGAGTGTCCTCTCTTCTCCTGCTCTTGGCGACATCAAGGAGATTCGCCCTATCCTTCAGGAGGACATGAGTGACTCTGCTTCACTTGACAACGTGTTTGAGTTCCTCGTAATGAGCGGCTTGTCTCTTCCTCAGGCAATGGCAATCCTCGTTCCTGAGTCATTCAACGACAAGAACCCAATCTCTGAGGATCTCAAGGCATTCTACGAATATCACTCTATCCTCATGGAGCCATGGGACGGCCCTGCTGCCCTCATGTTCTCTGACGGTCGCTATGCCGGCGGTCTTCTCGACCGTAACGGTCTTCGCCCATCACGCTACACTATCACAAAGAACGGCATGATGGTTGTTGCCAGCGAGGTTGGTGTAATGGATTTTGATCCAACAGAAATAGAATCTAAGGGACGTCTCCAGCCAGGTAAGATTCTCCTTATCGACACACAGGAAGGCAAGATCTACTACGATGGAGAAATCAAGGAAAAGCTCGCAAAGGAGCATCCTTATCGCCAGTGGCTTTCTACAAACCGCATACAGCTTGAGAAGCTCAAGAGCGGTCGCCATGTGGACAACTCAGTTCCTAACTTCGAGCGCAAGCTCATCAACTTCGGCTTCGGTCAGGAAGATATCGACAAGACCGTTGTTCCTATGTGTACACAAGGTCAGGAGCCTGTTGCTGCGATGGGTAACGACACTCCACTTGCTGTCATCTCCGACAAGCCACAGATTTTCTTCAACTACTTCCGTCAGCAGTTCGCACAGGTTACAAACCCTGCCATCGACCCAATCCGTGAGGAACTCGTAATGTCGCTCACAGAGTACATCGGTGCTGTAGGTACAAACATCCTCACTCCAGACGAGAGCAACTGCAAGATGGTGCGTCTTCCACAGCCAGTGCTCACAAACACAGAACTCGATATTCTCTGCAACATCCGCTACAAGGGATTCAAGACAAAGAAGCTCCCTATCCTCTTCGAAATCGAAAAGGGTGCAAGCGGTTTGCGTCAGGCAATCGAAGACCTCTGTCACGAGGCAGAAGCATCTGTAGATGAAGGTGTAAACTACATCATCCTCTCCGATCGTGACATCGACGAAGCTCACGCCGCCATTCCTTCTCTCTTGGCTGTCAGCGCCGTTCACCACTACCTCATCAGCGTTCAGAAGCGCGTTCAGACAGCGCTCATCGTTGAGAGCGGTGAAATCCGTGAGGTTATGCATGCAGCTCTCCTCCTCGGCTACGGTGCAAGCGCAATCTGCCCTTACATGACATTCGCTGTTCTTGACGACCTCGTTAAGAAGCACAAGATTCAGGAGGAATACGCAACTGCCGAGAAGAACTACATCAAGGCTGTTGACAAGGGCTTGAAGAAGATCATGAGTAAGATGGGTATCTCTACTATCCGTTCTTACCGCGGTGCAAAGATTTTCGAGAGCATCGGTCTTTCAGAGGATCTTCTCCGCAGATACTTCGGCACAGAAATCTCAACAATCGGTGGTATCGGCCTCCGCGACATTGCCCGTGATGCCATCAAGCTTCACGACGAGGCGTTCAAACCAGCCGAGATCAACGAGTTCCTTCCAAACAACGGTCTTTTCTCATACCGCAAGGATGGTATCCAGCATGCATGGAACCCAGATACAATCGCTAACCTCCAGATCGCTACTCGCCTTGGCTCGTACAAGAAGTTCAAGGAATGGGCAGCAATGGTTGACGACAAGGAGAAGCCAATCTTCATTCGCGACTTCTTCGGATTCAAGAAAGCTGCAAATCCTACTCCACTCGATGAGGTTGAGCCAGTAGAAAGCATCGTAAAGCATTTCGTAACAGGTGCCATGTCATTCGGTGCTCTCTCTATCGAAGCTCACGAAGCTCTTGCCATCGCCATGAATAAGCTTGGTGCTCGAAGCAACACAGGTGAAGGCGGTGAGGACAACGAGCGCTACCATACTGAGATTGACGGTGTGTCACTCTCTTCAAAGACAAAACAGATCGCATCAGGACGTTTCGGTGTAACTGCCGAATACCTCGTGAATGCTGAAGAAATACAGATTAAGGTTGCTCAGGGCGCTAAGCCAGGCGAAGGCGGTCAGTTGCCAGGATTCAAGGTAAACAAGATCATTGCTAAGACACGTAACGCCATCCCTGGAATCTCCCTCATCTCTCCTCCACCTCACCACGATATCTATTCTATCGAAGACCTTGCACAGCTCATCTTCGACTTGAAGAACATCAACCCAACTGCTGCAGTATCAGTCAAGTTGGTTGCAGAAAGTGGTGTGGGCACAATTGCTGCTGGTGTGGCTAAGGCTAAGGCTGACCTCATTGTCATCTCTGGTGCTGAAGGTGGTACAGGCGCTTCTCCTGCAAGCTCTATGCGCTTCGCTGGTATCAGCCCTGAAATCGGTCTTGCAGAGACACAGCAGACACTCGTTCTCAATGGTCTTCGCAACCAGGTTCGCCTCCAGACAGACGGTCAGCTCAAGACAGCTCGCGACGTCATTGCAATGGCTATGCTCGGTGCAGACGAATTCTCATTCGGTACTCTCCCACTCATCGTTCTCGGATGTGTGATGATGCGTAAGTGTAACACTAACACTTGTCCTGTCGGTGTTGCAACTCAGGATGAGCGTCTCCGCGGACGTTTCACAGGCAAGGCTGAATATGTTGAGAACTTCTTCAAATTCCTTGCAGAGCAGGTGCGTGAATACCTTTCTGAACTTGGCGTGAAGAAACTCAAGGATATCATTGGACGCACAGATCTCATCGAGGTTAAGGCAGCCGACCCATCAACAAAGCAAGGCACAATGGACTTCTCTCGTCTGCTCCACATGATGGACACAGACAAGCCTCTCTACTGGGATCGCGGTGAGTTCACAAAGGTCAGCGGTGTGAAGGACGAGGAAATCATCAAGGCTGCTCAGCACGCTATTGATGAACAGGAGGAAATCAGCCTTGACTATGCAATCAAGAATACAGATCGTGCTGTAGGTACAATGCTTTCTGGTGTCATTGCAAAGAAATATGGCGAAGCAGGTCTTCCAGACAATACTATCAATATCAAGTTCAAGGGTTCTGCAGGTCAGTCATTCGGCGCATTCGCAATGAAGGGTGTGAACCTCAAGCTCGAAGGTGAAGCTAACGACTACTTCGGCAAGGGACTTTCAGGCGGACGCATCTCTATTCTCCCTCCAACTCGAGCAAATGCCGACTTCGTTGCTGAAGACAACATCATAGCTGGTAACACAGGTCTTTACGGTGCTACAACTGGTGAGCTCTATGTCAACGGACGTGTAGGCGAGCGCTTCGGTGTGCGCAACTCTGGTGCTACAGCCGTTATCGAAGGTGCAGGCGACCACTGCTGCGAATACATGACTGGCGGTCGTGTCGTAGTGCTTGGAGAAACAGGACGAAACTTCGCTGCAGGTATGTCAGGCGGTGTGGCTTACGTCTGGGACAAGAACCACAACTTCGACTTCTTCTGCAACATGGACATGGTTGAGATCAACCTCGTGGAGGAAGCAAGCTACCGTAAGGAACTCAAGGAACTCATCCGCAAGCACTACCTCTATACAGGTTCTGCACTTGCAGGCAAGATGCTCGACAACTGGAACCACTACGTTGAGGAGTTCATCCAGGTTGTTCCTATCGAGTACAAGCGAGTTCTCGAAGAAGAGAAGATGCAGAAGCTTCAGCAGAAGATTGCAGACATGCAGCGTGATTATTAACAAGAACCTCTAACAAATTAAAGATATAAAATAAATGGGAAATCCAAAAGCATTTTTAACTGTGCCTCGCAAAGAGGCTGGATATAGACCAGTACACGACCGTATCCATGATTTCGGAGAGGTAGAGCAGACACTCAACACAAAAGACCGTCAGGAACAGGCATCACGCTGTATGGATTGCGGTGTGCCATTCTGCCACTGGGCTTGTCCGCTCGGCAACAAGGATCCAGAATGGAACGACGCTCTCTATCGCGGAGAATGGGAAACAGCATATAAGATTCTCAAGAAGACAAACGACTTCCCTGAATTCACAGGACGCATCTGCCCTGCCCTCTGCGAGAAAGCATGCATCCTCTACCATACAACAGGAGAAGCAGTAACAAACCGCGAGAACGAATGTGCCATCGCTGAGCGCGCTTTCCTTGAAGGCTATGTAACTATCGAGAATCCAAAGCGCAACGGCAAGAAGGTTGCGGTCATCGGTGCAGGCCCTGCAGGACTTGCCGCTGCCAACCAGCTCAACTATAAAGGCTTTGAAGTCACTGTGTTTGACAAGAACGAAGCTGCAGGAGGTCTTCTCCGCTACGGTATTCCAAACTTCAAGCTCAACAAGCAAATCATTGACCGCCGTATCAAAGTCATGGAGCAGGAAGGCGTGAAATTTGTTTACAACACTCCAATCTCACACGAGAAACTTGCTGCTAAAGATTTTTCTGGCGAGAATGCTGTACTTGAAGGCTTCGATGCATACGTTGTCAGCACAGGTACTCCACAGGCACGCGACCTCAACATTCCTGGACGTGAATTGAAGGGTGTTCACCTCGCTCTCGAACTCCTCTCGCAGCAGAACCGTGTTCTTGCAGGCATGGAGTTCAGCAAGGCAGAGCGCGTGACAGCAAAAGGCAAGGATGTGCTCGTAATCGGTGGTGGTGATACGGGTTCTGACTGTATCGGAACAAGCCATCGTCAAGGTGCAAAGTCAGTCACTCAGATTGAGATCATGCCAAAGCCACCTGTAGGTCACAACCCTAACACACCATGGCCAAACTGGCCAGTCATCCTCAAGACAACTTCTTCTCACGAGGAAGGCTGTACTCGCCGCTGGAACATCAACTCACTCGAATTCCTCGGCAAGGACGGCAAGCTCACAGGCGTTAAGGTACAGCCAATCGACTGGAAGCCAAACCCAGAAGGCGGACGTCCACTCATGGTAGAAGCAGGACCTGTCGAAATCATCAAGGCAGACATCGTATTCCTCGCAATGGGATTCATCAAGCCACAGCAGCCAGCATTCCCAGACAACGTATTCGTAGCAGGCGATGCCGCATCAGGCGCATCCCTCGTTGTACGTGCTATCGCATCTGGCCGCAAGACAGCTGAAGCTATCGACGCATATTTCAAGAACAAATAAACATTCCAAGATTTCTATTAGCAGAAGTGCAGGACTTCCCACTCGGGAATCCTGCACTTCGTCATTTATGTCCACATGCTACTTATACAAGCAGAGGGGTGCCATGACCGTAATGACCACCTCATGCTTAGTATAATAAAAAGCCTATTTTATCCGTTCATCGCCTGACGGAGAAGGTCTTTCTGATGTTCCGAAAGATTTGTTGGAATCTGGACGGTGAAGACAATGATGAGGTCTTTCAGCGTACCGTCTGACTTGGTGCCGCCCTTTCCCTTGAGTCGCACCTTCTTGCCTGATTGTGTGCCAGCTGCGATCTTCAGCTTGAACTTGCCGTATGGTGTTTCTGCTATGACATCTCCACCAAGCATTGCTGTCCATACATTGATTGTGGCTGAACATTCTGTTTCGGATGGTTCTGCGCGACGGCTGCTGGAACGGGATGATCTTGATCTACCGCCTCCCATACCGCCAAAGAGTTCGGAGAAGAAGTCGCTGAATCCGCCATTGCCTCCATTCATATTGAAATGAATGTTCTCAAACGGATTGCCACCACCACGACCGAAATCACCGAAAGGATTGCCACCGCCAGCGCCGCCGAAACAATCCGCCTGTTTCCAGTTCTCGCCATACTGGTCATACTTGGCACGCTTGTCTGGATCGTTGAGCACGTCGTATGCTTCGTTCAGCATCTGGAACTTTGCCTTGGCTTTTGGATCGTCAGGATGAAGGTCGGGATGGAACTGCTTTGAACGCTTGCGGTATGCAGCACGAATATCTTTTTGAGGGATGTCCTTGGAAACGCCTAATATCTTGTAGTAATCTATGAATGCCATATCTTCTTATATGTATTTATTAGTTTTTTTCGATTCTTCACAACAAAACACATGCCAATTCGGCAGTTTTTTCATAATTGACGCGATGATAAATGCGATTTTATCTATTTTTTATTATCTTTGCATTCAAATTGGATAATTTGGCATCATTGCCGCAATGATATCATGACGGAAGAAACAAAAAACATAAAAATAATCTTCACTACTGACGTACATGGAAATTATTTCCCGTACGACTTTCGTCATGAGCGTTGGGGCAAAGGAAGCTTGCAAAGAGTGCATGCTTTCGTGGCAAAAGCCGTTCAAGAAAGTCCAGCCAACACCATTCTGATAGATGGCGGCGACATGCTGCAGGGGGAGCCAACGGCATATTTCTTCAATTACATTTCGGAGAACAAGCACCACAAGGTGGCTGACATCTGCAACTTCATCGGTTATGACTGTGCTGTAATTGGCAACCATGACATTGAGACGGGACATGAAATTTTCGACAAGTTCGTTGACGAATGCACTTTTCCCATTTTAGGTGCCAACGCCATCAACATAAAGACAGGAGAGCCTTATTTCGAGCCTTACAAAATATTCTATCGTCAGGGTGTGAAAATTGCTGTCATCGGCTTCATCACTCCTGCCATCCCTCATTGGATTCCAAAGGAAATATGGACAGGCATGAGGTTTGATGACATTAGGGAAAGCGCTGAGAAATGGATCAAGATAGTGAAGGAGGAAGAAGAACCTGACTTTGTGATCTGCCTGATGCACTCTGGCATGGAGGAAGGTATCGTCACAGAGGAGTATAAAGAAAATTCCGTTCGCGATGTTGCAGAAAATGTTGATGGCATCGATCTCATTCTCTATGGCCACGACCACTCTAACCACATGGAGGAGATAACCACAAAGAGCGGAAAGAATGTAATGTGCATCAATCCGGGATGCTATGCCTATAGCGTTGCTGTTATAGATATTGAGTTCCGCATAGATGAAGATGGACATGTTGCGGGGCATGATCTCAATGCGTCACTCAACTACATAGGAACTCTGCACAATCTTCACTCAGAATCGTACAAAAGGCACTTTGCCTATGCTTTCAACGAGGTGAAGAAATTTGCCACAGAAAAGATCGGCACATTTCTGAACAGAGTGGACATTACGGATGCCTATTTCGGCTCATCTGCTTATATTGACCTGATTCAGAATCTGCAGCTGAAAGTTAGCGGAGCAGACATCTCGTTCTCTGCGCCTCTGTTCTTCAACGCATCAATAGAAGCTGGCGACATCAAGGTTAGCAATCTTTTCAATCTATACCGATTTGAAGACCATTTATACACGTTGCTGCTGACAGGAAAAGAGATCAAGGACTATCTAGAGATGAGCTATGCTTCGTGGACACAGCAGATGAAAAGCGAAGATGACACCATGCTTCTCATAAGTCCTATGAAGAGTAATCCGAGCCGAATGGGATTTAAGAATTTCATCTTCAACTTCGACTCTGCTGCCGGCTTGAACTATGAGGTTGACGTAACAAAGCCTGAAGGCGAGAAGATTAAGGTTTTCTCTCTGCAAAACGGCAAGAAATTTGACGAGAATGAGCTATACTCCGTTGCCATGACTGCATATCGTGCAAACGGTGGCGGTGAATTGCTGACAAAAGGCGCAAAGCTCACAAAGGAGGAAATGGATAGCAGAATCATGAATGTCAGCGAACATGACATTCGTTTCTATCTACTAGAATATATAAAAGAATTAGGAACCATCAATCCTCAGCCACAGGGACACTGGAAATTTGTTCCTGAAGAATGGGCAAGCAAGGCGGAAGCAAGAGAAAGATTGATTCTATTTGGCAATAACTGATGAATAAGTTTCGCAAGTTTCAACTTGCCCAGTTTAGGGAGTAAAGTGGAGTTAAAGAGTAGTTATCACTTCTATTTCTTTCTCCTCTTTTTAATCTCTCCTATTGCAATATCGGAATAATCATGATACCACCAGAAGGTCTTGCCAAATATTCTGTGAGCTTTGTTCACACGCTCAAGAACATCGGGCACTCCTGTCTTCATGCCGCAATACTCCCTATAGCTTGACACCATTGCTGTGTCGCTCAAAGTTGCAACTGAATCGCCATGGAAATAGAGCTTGCCAACGTAGGCGCTGTCTGCATCTGCCATGACAAGAAGTGCTTCACGATATGCTTTTGGGAGGGAATCATAAGGCGAGACAACCGTATCTGAGAGATTATAATACAATGGCAGTTTTTCATGAAACTCTTTCATCCTATTCTCGAGCAGAAGGCTGCAAAGATAATAATCTGCGGTTGTCTGATTCCACAAAGAATCTGCCAAAAGAAGCTCGAAATAGCGATCTGTCGTTGCTACAGATGAATGGCAACGAGCTCCAAGCATATAAAATATAAACTTGCTGTCGAATCTGTGAGAAGATGCGCTGTCTGCAATGTCAAAAAGCCCTTGTGCGCCATAATACTGAGGATATTCAAATATTCTCTCTGGCAATAGTCCTTGTTGTGCTAAAGCATACATTCGCAACTGAGTCAGTCGAACAGATGAGCGAAGTGACTTCTCTCCTACTCTGCATGCTGCTTCGTAATCCCGCTCGAGCAAAAGGCGTTCTGTCTTGAGCTCATAATGATATACATCAGAGGTTTGAGGAATGCTGCCTGCTCCAAGAATAAGCGCCAGCAATATGATATAATTAGTATAAAGCAGATTCTTCAATCCTTTGAAATAGTCCTGGGATTCATCAAAGAGATTCTTGATCAGGATAACGGTAATAGCATAGACAGCAAGCACAAGCGGCATTATCCATAGCCATGCTCCGAAACTGAAACTGACCATCACATCCTTATTGACCGACGATATTATGGCAAGTACCATTGAGGATGGAACGTAGGTCAGAGCATGGAAGCGTGCAGGCAAGCGCGAAGCAAGGCTTACAAGCCATTGGAGAATCTGAAGCACAAATGCAATAATGATAGCGCCTATCAGTATTGAGTACTGAGTAATACCATTGGAATATACATGTTGCGCCTCTGCAAGTATCTCTCCCTGAATGAAAAAGAGATAGCAGAAAGTGAAAAGCATAAACAGAATGCCGCAGGAGTAGCGTATTACTCCCGCGGTCTTCTGATGTCTATTTCTGTTATAATTCACTTTATGCTTTAATGTTCAAAATTAATCTATTACTTCTTTTCTTCCTTATTTCTGCGAAGAACAACTGCAGAGCGTGCAGGAATATAAAGCTTGAGCCATCCCTTGCCGTCTTTCTCGTAAAGAGGATCCCAGTTTGTGAAATGAGTGATGCTGTCATCTGCAAGGTCATTTCCTCCGAAAAGCTTGTTGTCTGTGTTGAGAACAACATTATAGCTGCCTTCTGGAACGATGAATCCGTAATCAGTATAAGAACGGTCAGGAGAGAAGTTGAACACGAAGAGAAGGTCGCCACGAGAGTATGCAAGAATCTGGTCGCCATCATTATGCCATATCTCCTGAACAGGTGTCTTCTGTATGTTCTTTTCTGACTTGAGAACAGAAAGCATTGCAGCATCAAAATCGCCTAAATAGTGGTAACACAGTTCCTTATTGTCAACAAGGTTCCACTGACGGCGAGCATATTTGTGGCTCCATCCGTTACCCTCGCGTGGGAAATCTATCCACTCTGGATGGCCCCATTCGTTACCCATGAAGTTGAGGTAAGCGCCGTTGAGAGTAGATGCTGTGACAAGGCGAATCATCTTGTGGAGAGCAATACCGCGGTTTGCCATGAAGTTCTCATCACCTTTCTTGAAATGCCAATACATATCGGCATCAACAAGCTGGAAAATGACTGTCTTATCACCTACAAGTGCCTGGTCATGACTCTCAGCGTATGTGACTGTCTTCTCATCCTTACGGCGGTTAATCATTTCCCAAAGGATAGAAGATGGTTTCCAATCTTCATCCTTCACTTCCTTCATTGTCTTGATCCAATAGTCAGGAACATTCATCTGCATGCGGTAGTCGAAGCCGTAGCCGCCATCCTTGAATGGAGCACAGAGACCTGGCATACCAGACACGTCCTCAGCAATTGTGATAGCCTTTGGATTGAACTCATGAATGAGCTGGTTGGCAAGAATGAGGTAGCAGATGGCATCATCGTCCTGAGCACCATTGAAGTAGTCAGGATAGCCACCAATCTGTGGGTTATGATTGAGGTAGAGCATTGACATCACACCATCGAAACGGAAGCCGTCGAAATGGTATTCGTCAAGCCAGTATTTACAGTTGGAAAGGAGGAAATGGAGCACTTCACCCTTGCCGTAATCGAAGCAAAGAGAGTCCCAAAGGTTATGTTCGCGACGAGGACCTGAATGGAAATACTGTGAGCCATCGCCAGCAAAGTTGCCAAGACCTTCAAGCTCGTTCTTGACTGCGTGCGAATGAACAATATCCATAATAACGGCTATGCCCATCTCGTGAGCAGCATCAACAAGTTCCTTCAATTCTTCTGGTGTGCCGAAGCGAGAAGAAGCTGCGAAGAAGTTGCTGACATGATAACCGAATGACCCGTAGTAAGGATGCTCGGCAATAGCCATAATCTGGATAGCGTTGTAACCTTCTTTCTTAATGCGTGGAAGGATGTTTTCCTTGAATTCTGTGTATGTTCCAACCTTCTCTGCATCCTGAGCCATACCGATGTGGCATTCGTAGATCAATAGAGGAGCTGTATTTGGCTTGAAGTTTTTCTTCTTCCAAACGTATGGGGTTTCTGGACACCATGCCTGAGCAGAGAAAATCTTTGTAACCTCATCCTGAACAACACGGTTTGTCCAGGCAGGAATACGCTCGCCTTCGCCTCCATCCCATTTCACTTTCAGCTTATAAATATCGCCATGCTTGAGCTGCTTGTTTGTGAGCTTCAGTTCCCAGTTGCCATTCTTCAATGACTTCATCTTGTACTTCTCATCCTCTTGCCATCCATTGAAATCGCCAATTACATAGATTTCTGTAGCGTTAGGAGCCCATTCGCGAAGCACCCATCCCTTATCTGTGCGATGCAAGCCGAAATAAAGATAGCCGCTTGCAAACTCAGAAAGTGACTGCTTGCCCTGAGTGAGTTCATAAGCCTTTTCTATGGCATGAAGATGTCTTCCAACAATAGCTGGTTCGTATGGCTCAAGCCATGAATCATTAGCCACCAAACCAATATGTTTTACTTTTGGAGTTGCAGAGCTTTTCTTTGCAGAAGCTTTCTTGTCTGTAGCCTTCTTTTCTGCAGTTTTCTTTGCTGTTGCCATAATATGCTGATATTTATGGTTAAACTATTGATGTTATGCTTTAATCTTAAAAATAACCTTCACGATTTCTGCCTCATCGCTAATGCATGGAGCGTGTCCATCCTGAGGGAAGAAGATAACGAACTCACCCGGATTGATTGTGACGTACTTCTCTGCCAAGCCTGGATAGAAAGTAATGTCCTTCTCTGCATTGTACTCACATTCAGCAAGATTTTCACGAGGAGTATAACCCATTGTCTCTGGGCATGAAATAGGAATCTGAATATCAATCATGACATCATGACTCTCAATCTTAGCCACTTCCTTTGCCTTGCCTTTAGCAATAGTGAAATTGGCAAATAAATCCTTGCCCTCAATCATCACTTTGCCTTGCTCATGGGAAGCAAGATCATTGTTCTTCAAGAATTCCTCTACCTTTGAAAAAAGAGGGTTAAGAACTGCATACTTGCCAAAATTCTCAATAGTATCTATTATCATATTGCAATAGTTAGTTAAGGTTTAACTTTTTGAAATCATTTATGTGGTTTAGCAATCTGCATCTCTTTGAGAATTGCATCATGCAACAATCCATTAGTCGCAACAACTTGTCTTCCACTCTGCCAATTATCATCACCTCCTGCATAGTCGCTTATCTTTCCGCCTGCCTCAAGAAGAATGCAAGCGCCTGCTGCGACATCCCATGGCTGAATGAAAGATTCAAAATAAATGTCTATCCTTCCTGCAGCTAAATAGCATAGCTCGCTCTCAGCACTTCCATAAGAGCGGATGCTTGCGCAATGTCCGTAGAGATTGCCTGTAATGTTAAGGCAGAACTCTCTCCATGCGTCAGCATTATAAGGATAGCCAATCATGATGAGGGCTTTGTCAAGATCATCAATTTTAGAAACATGCAATTGCTTTGCTTCTGTTCCGTCTTGCTCAAGCCAAGCGCCATTGCCTCTTGCAGCAAAGAACAGTTCACGGCGAGATGTTTCGTAAACAACGCCAAGCAAATATCCATCTTTGTCCTTCAAAGCAATGCAAACGCATGAAGGTGCAAGGTCATGAACATAGTTCGTAGTGCCATCGAGCGGATCAACTATCCAAACATATTTCGCATCCTCGCTCTTCTGCTCTACGGTTTTCTCTTCAGTGATGAACTCTGCTTCTGGAAGTATTTCTTTCAAACGGGAAACAATCTTCTTTTCAGATTCTTTATCCACATAGCTCACGTAGTCGTGGCTATGCTTAGATTCCACCCTATCCAACTGGAAGGTCTTTCTCTGCTCCACCTGAAACTCTCCGACCTCCCTTGCCAAAGCCTTCACTTCGAGAAGAATACGATTTAAGTCCATGATATACACAGAATTTACTGACCCATCAACTTTCCTTTATTGTATATTCCCTTGCGGAGCACAGAGCCATTACGGTCTTTCTCTACAAATGAGCCATCGCGCTGGTCGTTCACAAATGATCCTTCAAAGCGAGTGCCATCAGCAGATTCTTCTACGCCCTTGCCATGTTTCATTCCATCTTTGAAATGACCTTTGAACTTTGTGCCGTCAGAGAGACGAAGCACACCCTCGCCATTCATCTCGCCATTTGCCCATTCACCATCATAGACATCGCCATTTGCTCCTGTGAACTTACCACGGCCATGCTCCTTGTCGTCTGCCCAATAGCCCTCATACTTTGAGCCATCTGGCCAAACGTATGTACCGAAGCCTTCCATAAGACCATTCTTAAACTGGCCAACATACTTGCGCTTGTCAGAGTATGTGAAGATTCCCTGTCCTGTGCGCTCGCCATTCTGGTAATCACCTTCATACACATCGCCATTTCTGAACTTATAGATTCCCTTGCCATGCATCAAATCATCTTTCCATCCTCCAGTATAGAAATCGCCATTCGCATAGGTGTATTTGCCTTGTCCATTACGCATGTCGTTATCCATGTCGCCATCGTAGGAAGAGCCGTCTTTCCAGTCATAGACACCTTTGCCTGACTTCTTGTCGTCCTTCCAGCCGCCGCGGTAGAAGATACCATTTGCCCAAGTGTACATACCTTCACCATTGCGCTTGTCCTGGAACCACTCACCTACATACTTGTCACCATTGTAATAGTACATCGTTCCCTGACCTTGCTGGTAGTCAATGTACCAAAGGCCATCGTATTTATTGTTATTAGCAAAATAATAGACACCTCTGCCATGCTGATGGTCCTGATGCCAGTTGCCTTCATATTTTTCGCCATCTGTGAATGTGTAAACGCCGTAACCCTGACGCTTGCCCTTCACGTACTCTCCTTCATAAGTATCACCTGTGACAAAAGTGGTCTTGCCTTTTCCATTAGGCTTTCCACCCTCAAGCTCACCATAATACTTAGATTTGTCCTTTGGGAAAATGTAATTGCCAATCATCACTTTCTGCGAGAATGCAGACGAAGAAAGGAAAAGCATTACAGCTCCTGTTATAATTGTTTTTGCTATATTCATAATACAAAATGTGCTATAAGTAAAAATATCGGTTTTACAAAGATATTGACTTTTTATGAAAATATGAAAAAACCTTAAGGTTTATTATCATTTCTTTGTAAAATTTACAAGAATTTCACACAATTCTCAATGTTTCCACCTTTTCAAGCCTTGTTTTCAACTTAGGCATTGAGTCTTTTCTTATCCTCAGCGTCATAGAGCAATCCATATCATACCCCTGTGAAACCATCTCTGGATTTTCCTCTTTAACAATCCTCATCACATCATTCATGAAAGGATACTCAAACATGAATGTCACCTCTTCATCAACAGTTTTCTCTATAATTTCTGCAGCAGCAATTGCTTCTGCGGCAGCTGCTTTATATGCAACAATCAAACCGGAAGTGCCCAGTTTGACACCTCCAAAATAGCGGACAACAATAATCAGTATGTTTGTCAGCTCATTTGAGTTTATCTGGCCAAGAATAGGCTTTCCTGCTGTCCCTGACGGTTCGCCATTGTCGTTTGCCCTAAACTCAAGCCTCTCTGGCCCCAGCATATAGGCATAGCAGCAATGACGAGCATCATAGTACTTCTTCTGATACTCCGCAACGTATTCCTTTATTTCATCAACAGATGTTACAGGAATAGCAAAAGCGAGGAACTTACTCCTTTTTTCAGAATAAGTACCCTCGCTTAATGCCTTTATTGTCTTATAGCTATCCATTCTGAGGATTGCCTTATTTAGCAGAGCTTATGAATAATCAATCCAGAGCGGAGCTTTGGCTCAAACCATGTAGCCTTTGGAGGCATGATGTTGCCAGAATCAGCAATGTCCATGATCTGCTTCATGCTTACAGGATAAAGCGCAAGAGCAGCACGCATCTCACCAGAGTCAACACGACGTTTCAATTCGCCAAGACCACGAAGACCGCCTACGAAGTCAATGCGCTGTGAAGAGCGGAGATCTCCAAGTTCAAGAATGTCTTGAAGGATGAGACGTGAAGAGATATCAACATCAAGCACGCCGATTGGATCATTTTCGTCGAATGTGCCTGGCTTTGCGTTCAGAGAATACCACTCTCCATCAAGGTAGAGAGAGAACTCGTGTGGCTTTGCAGGACGGTACTCCTCTGCACCCCTCTTCTCAACTGTAAAGTTCTTTGAAAGTTTCTCAAGGAACTGTTCTGAAGAGTTTCCGTTAAGATCCTTAACCACACGGTTATAGTCAAGCACAGTGAGCTGGCTTGCCTGGAAAGCAACAGCCATGAAGTAGTTGTATTCCTCGTCACCCTTATGGTTAGGGTTTGCATTCTTCTTCTCTGTGCCGACAAGAGCAGCAGCAGCAGAACGGTGGTGACCATCAGCAATATAGAGAGCTGGCATCTTAGCAAACTCCTCTGTGATAGTCTTTATGTCATTGTCATCACTTACAACCCAAAGTTTGTGGCCAAATCCATCGATAGGAGCAACGAAGTCATACTCTGGCTCAGTAACAGCATACTTCATTATGAGAGCATCCAAAGTTGCGTTATCTGGATAAGCAAAGAATACTGGCTCAATATTAGCATTGTTCACACGAACATGCTTCATGCGATCTTCCTCCTTATCACGGCGAGTAAGTTCATGCTTCTTAATCACACCTGTTTCATAATCACCAGAATATGCTCCGATCACAAGACCATACTGAGTCTTTTCCTTTCCTCCATTTGCAGGAAGATGTGATGTCTGTGCATAGATATAGTATTGCTCCTTATCATCCTGAACAAGCCATCCGTTATCCTGGAACTTCTGGAACTGGCGAGCAGCCTCGTCATAAACCTTAGGATCGTACTCTGATGTACCTGGCTCAAAATTGATCTCAGGCTTGATAATATGGTAAAGTGACTTCTCGTTGTCGCCAGCTTCTGCACGAGCTTCTTCAGAATCAAGAACGTCATAAGGACGACTTTCTACTTCTTCAACGAGAGCTTTAGGTGGGCGAATGCCCTTAAAAGGTTTTACGATTGCCATAACCAAAAAAACAAGAACTAAGAATCAGGAATTAGGAACAACATGCATAAATAAAATTGCATTATATGCGACAATTCCTAATTGCCAATTCTTAGTTCTACATTATTGATAATTACTTGTTTACCTGGAACTTTGTGATACCGTCCTTGATGTAGCCAACAATCTGGTTAGCAGCAGCAAGACCTGCATTTGTGTTAGCCTCAGCTGTCTGAGCACCCATCTTCTTTGGAGTTGAGAAGTAGCGGCCATCAAACTTAGCGAACTCAGCATCAGCATCTGGCTTGATGTCTGTGATGTACTTGAGATCAGTGCGCTCTGCCATAAGCTCTATGAGACCAGCCTCGTCGATAACCTCCTTGCGGGCAGTGTTGATGAGGATAGCACCCTTCTTCATTGTAGAGCAGAGAGCCTTGTTGATTGACTGCTTTGTCTCAGCAGTTGCAGGGATGTGGAGAGAAACGATGTCAGCAACCTGGAAGAGTTCTGCCTGTGAAGCACAAGCCTGAACACCTGCAGCCTCGATAGCCTCTGCTGGGCAGTAAGCATCGTAAGCGCAAACCTCCATGCCGAATCCCTTAGCAATGCGAGCCACATTGCGGCCAACATTACCGAATGCAAGGATACCAAGCTTCTTGCCCATGAGCTCAGAACCTGCCTTGCCATTGTAGAAGTTACGTACAGCAAACACAAGAAGACCAAGAACAAGCTCAGCCACTGCGTTAGCATTCTGACCTGGAGTGTTCATAACAACTACGTTGTGAGCTGTAGCAGCCTCAAGGTCAACATTGTCATAGCCAGCACCAGCACGTACAACGATCTTAAGGTTCTTAGCAGCATCCATCACCTCTGCATCAATCTTATCAGAACGGATGATGATTGCGTCAACGTCAGCAACAGCCTCAAGAAGCTGAGCCTTTTCTGTATATTTCTCAAGAAGAGCAAGTTCGAAACCTGCACCTTCAATAATCTCTTTAATACCAGCAACAGCAGGAGCAGCGAATGGCTTCTCTGTTGCAATTAATACTTTTGCCATCTTTGTTTATTATTAACTAGTAATCCTAGAGATTCTAGAACTTCTAGAAAATCTAGGATCACATTATTATTGTCTTTTATTAATGCATTGCCTCGAATTCCTTCATGCAAGCAACGAGAGCCTCAACGCCTTCGATTGACATAGCGTTGTAGCAAGATGCACGGAAACCACCAACATCACGATGGCCCTTAACACCAACCATGCCCTTAGAAGTAGCGAAGTCGAGGAACTCCTTCTCAAGCTCCTTGTACTCGTCCTTGAGAACGAATGTGATGTTCATGAGTGAACGGCTGTCCTTCTCAGCTGTGCCCACGAAGAGCTTGTTGCGGTCAATCTCAGCATAAAGAATCTCAGCACGCTTCTCAGCAATCTCCTGCATAGCCTTTACGCCGCCGTGAGCCTTCATGTAGCGGAGGTTCATGAGAGCAGAGTAGATTGGCACTACTGGAGGAGTGTTGAACATAGAGCCCTTCTTCACGTGAGTGCGGTAGTCAAGCATAGTTGGGATGTGACGAGTTACCTTGCCAAGAGCCTCATCCTTAACGATAACGAATGTGAGGCCAGCCATAGCGAGGTTCTTCTGAGCACCACCATAAATCATTGTATATTTGCTAACGTCAACAGGACGAGAGAAGATATCAGAAGACATATCGGCAATGAGTGGGATTGGGCAATCGATGTCCTCACGAATCTCAGTACCGTAGATAGTATTGTTTGTTGTGATGTGGAGATAGTCCGCATCAGTTGGGATTTCGAAATTCTTTGGGATGTATGTGAAGTTCTTGTCAGCAGAAGAAGCAACTTCTACAACCTCACCGAATGCCTTAGCTTCCTTCTCAGCCTTAGTTGCCCATACGCCAGTGTTGAGGTATGCAGCCTTCTTCTCGAGGAAGTTGTAAGGAACCATGCAGAACTCAAGGCTTGCACCACCACCAAGGAAAAGAACTGAGTAACCCTCAGGAATGTTGAGAAGTTCCTTGAAGAGAGCAACAGCCTCGTCAACTACCGGCTGGAAATTCTTAGCACGGTGGCTGATTTCCATAAGTGAAAGTCCTGAATTGTCAAAGTCAAGACAAGCAGCAGCTGTCTGTTCAATTACCTCGCGTGGGAGGATTGAAGGACCAGCATTGAAATTGTACTTTTTCATTTTATTATTGTTGTTTAAACTTTTTATTTCTTTGTGTTTGAAAAAAGTGAGAAACGATCTCTTTTTACCAAAAATCGATTGCAAATTTACTATATTTTAGTGAAAATGATTGCAAGTTGAGCGTATTTTATGTCGGAAAACATTAAAAATGGCACTTTCTCGTTGAATTTGGTAATCCGAAATAGCAATCAAAGCCAATTCTTCCTCTTAAACCACAGCAAAGACACCCCTGTGCTGACCACACACATGAGTATAGCCAAAGGGAAACCTCCCCACCACGTTTCCATGCCATTGACAAGGTTCATTCCGAACATAGAAGTGATGAGAGTTGGGAACATGATAATCATGTTAAGCGATGTGAGAAGTCGCATCACCTTATTCATATTATTATTAATAATGTTCGCGTAGGTGTCCATTGTAGAATCAAGAATGGAGATATAGATGTTAGTCGTCTCGCGAGCCTGATTCATCTCGATATTCACATCCTCGATAAGCTCCGCATCCAGTTCATCCACAGGGAGTCGGAACTTGAGCTTCGAGAGCAGAGATTCGTTTCCACGAATAGATGTGCCGAAATACGTGAGGGAATCCTGTAAGCGAGAAAGGTTCACAAGATCCTTGTTGTCAATCTCCTTATCGAGGTCACGCTTAGCCTTTTCAATGATGCCATTCACCTGCTTCAAATACTTCAGATACCATACCGAAGCACTAAGGAACAATCGGAATACAAGGTCAGCAGCATCCGTAAAACCTTCAGCGCGGCGCATCTGATGATTGACGAAATCAAGCATCATTCGCGATTCCTGATTGCAGATCGTTATTATCTTATCTCCCTTGATAACAATACCCAGAGGGATTGTTGTGTAAGGACTGCGAGAATTAACGCTTTTCAAGTGCGGGATACGGATAATGATCATGAGCCATCCTTCGTCCATGTCATAGCGAGCACGCTCATCAGCATCGGCAACGTCCTCCAAAAAATAGTCAGGCATGCCAAGTTCTTTTTCCAAGAAATCCCTATCTTCATCAACTGGGCAAGTAACCTGCACCCAGCAGTTTGGTTCCCAAGCATCCACATGCTTGATACCACCATTAAAATTCCAGAATGTTCGCATTGTTGTTTGAACCTTTGCTTTGTTTTGTAAGAACAATATAAAGATCGGGGCAAAGACTCATTCAACTCCGCGTGAGAGGTGAGTCTTATCCCAGGCACTTTGTACTGTTCGCCGGATAATCGTCCATTTTCTGTTATTATTTAGTTTTGTAATACCGATTTGACACCAAAAACATCAAATCGGGCGCAAAGTTACCACTTCTTTTCCACATAAACAAAGAAACGAAGATGTTTTTCTTTTCGGACACTTGCAGAATTGCATAATAGTTGTAACTTTGTGGCAAATTATCACTCAAACCAAATTACTTACTTAAAACCGATTATAATCATGAAGAAACTACTCCTGCCCCTACTTGCAGCAATAGCCCTCTCAGCATGTAACGGCACTTCACAATCCGGCAACACAGAAGAGAACGACAGCATCAGCGCCTCCATCGACAGCACAAGCGAAGAAAGCAACGCGACACAAAGCACATTCTTCATAAAAACAGAAACATTCAGCGACAGACGCCTTTTCCAATATGGAGACAAAAAAGTATATCACGAAAATTCCATCTCCATTGACTGGCCAGTATCCGCCGAAGGATTCGATCTGAAAGCACTCCAAAAAGCTCTGCGCGAAGCATTCGACATCAACAGCGACGACATCCAGAAATACGTCAAGAACATGGTAGAAAGCAGCACTGCCGACGAAGGCTCCGACCTGGATCTTGTTCCTGTAAGCAAGCGAGACGAAGACAGATACTCAGAAGAGGTAGAAGAATCTGACGACGACACATTCTACCCTATGTACGATACCGACTACACGCTCAACATCACATACCAAGGCCACGACTCCATCCACAACACCGTATTGTTCGAGAACTTCTCTGTCGTAAACAACGGCTGCGGCATGGGATCATGCATCTTCCCATACTACCAATACCTCACCTTCGACTGCACCAACAAAAAAGTCGTAACCATCGACAACATCATCGCCAACGAGAAGCAAGCCGTCAAAGAGCTTAAAAAGCAGCGCATCGGTTCAGAGAACTACGGCGGCCTTGACGAATTGAACAGCATCACAGCTCTGCCAAGAGAATTCTACATCGACGGCGACAACGTAATGGTTGTGTTCACGAAATACGAAATCTCCTACGGAGCCGACGGCTGTCCAATGCTCGGCTTCAACGTCAAGAAATGCCCTCAAGTGCTCACAGAATACGGAAAGAAACTCTTCGGCATAGAATAATAATGCCTACCCCATTCAAGCACATCTGACCGTTTCCATTTGAAGAGTGAAAAAGTTCCCAAAGGCTTCGTGGTATTTGGGAACTTGTGTATATATGAGTCAGAGAACCGTCCCTTGACTTACTTTGCAAAGTTCATGATCGAATACAACCTTGGAGTGAGAACAAAAGAGGTGTATGAAGTAAAAACTATTGATAAGAGTTTCTTTGAAGACTAATATCTCTAATAATATTTGATAACATTGGGACGTTTTACTCATAATAGCTTACATGCAAAATGCTTTCATGAGGAACGAAAGAATAAAGGACACCAAGCGCTGGTGTCCTTTTCTCTTTCCTCTCACAACTCTTTCCTCACATCAAAGCAGGGGCATGCCTTGGCTGCGAATTCGCGATGGCCGTGAAGGGCAATACCAGGGTAGATGTGGCGAAGGATGGTGGAGGATGCGAAGGGAGAGACGCTGGGCAGGTGTGCGAGTGTCCTTCGGCGTCTTGCCGTCAGGGGCGATACCGCCGATGTAGCAGATGCCGAGAGAGTTGGCGTTGTGACCTGAGCAATGAGCGCCTGCCTTGTCGATGGGGCGTCCGGGCTCTACTGTGCCATCCAGGCGGATGACGAAGTGGTAGCCGATGCCTGACCAGCCTTGGACACGGTGCCAGCGATCAATGTCGGCTGCAGTGAAGTCCTTGCCCTCGGCTGTGGCAGAGCAATGAATGATGAGTTCGTTGATGGTTCGCATGTCCTTACATCATTTTCATTGCGCAGCTTGTGATGC
>JAGHUI010000060.1 GCA_018064885.1 Candidatus Minthosoma equi | reverse complement strand
ATCTGCAAGCAGCTTTCTGAGCTCTCTCACTACCTCGTTAAGCGTTCACAGTGGATCATCGGTGGTGACGGTGCTTCTTACGATATCGGTTACGGTGGTCTCGATCACGCTCTCGCTTCTGGTGAGGATATCAACATCTTCGTTATCGATACTGAGGTTTACTCCAACACTGGTGGTCAGTCTTCTAAGGCTACTCCAATCGGTGCTATCGCTCAGTTCGCTGCAGGTGGTAAGCGCATCACAAAGAAGGATCTCGGTCTCATGCAGTCAACTTACGGCTATGTATATGTAGCTCAGATTGCTATGGGTGCTGACAATGCTCAGTGTCTCAAGGCTCTCCGTGAGGCTGAGGCTTACCCAGGTCCATCACTTGTAATCGGTTACGCTCCATGTATCAACCACGGTCTTAAGGCTAAGGGCGGCATGGGTAAGAGCCAAGCAGAGGAAGCTAAGGCTGTTGAGTGCGGTTACTGGCACCTCTGGCGCTTCGACCCACGTCTCGCAGAGCAGGGCAAGAATCCATTCCAGCTCGACTCTAAGGAGCCACAGTGGGATAAGTTCCAGGACTTCCTCGATGGTGAGGTTCGTTACCTCTCTCTCAAGAAGGTTAAGCCAGCAGAGGCTCAGGAACTCTTCGATGCTGCTAAGAAGGCTGCACAGCACCGTTACGCTACATACGTACGCATGAGCAAGATTGACTATTCTGCAGAATAATCATCTGTCTCATTAAGATATAGATACAATAAAAGCCCTGACGTTCAACCGAGCGTCAGGGCTTTTTTTTGTTTTAGTTTTTGTTTTAGTTTTTGTTTTAGTTTTAGTTATCGTTTTATTTATCGTTCCCGTTGAATCTTATCCAATCAACATCTAGAAAGGCACCGTCGTTCTTTACTCCTGGGCAAAGGCAATAGAAACCAAGTTTCGCTCCAATCCATTTGCCTTCCTTAACAGCGAATGGCGTTCCAAGATTCTTGAAGTGCTTTCCATCTGTGCTGTATGAGAACTGTGCATGAGATTTTATTCCATTGCCAATACCTGAACTCTTGACAGATACGCGAACATAAACGTCTTGAGTTGCTGAACGAGGCTGAGGAATGTCATCGACAGCATATTTCTGAGTGTATGGCGCAGGTTCCTTGAACAGTTTAAGTGGAATATCTTCAACGGTCGTTTCTTCTTTGCCGCTTTGTGCGCCAATACAAGTAACATAACGCATAGAGCATCCGCTTTCTGTTGATACAAACTTTATTGCAGCATAGTCTTGTCCTTTAATTATGAAACCACCTTCCTCACCTTTTGGCTTGAACTCAGGATTAGGAGTGAATTTCACTTTTGCTGTTGCTATGAAGTTTTCTGTTGGAAATTTCTGAAGAAGAGCATTCTGCAAATCGGAAAGATTCTTGTAATTCTCCGGTATTCTCACTCCATAAAGGCGCAGGCGGCTTTTATTGGCATCGGTGAAATACCAATAATGGCTATAAGGTCCCTCAAATTGCCATTGCAGACCAAGATCGTTAGTGTCGAACTCGTCATCTTCTGCTGGCTGAAAGTTTCCGCTTGAAGGTAAGTTAGGCTTCTTCCATCGTGCTACAGCATCGCCGCAACCATCGCCATCCTTGTCTTCGCCGATTACAAGCCAGTCTTTCACCCATTTAGCTGGTTGAAGATGAACGACTCTGCCGTAGGCGTGTTTATCTTGAAAATGGAGAAACCAGTCTTCGCCGTTTTGTGTGTCAACCCATGCACCCTGATGAGGACCGTTCACCTTTGACTTGCCTTGTGCCAATCCTACATACTCTTCGTAAGGTCCATAAGGGTTCTTTGAACGCAATTCTACTTGCCAGCCATATTTCACTCCGCCAGCAGGAGACATGATGTAGTAATACCCATTTCTTTTATAAAACTTTGTCCCTTCGATAGTTGGCTGATTCTCATGGCCATCATAAACGATTCGTGAAGGACCAATAACTTTTGTTCCGTCGGGAGACATTGGCGCAACAAAAAGAACGCTTTTCACTCCTGCTCTTGAACCTGCGCATCCATGGGAGATATATGCCTTGCCATCTTCATCCCAAAGCGGACAGCAATCTATAAGGCCTTTTCCTTTTTTCACCCAGACAATAGGTTCCCAAGTACCGCGAGGATCCTGTGTCTTTGTCATGAACAGCCCTTGGTCAGGATCTCCACAATAGATGTAGAACCATCCGTCATGGTATCTTATTGATGGTGCCCACACATAGTTTCCATGCTGTATTTTCTTGTGCCAGTCAAGATCAGTTCCTTGGATTTCAGGAAGGATAGGGTAGTCATCCGTCAAAGCATGACCAATCAGTTCCCAGTTAACCAGATCTGTAGAATGAAGAATCTGAAGACCAGGGAAACAAGCAAATGATGAAGATGTCATATAATAGTCGTTCCCAACGCGGCAAACGTCAGGGTCGCTGTAATCAGCATCTATGACTGGGTTTGTGTATGTCCCATCAGCATTGTTAGGATTCCAAACCTTCGACTTTTGTTGTGCTTCTGCTGTTAGAAACGATAGTGTTAGTAAGAGAAATGCAATTAACTTCATTTTAGTTGTATTTGGTGTTAATTTTTGGCTATTTTAGTTGCTATATATATATAATATGTGTAAAGCTTTGTAAAGATAGATATTTTATTGCAAATATCATTACATTAACACCATAAAAATGGGTATAAGACGTTCGGAAATAAGTGTCAAATAACAAAAACTGTTACGAAATACTCATTTAATAATACAATATCATGATTTTTAGGTATTGTGAGATTTTGCAGAAGTCCGTACCTTTGCACCGTAAACCATAAAATGTTAGAGTTATATAATCCGTTTAGTCCGTTCGAGAGGAATAGATTAAACGGTTTCTCTGTTTAATTACGCATAATCTTATGATAAAAGATGAAAAAATCGTAACTTTGTGTCATATTTAATCAGATAGTATGGCAACTCCTTATTTCCAATTCAAACAATTCACTATTTGGCATGACAAATGTGCGATGAAAGTCGGTACGGATGGCGTGTTGCTTGGTGCATGGGCAGAAGTGCCAGAGTTATCCTCATGCAAGGAGAATCGCAGAGTGCTTGATGTCGGAACAGGAAGCGGATTGATTGCTTTGATGCTTGCGCAGAGATTTCCAGTGTTGATAGATGGAATAGATATTGATGAAAGTGCAGTTTTGCAAGCAAAGGAAAATGTCAAGAATAGTCCATTTGCAGAGAAGATTAACATTTACAAGCAAGATTTTGCATGTATGCAATATGATTCTGCAGCAAACAAGATGAACTGCAATCAAAAATATGATTTGATTGTAAGCAATCCGCCTTTTTATGTGGAAGATACAATCAGTGGTAATGGAACACGGGATGCTGCACGCCATACCTCATCCCTTCCATTTATAGACCTCATACATAATGCCAGCAGTATGTTGACCGACGAAGGACTCTTTACTGTTATCATTCCTGCTGTTGCTGCATCCGACTTCATTTCGCTTTGTGTTATGAATCGATTATATCTGCGGAGGCGGTTAGACATTAGAACAACCGAAACGAAAGAACCGAAGCGGACTATGCTGGAATTTTCCCGAAAGATAACAGATACAAATTCTTATGTATTATCTCTCAGAAATAAGAACAATGAACTGTCTGAAGAGTATAAAGCTCTTACGAAAGATTTTTACTTATAACACTAAATAAAAAACAAATATGGATTATAGTGCAATAATTGATAAATACTATCCACAAGAGAATGAGCTTAAAAACATACTTACAGTTCATTCCCGCGCTGTTGCAGACAAAGCTCTTGCCATTTGCGAAAAGCATCCAGAGCTCAATGCTGACAGGCAGTTTGTTGAGGAAGCAGCAATGCTGCATGACTTAGGAATTTTCAAGTGTGATGCTGACGGCATACAATGCTTTGGAACAGAACCATACATTTGTCATGGTACGATTGGAGCACAGATTCTCCGTGAAGAAGGGTTCCCTCGCCATGCAAGAGTTTGTGAAAGGCATACTGGAACAGGCATTTCCTTGAAGCAGATAGAAGAGCGTAACCTTCCTATTCCGCATAAGGACCTTATGCCAGAAACCATTGAAGAAATTATCGTTTGCTATGCGGATAAGTTTTTTTCAAAAACAAAACTGGATCGCGAGAAGACTGTTGAACAAGCAATGAAGTCTTTGGAAAAGTTCGGTCAGGAAGGTGTTGAGAAATTCAAGAAATGGGTTGCTATGTTTGAATAAAAAAGGAGAAAGGCCTCGGTGTCACACCGAAGCCTTTCTTCTTATAAAGCGTATCCTGTTTGAATCAGATTACCTTTATAAGTAAATGGTCCAATAGGTAAAAACTAACTAATAAGCTAAAAATTAACCTTACTAACTAAATCTATTTAAATAACTAACTAAATTCACTTACTAGTCATCTTTTTCTGATGACGATGCAAAGTTACGGACTTTTTATAAGTTAGCATTTATTGTATGTTGCAAAAATATTATTGTACGATAAATGTGCATGATTTATCGTTAAAAGTAACAATACAAAAAGTAAATGTAACATTTTTAATACATTTTCCCTTGTCTATGTGGCTGAAAAAGTGAAAGATGTGTTAAAAACGCTAAAAAGTATCTTTGTTGGCAGTTTCAAGATTTAATAAAAAATGTTTCACCTCCAAGCCGCCTGCATATCCTGTAAGGGTACCATTACTGCCAATTATTCTATGGCAAGCAGCAAAAATTGAGATGGCATTTGCACCATTTGCATTAGCAACAGCTCTTACAGAATTAGGCACTCCAAGAACCTTTGCCAGCTGAAGATAAGAATATGTTTCGCCGTAAGGAATGAGGGTGAGCTGTTGCCATACTCTCTTTTGAAAGTCTGTTCCGGCAAAGAGTAAAGGTATGGAGAATGTTTTTCTTTTTCCTTGAAAGTATTCGTCAAGCTGCTTTTTCGCCAACTCAATTATTGCAGAAGAGCCTTCTTCATATTCTGCTTTCAAGATACGCTGAATGCGCTTGTCAATTGTGTTTCTGTTTCGCCTGGAAACCCAATCGCAAAGACAAAGTTTGTCCCCGAACGAACCTAATATAAGTTCGCCGCAGGGACAACTGTAGTGAGATGTGACAATCCGCAGCATTGCAGGTCAGTTCACTTTAACCATATGCATGCCAATTTCTACTCCATTGAGAGTCTTCAGAAGTTCGGCAATCGCTTCGAGTTCGTCTGTGCTGCACCCGATGTTGCTCATCATGGTCCTCATTCTTGATGGAAGCATCAAAACGTCGAGGCCGTTTTCTCTGTCAACGGGATCCAGTTTTCCTAATTCCTCATGACCTTCAAATTCAAGGAAAACATCAGTCCCATCGCGGAAATACCTGCCTTTGCCAACTTCTTTACCGTTAAGCTTTATGCTGAATCTCTTGTTCTCTGAAAATGTAATGAGAAATTTACTGTCCTTAAACCCGAGATTGGAGTAGTAGCCTTGAAGCTTGCTTTCCACTTTCTTTTCTAAAGCCAAACTCGCAGCTTCTTTAAGGATATTTCCGCCCATGTAGTCGAGAGCAGGCTCGCTGAAAGCCCATGTGCCAATGATTTTTGCAGGCTCGCGGTCTATTCTGTCCGATATCTCTTCTCCGATACGGCTGACAGTTTTATTGCTTGAGTCGGAAGTGAGATTTTCCACTCCCTTTGCAGCCCCTTTCTTGACTTTGCTTGTTTTCTTGCTAACGGATTTTAATGCGCTGACTGTGCCGCTTACGATTTTCTCGCCAGTACTTTTTTCCTCTTGTGCATTAGCAAAGCCAAAGGTGAAGAGTGCTATTGCTATGAGCATAAATGCTCTCTTAATGAAGCAATTCATATAAATGGCAGTATTTAGTTGTTACTCAATTGATTTTCCAACTTTTCCACAGCATACATTATGTCTTCGCCAAAGCATGTGTGATCTTTCAGGAAGTCGATCTTGCCTTCTGAGATGAATTCATAAAGCTCAGGACTCATGTTGTCAACATAATCGCCAATGGCATACTCAATGTCATCCTTCTGCCAGTCCATTGTAGAATATTGATATACTCTCTGTTTCTGGTGAAAGAAGCTGTATGCTGTTTCAATGCTGTCCTTATTTATCATCAAATTTTATGATCTTGTTTTGTATTCCTTGATGACTTTCTCCACTTTCTTTGCACCGCTTTCGTCAAGCTTCATGTCTTTGTAGTGGTTCTCCAGGAATTCGTGGATAGCTGTGAACATGACTTCCTTGTAGTCAAAATTCTGGAATGTCTTGATAAGTCTGATTTTCAGTTCTGTCTCTTCGTCGATGTAAACCAGCTTTGCAAGCTTCTTTGAAAGGAGAGATTGCTTGCGTGCAGGACGGCCTACTGGCTGATAGATAATCTGCTGCTGGCTGACTGGCAGAATCTGCTCTTCAGGTTCTGGAGCGACGATGCGCTGAGTGCCAGTGTTATCTTCTTTCACTTCTTGGATAAAATCACCAACATTGAGGGACTTCTTTTTGTTGTTTGCCATAATGATTATATAGGTAGTAATGTTTTGTTATTTATTCTTCGCTATTCTCTTCTTCAGCAGCGATGGCTACAGTCTTCCAATTCTTTGGACGCTTCATGCCAGTTATTTCCTCTGCAAGCTTCATATAGTCATCGGCACCGTTACTCTCAGGCGCATGCTCGAAGATTGTTTGGTGTCCCAGTGGAGATTCATCAAACTTGACGCACTTGCGAATCTTAGTCTTCATTGTTGGCACTTCGCTCTGCTTCTCGAAGTAGCGACTAACTTCCTTGGCAATCTTTGTCTGCTTGTCATATTTTACTAATAAGTATCCATCAATCACAAGCTTAGGGTTTATCTCTTGCTGAATTTCTTTAATAGCAAGAAGAAGGTTCTGCATACCCTGAAGAGAGAAGCCGGAGCATTCTGTAGGGATGATCACAGCATCGCTGGCAGAGAGAGCGTTGTCGTTGAGGACAGAGTCGCCTGGAGCGCAGTCAATGATTATGTAGTCATATTCATCCTTAATCTGTTCCAGCTTGCGTGCGAGTATAGTCTCACGGCTGCGCTTATTCAGAAGCTCTGCTTCCATATTGCGGAGAGCCTTGGATGCTGGGATGTATTCAAGGCCATCGTAGCGGATATAGATAGGTGCAGGGACAGGCTCCTTCAGCCAGTCGTTGAGTGTAGGGTCGCCTTCCTTTTGTGAGAAGCCGAGGACTCCAGAAAGGTTGCATTGCTGGTCTGTGTCAATCAGTAGCACTTTTTTTCCGAGAATCCAAAGTGCAGTACCAAGATTTGCGCATGTGGTAGTTTTAGCCACACCGCCTTTGTGGTTGAGGAAACTAATAATCTTAGTCATAATAATGTATTATCCTTTTGATAAAAGTGATGTTCAATTACTGTAAATTTCAGATCAAAAATAATGTATGTAAGAATTTGAATACAAAAATACGGATTTCTCTTTGATATTCCAAGGAGAAACCCGTATTTTTTTAATTATCTTATGTTTTATTGTAATTTCGGTTAAACGGAATTACGTTTTTGCAATTTGATGAGTGTTTCTATGCTTACTTATGAACCACGCGGTCACGGAGCTCAGCAAGCTTGCCAGAGTTCCATCGGTCGGTTGTGCCAACGAGGTAACCTGTGATGCGCTGGAGTGTGTCGAGATGAGTGCTGCCGCACTTTGGACAAACCTTCAATCCTTCAGTTGCATCCTCGTAGCCGCAGTTCATGCAGCGGTTGCGGTTGTGGTTTACAGAACCGTAGCCGATGTTGTACTTATCCATGAGGTCAACAATGTTCATGATAGCCTCTGGGTTGTGAGTAGCATCGCCATCGATTTCCACATAGAAGATGTGACCGCCGCGAGTGAGGTCATGGTATGGAGCCTCGATCTCTGCCTTGTGACGTGGAGAGCAGTGGTAATATACAGGGACGTGGTTAGAGTTAGTATAGTAGTCCTTGTCTGTCACGCCAGGGATGATGCCATACTTCTTGCGGTCGCTCTTAGTGAAGCGTCCTGAAAGGCCCTCTGCAGGAGTAGCGAGGATAGAGTAGTTGTGCTGATATTTCTCTGAGAATTCATTAGCACGGTCGCGCATGTATGTGACAATCTTGATGCCAAGTTCTTGAGACTCTTCGCTTTCGCCATGATGATGACCAGTAAGGGCAATAAGACATTCTGCAAGTCCGATGAAGCCGATACCGAGTGTGCCTTGATTGATTACACTTTCAATGGTGTCATTGTCCTTGAGATTCTCAGCGCCGTTCCAAAGCTTTGACATGAGAAGCTGGAATTGCTTTGCGTATGCGGTCTTCTGGAACATATAGCGTTCGTGCAGCTGACGTGCAGTTACGCCAAGCATATTGTCAAGCTTAGCAAAGAAAGCGTTGATGCGCTCTTCTTTGTTTTCAATGCTCATGCATTCAATAGCAAGACGAACGATGTTTATTGTTGAGAATGAGAGGTTTCCACGACCGATAGATGTTTTCTCGCCAAAGCGGTTCTCGAACACACGAGTGCGGCAACCCATTGTTGCGATTTCATACTTGTAGCGATCAGGATCGTTAGCATTCCACTTGTCGTGGTGGTTGTATGTAGCATCGAGGTTTACGAAGTTAGGGAAGAATCGGCGAGCTGTAACCTTGCAAGCGAGGCAGTAGAGGTCGTAGTTTGGATCGCCTGGGAGGTAGCTGACGCCTCTCTTCTTCTTCCAGATCTGGATTGGGAAGATGGCTGTTGCGCCATTGCCTACGCCTTCGTATGTGCTTTCAAGGAGCTCACGGATCACGCAGCGTCCTTCGGCAGAAGTGTCTGTACCATAGTTGATTGAGCTGAACACAACCTGATTGCCACCGCGAGAGTGGATGGTGTTCATGTTGTGGATGAAAGCTTCCATTGCCTGATGTACACGACCTACTGTGCGGTTGATAGCGTGCTGACGAGCACGGAGCATGCCTGTGAGGCCGTCAAGTGGCTTCTCAACATAGTCGTCAATAGGGGTGTCGTAAAGGTCAGCATAGTTCTCGCCAGTTATCTGCTCTATGTACTTCACCTCTTCTTTGTAAGATGAACGCACGTAAGGAGCCATGTAGAAGTCGAATGCAGGAATAGCCTGACCTCCGTGCATCTCGTTCTGCGCTGTCTCAAGGCTGATACAAGCAATCACGCTTGCTGTCTCGATGCGCTTAGCAGGGCGGCTCTCGCCATGACCTGCCATGAAGCCGTAGTCAAGGATGTGGTCGAGCGGATGCTGTACGCAAGTGAGCGACTTGGTTGGATAGTAGTCCTTATCGTGAATGTGGAGATAGTTGTTCTTGACTGCATCGCGAGTCTCAGGAGAAAGGAGGTAATCATCAACGAAAGGCTTTGTGCTTTCGCTTGAGAACTTCATCATCATGCCTGCAGGAGAGTCAGCATTCATGTTGGCATTCTCGCGAGTGATATCTGTGTTCTTTGCCTCAATGATTTCCAAGAACATAGAACGAGTTTTAGCACGACGAGCGATGCTGCGCTGGTCGCGATAAGCGATATACTTCTTAGCAACCTCCTTGCGTGGAGATTTCATGAGCTCAAGTTCGACGAGGTCCTGGATTTCCTCCACGCTCATCTGCTCCTTGCCGGCAATGCTGATGCGGTCAGTGATTTTCTGGATAAGGCTTTCGTCCTCACCCTTCTCCGTCTGAAGCATAGCTTTGCGGATGGCAGCTTTGATTTTTTCTTCGTTATAGCCGACGATTCGTCCGTCGCGCTTTCTGACTGTCTGTATCATTCTTTTTGGTGTACTTTTATGTACTTTATTGGGTTTGTTAATGTTTAGGTTTAATTCAATTGTCGTAAGTGCTTATCTTTCAAAAAGGTTATCATTTCAGTTGAGAAAAGCACCCTTTTTACGGCATATTTTTGTTGTGCCGAAAAACAGTGCGAAGGTATGAAATGTTTTCCATAGTTGCAAATATTTTAGCAATATTTTTTGCATAAAAATTTCATTTTGGGAAACTTTTTTGCTTCTTAAAAAAGTTAAGTTATTGAAATATAGGTACAAACGTTTTGGAAATGGAAAACTTTTTCTTTCGTGATAATTTTCTTATTTGCTAAATTGTCATTTAAAGCATTACAACTGACTTTTTCCTTTGTTATGATTCTTCAATGAAAATGTACACATTATTATATATAAGAGGTAGTGTGTTTTCTTGCTTGCAAATACAACCGTTTGCGCTTACATAATACATTCTTGATTCCAATCAATATGTTCTCATCTGCATATTGGTTGCAAGTACTGTTGTCCTTACCTCGTAAGGACGCGTATCCTTACGGGGAAAGGATGACTATCCTTACGGAATAATGATAAGAGTACTTTCGAGGTAATGTTTTCAGAAGAAAATAGAAGAATGAAAATAGCGTGCCAATATGATGATTGACACGCTATAATTGTTGCTTTATAATGTTGCGCTATTTAGCAAAATATCTTTTTATGCTTCTTTTGCCTCCAGTTTGTGGAAGAATGTGATGAGGAGGGAGCCGAGGATGCCGGCACAGAGTGATCCCATGAGCACAGCGATTTTTCCTGAAGAACGGAGGATGTTTACTGCTTCTGCATCAAGCTCTCCGAAGGAAAGTGTATCGACAAAGATCGCCATTGTGAAGCCGATACCGCCAAGGCATGCTACGGCAAACATCATTTTCCATGATGAACCGGAAGGCATCTCGCCAATTCTGCACTTGATGGCAATGAAGCTTGCGAGTGTGATGCCGATTGGCTTGCCGAGAAGAAGGCCGAAGAAAATACCCATGCCAACGAATCCTGCTTCTGGCACCTGTGGCAGTGCTTGGAAAATGTTGAAGAAGCTGATGTCTGGGATGACAACGCCTGCGTTCGCAAGGGCGAAGATTGGCATTATTAGGAAGTTAACCCATGGGTTGAGTGCATGCTCAAGACGATAGGACATTCCGATGGAGTTATTGTTGATGTAGCTCATGCGGCGAAGGCAATGGCGCTGTGGACCATTTGGGAAAGTCTCTTCGCTGTTTGAAATTTTGTCGAGAAGTGTGAGGCGAGTCAAGTATTTCTTATTGCTTCTCTTCAAGTAAGCTTCATTGAAGCGGGCGTCCATAGGAATCATGAATGCCATTACTACGCCAGACATTGTTGAGTGGATGCCTGAATAGTAGAACAAGAACCATACGACGATGGCTGGAACGAGGTAGTACATCATTCGCTTTTCTCCTAACTTGTTCATTATGAAGATTACACCAAGAATGATGAGTGCAATGAACAAAAGCGGAAGATTGACATCGCCTCCATAGAAGAATGCTACGACAAGAATTGCTCCAAGGTCGTCAGCAATGGCAAGAGCTGTGAGGAAAATCTTTAATGAGACAGGCACTTTATTGCCAAGGATGGACATGATGCCCACGGCAAAGGCAATATCGGTTGCTGTTGGAATACCCCAGCCGCCAGCAGTTATTGTGCCAGCATTGAAAAGTATATAGAAAAGTGCTGGTGCAGCCATACCGCCTGCTGCAGCAATGACAGGAAGAAGAGCTTTCTTCACGCTTGAGAGTTCTCCGCAAAGGACTTCGCGCTTGATTTCGAGTCCTACGGTGAAGAAGAACACCACCATGAGAATGTCATTGATGAATTTCTCGACTGTCATCTCATGTGGGAAGGTGACAGAGAAATCTTTGTTTGCAATGGTGATTGAAAGATCTGTCTCAAGCAGGTTGTGATAGAACTCTGATGTGAATGGAAGGTTTGCAAGCAGCATAGCAACGATGACGCATGTGAGGAGTGTGACGCCTCCTGCCCATGGCTGATTCATGAAGCTCACTCCTGAGCGATGTGCTGCATGCAGATTCTTATTCCATGTGTAGTTTGGAAACAATCTCATAACAATCTTTTTTATTGTTTAATATATGTGTTGTGTTTATTTCTTCTGTACTGTGCGGTAATATTCCTTTGGAGTCATACCTGTTACTCGCTTGAAGAAACGGCTGAAGCTGCTTACGGTCTGGAAATGAAGTATTTCGGAGATCTCTGTGAATGAGTAGCCGTGAATGCTCATCAATACCTGTGCTTTCTGAACAACATATTCGTCAATCCATGAAGATGCATTTCTCTTACTGTATGATATGCAGACGAAAGAGAGGTATTTGCTTGAGATGCCAAGCTGGTCGGCATAGAACTGTACGGAGCGCTGGTCATTTACATGCTTGTTGAGCAGGTTTAGGAACTTGCGGTAAACATCATACTGGCGTGAGTTGCTGTTTCCGTGAGTCTGCTGTGGATAGAAGTCATGTGCCATCATATTGTAAACGAATAGCACATTGAGCAATGAGCGCTGGTAGATGGCTTTGTACTCGTATGATGGTGCGAGCATGTCGGCTTTCATCTCATCGTATAGATCCATGCAAACCTTCATGATTTCTGGCTTCACCTTTGAAATATAGTATATGCGAGTGAGCTCGGTGAGTGTGAGTGTTATGCCAAGATCTTCATAAACCATGCTGAGCAGCTTTGGATAGACGACAAGCATTCGGTATTGAATGTCTGGCGATGCATACTTGAACTTAATCATGGTCTCTGGCATTGTGGAAAGCAGCTGTCCTGCTTCAATTCGTGTTTCCTTGTTGTTGATTTCGAACACGCAATGGCCTTTGAGAACATAGAATATGGTCTTTTGGTATAGTTTGACTTCAGTGTAGTTTGCAAGATTTTTCAAAGGATTGTTGCCGTCTTCTGTGTCGAAATAGTACATGAAGTTTCTGACTCCAGCTGTTGGCGTTACAATTTCCTGTGAGAAAACATCTACATATTCTATATATGTATTGTTATGTGGCTGTGGTATGTTGTTGTGAACGTATGGCATGGCTTATTCCTCCTTGTTGTTTTGGTCAAAACTCAATGATCTTCTGTTGTTTTGCTTGATGTACTCGTTAGGAGAGAATCCTGTGATGCGCTTGAAGTAGCGACCGAAGAAACTCTGGCTTGGGAAGTTGTATTCAGTACTTGTCGTCTTGATGTTATTCTTATTAGAATAGAGTGTTTGCTTAATAGCATAGATAACGTACTGGTCTATAACTTGTGAGGCAGATAAGCCTGTGAACATCTGAGTGATGCTGGAAAGGTATTTTGGTGTGATGCGCAATTCCTTTGCATAGTACTGAACAGAGCGCTCTTCCTTATGCTTTTCAGCGAGTTTAGTGAGGAACTGTGAGTATGCGACATGCTGCTTGGAGTTCTTCATGTGAGGAATCTCATCTTCAGGTTTTGCAAAAGAATATGTGCGTGAGATGAATGCTGTGACAAATGCGCGAAGCACGAGCTCCTTCATCTGATAGTCTTCCTTCTTATGTTCCTCTTTTGCACGAAGATAAATGTCGCGGAGTATTTCGATATTTTCTGATGTGAATTTCTGGTGGCGTGACACGAATGCGCGCAAAGGAATTTTCTTGCCGATGCCTGTCTGCTCGTAGATGTCGTTCATCAAGTGGCATCTGATAAGGTAGCTGAAGTAGATACAGTGTGATTCCTTTGTCTGGAGGTGTGTGCATGGAGTAGCAATGAAATGCTCATTCTCTTTTACATCAATATCAATGCCTCGAACACTGAGGTGCATTGTGCCTCGAAGTACGACTACAACAAAGAAATATTCTGAATTGTAAACATTCTTTTGTGTAGCAATATAAGGGTTGTTTGCAAAATCAAGATTATCCATGGCAATGTATTTATCTTGATAAGATGAGAAGAATTCATTGCCGGCCATCTGCTTTTCTGTTAAGATATCACCTTGTATGACCATGTTATTTTCTGTTTAATGGATTATTCATTTAAATGTCTTTTTCTTCTGCCTTTCGCAGTATCAATGTTGTTGCTCCGATTGTGATGATGGCGCCGTCTTCAAGATTTATGCGATCAACGTCGCGAAGGATGTCGTTCATGTAGAATGTTCCAGTGTCGCTTGGCGCATCGCGCAAGATGTATTGCAACTTTCCTTTCTTGTTCTTCTTGACTGTGATGGCGCAATGGAAAGTGTCAATGCTTGGGTCGCGCGTTTCAATCGGCTTGTTGATGTTAGTGCCTTTCAAATAACGGCCAAATTCATTTTCGCCATAATCAAGAGGGATTACCTGCTTATAGGCAAACTGGTTTTCAACAACTACGATGCTTCCATAGTCTTCTTTGTATGCCTGCTCGTCCAATGTCTTTTCCTCATGGCGGTTTGCCAATTTTGTCTTTCCTATACGAATGCCGAATTCCTTTTTGCAGTTTTCGCAAACAAAGACAAGTGACTGGCCGTCTGTGTATTTGGTTTCATCAAACACAATATAGCTGTCGCACTTTGGACACCTGACTCGTTTCATTTTTATACTCTCCTTCGTTTTAATTCTTTGATAATGTCAGCCCATTCCATGAACGCTATTGCTCTTTCGGAACTTCTTTGTATATAAAGAAATAGCGTCACGCCATCACAGGCATGACGCTTCTTTTTCTATATCTCGAGAACCCATGCCTCAGCGAACTCTGCGTTTTCACCACGAAGAGTTGCCAATGCTTTATGTGCTTCGGATTCTGTAGCATATCCTGAATAAAGAATACGGCTGACTTTGCCATTTTTCACGAAACGACCTTCCTTATAACCTTCTTTTGCCAAGCGCTCGATAAGAATATTTGCGTTGACTTCAGATACATAGCTTGCTAGAACAATAGCATATTTTTTATCGTTCTTTGCTTCTGTTTTCACATTAGCAATTTTTTCGGGTTTGCTGTCGCTCTTTTTAATAGCGCTATTTTCTTGTGTCGCTTCCAGTGAAACTTCTTTTTTTGTTTCTGGAATAACCTCAGGCTGTGCCTCCGTCTTGATATCGGTGCTCTTTTCCACCTTAGCCTCTGGCTTTGTGTCAGGTTTTGGCGCTGCAGGCTTGACAGTTGTGATGGTTGCTGGTGCCTTATCTACAGGGCAAACGGAAGCAACTAATGTGTCGCTTGCATTTGTATTGCTGTTGATGGCAGGGTAGCATACTCCAAAGAAAAGAATGACTGCTGCTGCGGCAGATACTGAAAGATCTATCCAGCGGCGACGAATTTTGATAATAACATCTTTTCCCTTGCTCGTACCTTCTGCTTTATCTTGCCCCGGTTTGCCTGGCGTGATAGCCATTGCTGCAGATGTTGCTGCTTGGAGTGCTTTTTCGATTTCTCTTTCTTTCACTACATCCTGGAGTGCCTTGATGCTGTAAGAATATAGACCGTAAAGCGAAGGTGTGACAATTCCTGTTTCTTCTGGCGTGAAGGTGATACCCTGGTTGAGCGACTTGCGGAGTGTTCCGATGTTCTCAAGCGTGCATTCGCCTGTCATGTCTAAAGACATAAGAAGATTGTCAACATCTTTTTCCATCTGCATGTATGCTGCAGGATAGGATGCGTCATATACACTCATATATGACTGGACAAGCAATCCGTCGTTGACTTGCAGCTGCGGATTGAAGCCTATCGTCCGGTAGGGCGGCTGGAAAAGACTTTCTTCTCCTTCTTCGTAACAGGCTTCGGCATGGTTTGCTATGAACCCGCCAATTCCTGGCACTATGACACAATCGTGTTCCAACAGGAGAAGTTCTATATGTCTTGCTAATGTAATCATAGTGCAAAGTTAGTCATTTTTTTTCGATATGAATTGTTTAAAAAGATTGTTTTTTCGCTAAAACGGCAAGTTTTAACAAAAATGCTCTAAAGTTTGCCCAAATATGCACTCTCGGTTCTCGTTTGTGCGGTACGTTTTTAACTTGTTAAATACGTATGGAAACAAAAAAGGGTTGCATCGAGCGATACAACCCTTTTCGAAAACCATTAGAAATGATTTCGTTTTCCTGATTACTTTGCAGGTTCTGCTGGAGCCTGATTTGCTGGGAATGAAGGAACATTCTCTGCGCCTGTTGACTGCTCAGCAGGAGTAGTGATGTTGATTGGAGCTTCCTCAACTGTTGCCTTTGTTACAAAAGCAGCAGAAGCGACACTGAATACTACCATGGCAATTGCAAGACCCCATGTAGCCTTCTCAAGGAAGTCTGTTGTCTTACGAACGCCGAGCATGCTGTTCTGTGAAGAGAAAGCAGATGCAAGACCGCCACCCTTTGACTCCTGGATAAGTACGATTCCGCACATAAGAACTGATGCGAGAAGCGCGAGTACGATGATTAATGAGTACATTTTGTTATTTTGTTTTTTTTGTTTATTTACATAACTTACCTACTGAAGAAATTGCCGTTTTTACAAGAAAAATCACTTGTTTTCGCCGATAATTATCTCCAGCAGGTTAATTTGTGCTGCAAAGTTAGCACTTTTTTTTGGATTGTTCAAACAAATTTTACGTAATATTTCCAAAGCTTGCTGATATCTACCCTGTTTTATGTATATATTTACCATTCTTTCGGTATAAATCTCTTCATCTTCGTCAGAAATGACAGGTGAAACGAAATCTGACTCGTTAATGTCAGGAAATTCGAATCTTTGTTTGCCTGTTGTCTCTTCAATGAAAGAGTTGATGAGTTCTTCGCCTCTTAAACCAACTGTTTCTGCTTCCTGGTTTTCCTCTTCGCCCATCTCTTCGGTGGTGATGTCATCTTGTTTCAGAAGGAACGACGCATAATCATTTGTCAGGTCGGCAATGGATGGTGTGGCGTTGTCTTCTTCCTTGTTTAGAAAATCATCAATGATGGAAGATGTTCTGTCAGCATCGCCTTCTGTCTCAATGCTGATTTTAGGCGTGTTCTCGTTTGGTAGCTCGTAACTTGTTGCTTCGGTGAGAGAGAAGAGCGCAGTTCTGTCTGGCACAAAGATGCTGGCTTTGCGAAGTTCTTTGCCGAAATCGGGCGAATGAAGAATGTAAAGATTTGCTATGTAGAGAAGACGCGCAGCTTGGAAGAATGGGTAGGAATCTACCAACTCTTTCAGTCTTGGCAAAGTCTCGGCATTAAGCCTGCTCTTGTCTCCTATGAGTTCTCTTATATTAATCATTTAGTTTATGTTGTAATGTATTACCAGATGATTTTTAGATTGTTATTCTTTTCTTGTTGTATTATTAGTTGAAAGTACTACCAGTTGCCGACAGTTGCGTTGAATATTTGATCAACAATGTCTTCTATCATTTCTTGAACAAGATCTTCTTGCACACTTGATAGCTGCTGGGTGGCAGGGTAGGTGGTAGTTGCCGAGAATCTCTGTTCAAAGTCATCCTTGTGTTCCTTATTATTCACATAGCGCACGTTAACCGTCATTCTCAACTGAACCTGTGATGAGAATCCGTCGGATGATATGGCTTTGTTTGTCTGGCTGTATTCTGTGATTTCTCCCGACAATTGCAGATCCCCATTTCTTTTCAAGACAGACAACTTTGTCTTTTTTGAAATGGCGTCTGTGAGTTCATTATAGAACATGGACTCCATTGGGCTCCAAACGTAGTTGGCACGAATAGGGAACTTGTCGATGCTGATGGTTTTTGTTTTTGAATAGTCAATGCCACCAACGGACGTGAACCCGTATTTGATTGAGCATGCCGTGAGAACAGTCACTGCCAATAGCAAGGCTAAAGATATGATTGTATATTTCTTTTTCATTGTTTATTCTTCCAATCCGTATTCTTTAATTTTTCTGTAAAGCGTTCGCACAGAAATACCTAACTCTGCTGATGTTTTTTTTCTGTTTCCTTTGTTGCGCTGCAAAGAATCAATGATGTGCTTCTTTAGAACATCATGGTTTGTAAGCGGAGTTTCTTCAACGGTTTGTGCGTCAATCACCTCAATGTCTGGCCCCTGAGGATAATATGATTGATGAGGCTGGTATCCGCTTGGAACAAAGTGCGTTGGGATTTCTGTTTGAATAGGATGATCATTAATGACTCGTATATCATCACGTTTAACATCCTGCATTGATGACATGTTGCTGTGAACAAAGTCTTTGAGCTCTTTCACTTCTTTGTTTATTGTGGCTAGAAGATGGAAAAGCATATCGCGCTCTTTCTCATAGCTATGCTGTTCAGCCGATTGCTGCTCATGTCCTTTGCCAGACACTATCAGCCCTGTCTGTCCGAGTGAGTCGTCTGTAACGCCATATTCGCGAAGCATCTCTGCTGTTATTTCTCTTTCACGGCTTATGATGCTCATCTGTTCTGTTAGATTGCGAAGCTGACGGATGTTGCCAGGCCATTTATACTTTAATAATAATATACGAGCTTCATCATTCAGCCTTATAGGTTCAAATCGGTATTTCTCAGATATTTCCAAGGCGAACTTTCTGAAAAGCAACTCTATATCTCGTCCTCTTTCACGAAGTGGCGGTATCTGGATCGGAATGGTGTTCAATCGATAATAGAGGTCTTCACGAAACTTTCCTTCGCGAATAGCCTTCTGCATGTTCACGTTTGTCGCAGCTATGATGCGCACGTTAGTCTTTCTCACTTCACTTTCACCCACGCGAATGTATTCGCCTGTCTCCAATACGCGCAAAAGTCTTGCTTGGGTTGCTAAAGGCAATTCTCCCACCTCATCAAGAAATAGTGTTCCATTGTTTGCCACTCCAAAATATCCTTCACGGTCATCAACGGCACCAGTGAATGCACCTCTTTTATGACCGAAAAGTTCAGAATCAATGGTTCCCTCAGGAAGAGAACCGCAGTTTATTGCAAAGTATTTATTGTGCTTGCGACTTGAGTTGTCATGGATCACTCTCGGAAGAACCTCCTTGCCGACACCGCTCTCGCCGACAATGAGAACAGATAGTTCTGTGGGAGCTACCTGTATGGCAATATCTATGGCACGATTGAGTCCTTCGTAGTTGCCCACGATGCTGTAACGCTGCTTTATCTGTTGTATGTTTTTGGAATCCATCTAATAGAAAATATGATATGTTTTATTTAAGCAAAAAAGGTGTATATAAATCCCAAATATGCTAAAACGTGACAAAATTACATATAATTATTGGAATGACAATGAAATTTTGTCATATTTTTGGTGAACAATACAATAAAAGATTGACAAAAGTTTGGATAATATGAACAAAATGCCTACCTTTGTAACCAAGTAGGCGATTTGATGTTTCATTTTGTCGCAATATTGAGAGAAATATCAACATTATTACTAACATATATTATACCAAATCATCAGATGGAAAAGAAAATTCCTTACAAGATTTATCTCACAGAAGAGGAGATGCCATCACAGTGGTACAATGTGCGTGCCGATATGAAGATTAAGCCAGCACCACTTTTGAATCCTGGCACAGGCAAACCACTCACACTTGAAGAGATGCAGCCTATTTTCTGTACAGAACTCATTAAGCAGGAACTTGACAACGACACAAAGTGGGTTGACATTCCACAGCCAGTTCTTGACTTCTATAAAATGTTCCGTCCATCTCCACTTGTTCATGCTGAATTCTTGGAGAAGGCTCTCGGTACACCAGCTAAGATTTTCTATAAGTTTGAAGGAAACAATACTTCTGGTTCTCACAAGCTCAACTCTGCTATTGCGCAGGCTTACTATGCTAAGGAGCAGGGTCTTAAGGGTGTGACAACAGAAACTGGTGCAGGTCAGTGGGGTACAGCTCTCTCTATGGCATGTCAGTACATGGGCATTGACTGTAAGGTTTATATGGTTAAGTGTTCTTACGAGCAGAAACCATTCCGTCGCGAGGTTATCCGCACATACGGTGGTAGCATTGTTCCTTCTCCATCAGATACAACTCAGGTTGGTCGCAAGATTCTTGCAGAGCACCCAGATACAACAGGTTCACTCGGATGTGCAATCTCAGAGGCAGTTGAAGTTGCAGTTACTAATGATGGCTATCGTTATGTTCTTGGTTCTGTGCTCAATCAGGTTCTTCTTCACCAGACAATAATCGGTCTTGAGGCTCAGGCTGCTTTGAAGAAATATGACATCAAGCCAGATATTCTTATTGGTTGCACAGGTGGCGGTTCAAACCTTGGCGGTTTCGCAAGCCCATTCATCGGTGAGATTCTCCGTGGCGAGGCTAACTACAAGATTATCGGTGCAGAGCCTGCTTCTTGCCCAAGCTTCACTCGCGGTAAGTATGCTTACGACTTCTGCGATACTGGTATGATTTGTCCACTTGCTAAGATGTACACAGTTGGTAGCCAGTTCATTCCATCATCTAACCATGCTGGCGGTCTCCGCTTCCATGGTATGAGTCCAATTCTTTCTGAGCTCTATGATGAGGGTATCTTTGAGGCACGTGCATACGAGCAGACTCAGGTATTCGAAGCTGCAGAGATTTTTGCTAAGGCTGAAGGTATCCTTCCTGCTCCAGAATCTAGCCACGCTATCCGTGCTGCTATCGATGAAGCTCTCAAGTGCAAGGAAACAGGCGAAGAGAAGACAATCGTGTTCAACCTCTCTGGTACTGGTTATTTTGATCTTGTTGCTTACAAGCAGTTCAACGATGGCACAATGACAGACGTTATTCCAAGCGATGCTGTTATCGCTGAGGCTCTTTCTAAGCTCCCAAAAGTTGGTAACGAGTAATACTGATTACACATATATATAATAAAAGGCAGCCCACAAGCTGCCTTTTATTGTGTTTTTTTTGGGTGGAGTTTTCAAGTTTTTCTAGACTTTCTATATTTTCTATATGTTCTAGTTATTTTTATTCGTGGCGGATTGCTTCGATTGGGTCCATGCTTGCGGCTTTCCTTGCTGGAATATATCCGAATACGATACCGATGATGACGCAAACTCCGAATGAAAGGAAGATAGACCATGCAGGAACAGTGCTTGGCATTCCGAATATCGGCATGACAAAATTTGATGCAGCGACGCCTAATGCAACTCCGAATATACCTCCAGTGATGGAAATCAGAATGGATTCAATAAGGAACTGGAAGCTGATGACGAAGCCTGTTGCTCCTACTGCCATTCGAAGACCAATCTCCTTAGTTCGCTCAGTTACAGATACAAGCATAATGTTCATGATGCCAATACCAGCAATCAATAGTGAGAAACCAGCTGCAATTCCCAGAATTGTAGTCACGGTGTCCATTGTGCTTGACATAGTCTGCATCATTTCTGCTTGAGAACGAATTGTGAAATCATCGCTTGCCCCTGAGGTATCCTTGATCTTGTGGTTGCTGCGAAGAATCTGATTAAGTTCTTCAATAGCAGGGTCAGAAAGTTCTTCTGTAAGGGCTGAGCATACGATGCTTGAGAAATATGTCTGTGCAGCAATGCGCTTCATCACACATGTGTAAGGTGCAATGATGACATTGTCTTGATCCATGCCCCAACTGTTGTAACCTTTTGATTTCAAGACACCAACGATGCGCATAGGAATGCTCTTGAAACGTATGTTCTTGCCAATGGCTTCTTCTTCCTTGCCTTCGCCAAAGAGTTCGTCAACAATAGTTTTTCCAACAACACACACCTTGGAGGCTTTTCTTATATCCTCATCTGTGAAGCAATCTCCATACTGAACATCCCATTGCTTAATCTCAAGATATTCAGGCGCTTCACCGTAGATTGTTGAGTTCGTGTTATTGTTTCCAAAGATTACTTGGCCAGCAGATGTCACCTCAGGAGATACATTGCTTACGTATTTCTTTTCAGCACAAATGCGTTCATAGTCAGCAGGTTTCAGTGTCTGCATTGCTGAAGGATCCTGTCGCACACCGCCTCGCATATCTGCACCAGGACGGATGGTGAGCAGGTTTGTACCCATTGTGGAAAGCTCCCTGCGTATGCTTTCCTTAGATCCCTGACCGATACTCATCATGGCAATTACGGCAGCAACACCGATGATGATACCAAGCATGCTCAGGAATGAACGCATCTTGTTATTGAGAACAGCGTTCACACTGACTTTTATAAGATTGAGTATATTCATCTCAATTTCTGTGTATTAGTTGTTAATGCTAATCCAAACTTCTCCTTTCAACAGAATCAGTCATCCTGTGGTTTAGGAAGGGCAGCAAGAGCCTCAGCTGCCGACTTGATGTTTGGATTGATTGTGTCTTCGCGAATCTTGCCATCTCGCAGATTGATGTTGCGTGAAGCATATTCTGCAATCTCAGGGTTGTGGGTTACGAAGATGATTGTGTGTCCTTCCTGATGAAGTTTTTGGAAAAGGACAAGCATCTCGAAAGATGTGCGGGTGTCAAGATTACCTGTTGCCTCGTCTGCAAGCAGTACTGCTGGCTCGTTCACCAAGGCACGAGCGATTGCCACGCGCTGCATCTGTCCGCCTGACATCTGGTTAGATTTATGGTCAAGACGATCGCCGAGACCTACAGCCTGCAGAGCCTTGATAGCAGCTTCGCGACGCTGCTTAGCATTATAATTGTTATTATACATAAGCGGCAGTTCCACATTTTCCACCGCCGTAGTCTTTGCAAGCAGATTGTAGTTCTGGAAAACGAAGCCGATCTTTCTGTTGCGCAGGTGAGCACGCTGATTCTTCGACATCTTTCTCACAGGAATGCCATCAAGGAAATATTCACCGGAAGTTGGGGTGTCAAGACATCCTAATTGATTGAGCAATGTGGATTTACCCGAACCAGAAGTGCCTTGAATGGTAACAAACTCACCTTCATATATCTTGAAAGAAATGCCACGCAGAGCTTTGACGGTTTCGCTACCAACCTGAAAGTAGCGCTTTACGTCTTGCAATTCTATGACAACTTTTCTGTTATCTTTTTCTTCAGCCATAAATTCTTATTGTCATTGAAGAGTTGATAGTGCCTCAAACTATTTTCTCTGAGGAGCTCCCTGTCCGCCTTGACCGCCTCTGTTACGCATTGGTGGTCTTGGCATGAATGGGTTGCCTCCGCCTGGAGCACCGCCAGCCATTTCGTCCGGACCTCCAATGATTTCAAATCCAGTAAGAACTTCTGTGCCTTCCTTGATGCCGGATAGGATTTCTGTTACAGTTCCGTTGGTTGTTCCAACTTCAACTTTATGAGCCTTGAATGTGTTGCCTTCCTTTGTCCAAACCTTATTTGGTGCTTGAACATCCTCAACCTTCTCGTCTTCTGTTAGAAGAGCCTCGTTTGGAGCAAAGCGGAGAGCTTTTGTAGAGACACCAAGCACGTTGTTCTTCTCCATTGTGTAGATAGTCACATTGGCAGTGAGACCAGGCTTGAGCTTAAGGTCGTCGTTTGGAGCAGAAATGACAACCTCGTAAGTCACGACGTTGCTTTCCGTTGTTGCGTTTTGGCGAACTTGAGTAACCTCGCCTTCAAAAATGTCTTCTGGGTAAGCGTCAACTGTGAATGTTACTCTCTGTCCTTCCTTCACACCGCCTATGTCAGCCTCGTCAATATCAGCAATTACGCGCATATCTGTAAGATCCTGAGCAATATAGAAAAGGGTAGGAGTACTCATAGAAGCTGCAACCGTCTGACCTTCTTCAACTTCTTTTGAGAGAACTATACCGTCAATAGGAGAAGTGATGGTAGCATATCCAAGGTTTGTCTGAGCCTTCTGCACACTCTGCTTCTGCACATTCACCTGCTGCTTTGCCTGCTCGTAAGAAAGTTTTGCATTCTCATAGTCATTGGCAGAAACAAGTCCCTTGTCAAAGAGTGTCTTATAGCGCTTGAAGTTGGCAGTCTGGTAATCAAGAGATGCCTGTGAATTAGAAAGATTGCTCTGAGCAGAAGCAAGTTCTGAAAGAAGATTTGTCTTGTCCAATTCCGCAATAACCTGACCGCGATGCACTTCTGTGTTATAATCTACATATATCTTGTCAATGATACCGCTGACCTGTGTACCGACTTCAACTTTTGTAACAGGTTCGATGGTTCCAGTGGCGGTTATGCTTGTGCTAATGTTCTGCACCTGAGCAGGTTCAGTATTGTATTCTACTTTCTGACCTTCGCTGCATGCTGCCAGTGTTGCAGCGACGAGGAATGCAGTTATGATGTTCTTAGTATTCATATTCTGTATGTATATTATTCTGATTTACAAATTGATTGGTTCTCCTGCATAGAAATTCAGCATAGCTCTGTTCAGCAAGGCTGTGTATTTTGTCTGAAGTTTCTGCTGTTCTGCCTGAAGAAGATTGTTCTTGCCAGTGGTGAGTTCTACAATGTTCTTAAGACCTAAGCTAAACTGCTCGCTTACAAGGTCGTAGCTCTCCTGCATGCTCTTCACGTTTGTGCGTGCATAGACAAACTGCTGCTGTGAGGTAGTAGCGTTAAGCCAGTAGTTTTCTATAGTGGAATAAAGCTGTTTTTGCTGATCAAGAAGATTTAGCTCGCTTGTTGTGTAGTTGTACTTAGCCTTGCGGATGTTGGTGCGAGCCTGATGCTGATCGAAGATAGGCATAGAAACGGTCACGCCAAGAGAATTGCTGAGGTTTGTCTTAACCTGCTTTGGAAAAGCCGTGTGCTGACCAGAAGAATTGCTTGTTCCAATACCAGCTGTGAGGCTCACTGTAGGCATGTAACCTGCACGGGCAGAAGCAATTGCGATTTCAGATGATTCAATATTGAGCTTGCTTGATTGGATTTCAGGGCGACTCTTAAGCGCGGCATTATACACGCTGAGCTCATCTGGAATAATGCCAAGAACCTTGTCGTCAGAAATGTCAGGAATGGCGATGTCAAATTCGTCATCATTATGAATTTCCAGCAGCTGCTTCAGCTGAAGCTTATAGTTGGCAAGCTGTGATTGAGCATTCACCAAAGAATACTGATCCTGAGTGACTTGTGCCTCAAGCTGAACGAGGTCAACTCTTGCAAGGCTTCCCACTTCGACCATGACTTTTGCACGGTCTCTCTGCATCTCGCTTGCCTTGACAATCTCCTTGCTAACCTTGACAGCTTCGTTCTCATATAGAATCTGAACATACAACTGGGCGATCTGCTCCTGTATGCTGTTTGCCTGCTGCTCAACGTCAAGCATAGCCATCTGCTCAGAAATTTTGTTCTGCTTGATGGTGTTTGTGTTGCGATTGCCGTTCCATACAGTCCAGTTGGCGTTCAATCCGTAGGAACCGTTGTATGACACTGTGTTTCTGTTCGTTGTCATTGAACCGTTTGTCAGGTTGATAGTGCTTTCTGCAAACGGACGCCATGACATGTTCTGATTTGTGCTGAACGAAAGGGAAGGGAACAGCGCAGATTGACTCTGCAATACATCCTCGTGGTCAGAAGCCACAGTAATCTTTCTTTGCTGGAGCTGGATGTTATGAGCCAAAGCATATTTCAAGCACTCTTGGAGAGTCCATACTTTTGCATTGGCAACATTTCCTGCAAAGATAACGGCGATTGCAGCTGTCAGTAAATGTTTTGTTGTCATATTATATATAATAATGTATAGTATCGAAAAAAGAAAGCAGTCAGCCTATAAGCCGGGTTCTGTCCATGGCACGAATGCCATGTGTCTGTCATTTATCCAGTACATGCGTCGCCGCATGTCTCAAGCGTTCTACCCTCTACCGAACTCTCGGGCGGGCAGCCCTGATGGCGGTAGTTTACATGAACTTGCAGCTCCCAAGGTACACAGCCGGCATGTCACCATGTCGCTGGTGAGCTCTTACCTCACCTTCTCACCCTTACCTTGCGGCGGTTATTTTCTTCTGCACTTCTCAACCCTCGCGGATTGCTTGTATATTAGCAAGTGGGATTGCCCTATGCTGCCCGGACTTTCCTCTCGTGCAGCCATAAAGCCACACCAGCGACAAACCGTCCGACTGCTTTCTTTTGCAAAGTTACGAAATTACGACTACAATTTGTAACAAAGGTTTAAAGCGTAAGCCGTCTTTTGATAATATTTAACACGAAAATGTTTCTTTTGCTATTAAATCGTGTTAAAACATAATAGTGTTGCTTACTTCACAATGTGTTTCTTGCCATCCATAATGTAAACTCCCGGGCGAAGATTATCTGATGATGAATACTTGCGTCCTGTCAAATCGTAAATGCCAGTGCTGCTTGCTTTTTTGATATTCACCGTTTCAATGCCTACTGGCACGCCGCCGATGTAAACATTGAAGATGAACTTGGCAATGCCGACATTTCCGTTAGCATCCTTGTAGCGCAAGCCCTGACCTATCTTATACACCTGTCCATTTTTGCAATGACCAGGATACTGACCAATGCTGAATGTTAATGTTGAAGGTGCGAACTCAGAGAACACATAAGCTGTTGTTCCCCAGTTGCATACGCTTCCCTTGGCGTCAAACCAATGTCCGTAGCCGTTTGCTGTTGATGCGCTGCTTGCGGCATTTGTTGTTGTAGGGTTGAGCGCTACAAAATGGATGGAGCTCTTAGCCTGTGAGGATGAGTAAGTTGCCATAAGGTTTGCAACCTGGCTTGGCTGTATGCGAAGAGCCTCGCCAATCTGTCGGAGCTGCTTGGAGCTTGGAGTGAATGTTGTGCCTGTATAGTTGGAAGCATCTGCATTGAAACCCACATTAACCTCGATTGTTGTCTCGCTTGGAAGGATAGTCTCATCGCTGAGATCAATGTTTGGAGTATATCCAATTACGTCTGTGTTCTCAAACTTAATCTGATAGGGCCATTGCTCATCGCCGTCATCAACTTTCTCGTCCCATAGATGCTTATTGTATGTCTTTGGAGCAGGAGAAACGATGAAATAAAGTTTCTTTGTGTTCTCTGGCACAACGAAAGACGTAACGTCTGTTTCGTTTTCACGAGGATTCTCTGTTCCATACACGCAATCCTCTGAACTATAAACTCTTGTACCATCGTTCAAAAGGGCTACATAGCCGTGGCGGAAACCGCGGTTGCGATAGTTTGTTGTCTTCTTTGAGTATGTTGTCTTGCCAGATTTCACAAACTCACTTTTATCATTAAGGTATTCTGCAGGATCGTTAGGAGCAAGCTCAAGGTTGAGCAGAGAGAGAGCTGTGAACTCACACTTGATTTCTGTGCCCGCAGCAGGAACCTCCAAAGGAATTACGTTGAAACCTGTGCTCTGAGGACAGCTTGAGAATGCCACCTGAAGCTTGCCGTCGCCCATGTCGATGCAGCTGTATCTGTATGAACCGATGTATGGCTCGCCATATTTGCGAACAGCATCGAGGTCGTATGTTGCCATGTGGCTGGCATAGTCGTAAATCTCCTTGAAGAAATCCTCAACAGAAACATTGAACACGCGCATATAAACCTGACAAGGATCTTCGCCTTGAACGGTGCCGCCTCTCCACACCTTGCCGACAGCATCAATGCCGTGCTTCTGTGCCCAATAGTAGTGGAGCCAGTAGCTCTGATAGCGATGCCATTCGTGAGTGAAAGCATAGTTGTGAGAGTTTTTCCATACGCCAATGCTCTGATCCATCATGAGTTCTGGATATGCCTGAACAGATTGCCATTGTGCTGTTTGCTCCCAGAATGTTGAACCGTTGCCTACGGCGCCACGGAAACCTGTATAGCCTCCAAGGTCGCAAAATACCTGATACTGGAAAGCATGACCAATTTCGTGTCCAATGGTTTGACCTACAGGATGACATGTGCTTGGAGTAACCCAAAGAGCACCAATCTTGTTGTCGTAGCCAGAGCCTGTTGCCGTCCAGCCTGTATCGTGAAGGATACAGATAATCATCTTGTAATCGTTCAGCTTTGAAACGGAGAGGTCTGCAAACTTCAACTTGTTCACATTCAACTCGAAAAACATCTCAGCCTTTTCCAGCAGATCGTCCACGTCAACATACAATGCGTTTGATTTAGCAAGCTTTTCTGGCGGTGTTGTGCCATAGCCTACGCCATAGTAAACATCAAAATGCTGGCTGCTCCTCTCATGCTTGTAGAGCTGGAGGCCATCATTCTGGGAATATACTTTTGTTGTAGAGTTGTATGTCCAGCTTGGAGGACGGAACGATGTTTGTGCAATCGCTGATGTTGTGACGAATGCCAGAAACATTAAGAAAGAAATAAGTTTTTTCATTATTTTATAGGTTTGTTGATTTCCAATTACAAAGTTACGATTTTTTCTTCTAACGACAAGCAGAATTGTTTGATTTTTAATTGTTTTTTAATCGCGAAAAACTTTATTCCATAATTACTCGCTGCATTACGAGGAAATGCAACATTGCATTACGGGGAAAAGCATCATTGCATTTCCTCATAATTGATCTGCTAAATACGACACAACAAAAAAAAGGGACTAACCGTAATCGATTAGCCCCCGATTTATTGATGAAAAAATGTTTTATGAACTATTTCTGTTCTATATGCTTTTCAGCTTACTTGATGAGCTGACCAGCAACATTGTACTTCTTGCCGTTGTTGTAGATAACAACCTTGCCGTTCTCCATGAACTTGCCAGACTTAACTGTCTGAGCTGCTGGAGCAGCGATGATTGCAGAAGTCTCATCGATTGAAACCTTGTAGTCCTCAAGGTGAGCCTTTTCAACTGTGAAGAAGAAGTTGAATGAGTCAGCACCGATAGACTTAGAAGTGTAGCTGTAGTTGTAAACCTTGTTGTCAACAGTAGTGATAGTTGCCTTAACTACAATTTCCTGAGCCTCAGAAAGACTGATTTCGAGTTCTACATCAGAACCGTCCATGTCATCCTTGAATGTATCCCAGTTGTAGTCGCAGCTTGGAGTTCCGTAGAAGTTACCCCAACCATAGTTGTCAACACGGAGTGCGAAGTATTCGTCAGAGCCTGCACCGTAAGTTGTGTTGCCAGCCTTCTGTGCAACCAAGACCCAGTTGTTCCAGTTCTCAGCCTTGTCAGAGAAGTTCTTGAATGTAACGTGTGCATACTTGCCTGCTTCAAGTGTTGAGAAGTCTGAGAATGCTGTCCACCAGCCAGCAGAGTTGTCTGTTGCACCGATTGTTGCACCTGGAGCGGTGAGGTTAACAACGTAAACGTAGCGCTTGCCATCGTATTCGATACCGATACGTACAGATGCAGCATCCTCAGAACCAGCAGCGAATGTCATCTCCATTGGGTCGATAGTTACAGTACCATCTGCAGCGAGGTTTGCCATGAGCTCTGTGTCAGCGTCGTTATTAACGAGGAAGCCGTTCTTAGCGTACATGAAGTCCTCTTCGAAGTTCTGTGAATTGTAGATGATTGTAGAGATAGGTGCTACAACAGATGCGGCTTCGAGGATTTCCTCTGTGATGCCCATTGCTTCGAGACCCTTAGCAAGGTCAAGCTTGATTTCCATAACGCCATCCTTGTTGAAGAGAGCGTCAGTTACATTTACATTTACATCCTCAGAACCTACTGTTTCTGCAAGTTGCTTGATTTCTTCTACGTACTGAACGTTGAGAGTATATTTGATATACTGCTTAGTAGTCTCATTAACGAGGTAGAAGAGTGTAGTTGCGCTGTAGCCAGCCTGGTGACGGTCTGGAATCTGGAAGAATGTGAGTTTACCGTTTGCGTAAGAGTAACCGAATGAGTTGCCTGAGCCCCAAGTAGAGCACATTACATGGTTCTGGAATTCTGTTTCACCCATCCAGAAGCCTGGCTTAGGATCGCAAGAATAAGCGTCGCACCATGTTGCAACAGAGTCTCCGTCAACAACTGCAACCTGCTCGCCGTAGAATGTGATGTCGTCACCGATGAGCTCTGTGATGTGATCAATGTCAAGGTCAAGAACTAAGTTAGTCCAAGAACCATCTTCATTCTGAATAGTGGTATAGTCTGAATTTGGCTGAATCTGAGCGATGTAGCCTTCCTGAGCTACACACTTGTAAGCATTGTCGTCAACGACTTCCTTTTCGCCTACAACAGCCTTGATGTAGAACTTGTAGTACTTATCACCGTATGTGAGGAATACATTGATACCAGAAGGGTTGTTTACGTCCTCGTCTGTGTATGCAGATGGGAAGTGACCGATTTCGTAGTAACCATTGCTGAGGTGATAGTCAATGTAGAAGCCACAACCAGAACCCCAGCCTGCAATGAAGCCAGATTCCTTGTTTGTCCAGAAACCTGTTCCGTTAGTGTTGTAGTTATCAGAGAGTTCGTTCTCGCCAGAGAATGCCTTGAATACCATATCTGCAGGATCGCAACCGAGAGCTTCTGCAACTGCATCAAAGTCAACCTTGAAGTTCTTTGCGTCGTAGTCAGCAGAGTTGGTAACGATAGGAACTTCAATCTCCATAGTCTCACCAACCTGAGTCATGTTTGCAAAGTCAGCAACTTCAGGAGCTGTAACGTTTACATAAACTTTTACGCATGCAGCCTTATCGCCATTGATGATGTAGAGGTTTGCGTAGTCAGCATCGCCAACTTTGAGAGTACCTGGATACTGACCTGCTGTGAATGAGAATTCACCGTCAGCAAGTGCAATCTTCTGAATGTAGAATGTGCCATTAGCACCCCATGGCTTTGGAGCGTTACCGAAGATTACTTCCTTGTCTGCAGCTTCGTCATAGTTTACATAGCGACCGAACCATGCATCAGTAACAGCCTTAGCTGGAATTGCAAGCTCGTCGTTCCATGAATAAGAATATGTGTCTTCTGCATCTTCTGTAGCACCAGGAATAGTGTCTGTCTTGATAGTTGGAGTGTATGTGTAATCAGCAACAGTTGCATCAAGTGCAGCTGCGTCAGCGCCAAGAGCTTCGTAAATGCCTTCGAGTGTGGCAGTTATAGTCTTGCCTTCATACTGCTTGCCTACCATGAGAGGGATTTCAACTTCATAGTTCTTTACAATGTTGAGAGCTGAAAGTGAAGTTGTTGGAGTTGGCATCTGAATTTCTACAGCAGCGTCAACATGGAGGCTGAGTTCGAAAGAAACCTTTGCGTCGCCATTAACGATGTAGAATGTTGCTTTGAGGTCGCTGTCAGTGTAAATCTTCTTGAAATAGCCTGGCATCTGACCAACCCAAACGTTGATGCTTGGGATGCTGTCTGCATCATCCTCAGCACCGATACCTGCAAACCAACAAGTTCCTTCAGCGCCATAAGCTGAGATTTCAGCATTTGCGTTCATCCAAGGCTGGTTAGGATCAGAGAAACCTTCGTTTGTCATGGAACCGTCAGCAAGCTGAAGATAAACAGCAGTGTTAGTTCCGACAAGTTCGTAGAGTGCAGCAGCGTCGGCCAAACCGAGCTTTTCTGCAATTTCAGCTGCAGGGAAATAGGCCTGATCTATCACCCAATCTTCTGAGTTAGGACCACAACTTGCCTTGAACTCATAGTCAGCTGCTTTAGCCACCATGCTTACCATTGCCATGGCAAGCACGAGAAAAGAAAAGTAGATTTTTCTCATAAGTGTAAATAGCTAAGAATTTAATAATTAATAAATAGATTTGTGTATTCTGTTTTTAATAAATAGATTTGTGTATTCTGTTTTATTTTTTGCAAAGTTAGTCTTTTTATTCAATTATTTTAACAGGTTGTTTGAGTTTTTTCCTTTTATTTATAACATTTTTTTATCTTTTGGACTATTTTTTCATAACAATCATGTAAATTTGTTCTGAAATCAAGTAACATAAGACTATGAAAGTGATATATACGAAAAATTTTCCTCCTGGAGAGTTCCATGGGATAAACCTGTTTGGAGTGTTGTTTGCGAAGCGACGCTTTGGCAAGATGCTTGATGTGGAGCTGAATCATGAGCTCATCCATACCAAGCAGCAGATAGAGATGCTGTTCTTGTTTTTCTATCTCTGGTATGGTGTGGAGTTTCTTGTCAGAATGTTTCAGTACAGGTTTGACAGGAGCAGAGCATACTATAACATTTCGTTTGAGCGCGAAGCGTATGCAAACATGAAAAATCCTGAGTATAAATATCACAGAAAACGCTTTTCTTGGACAAAGTATTTAAAAATTAAGGGGAAAAACAAGAAAAATCACTCATAATGGTGTTTTTTTCTTGTCTATGTTTTTGTTATTGAGATATTTTGTGCTATCTTTGCAAAAGTTTTCGCCTTGAAATTATCTTTGGTGGAAATTTCATGTGCGTTACACATATATTTATATATAAGCGAAGATAATCAATAAATTAATTAAAAACATATAAAAAGAAATAATTATGACAAAGGCAGAAATAGTTTCAGCTATTAGCAAGGAAACTGGCGTAGAAAAGGAGAAGGCTCTCAAGGTTGTAGAGGCTCTCATGGTAGTCATCAAGGATCAGACAGCTGCAGGTGAGGATATCTTCCTCCGTGGTTTCGGTACATTCACTACTAAGACTCGTAAGGAGAAGATTGGTCGTCTCATCAAGGAGAACAAGTCAGTTGTTGTTCCAGAGCACAAGATTCCATACTTCAAGCCATGCGAAGAGTTCAAGACTCAGCTTGCTAAGTAAGAAATAAAATCCAATAAGGTTTTTTTTTTTTGAGCAGTTTTACTGCAAAAAGTTAGGGTGTGTCGTGATGACACACCCTAATTTTTTATTTGTATGATTATTGTCTTTTTTATACCTGTTCAAATGCCTGCTCAATGTCTGCAAGAATATCTTCAATATGCTCAACACCTACGGAAAGGCGAATTGTTGATGGAGTGATGTGCTGTTCTGCAAGCTCTTCTGGAGAAAGCTGTGAGTGAGTTGTAGATGCTGGATGGATCACGAGTGACTTGACATCAGCGACGTTAGCGAGGAGGGTGAATATTTTGAGTGAGTCTATGAAACGCCATGCTGCGTCCTGACCTCCTTTGATCTCAAATGTGAAGATGCTTGCTCCTCCCTGTGGAAAATACTTGTTGTAGAGTGCATTGTCTGGATGGTTGACAAGTGATGGGTGATTGACCTTAGCCACCTTTGGGTGATTTGCAAGGAAGTCAACAACTTTCTTTGCGTTCTGAACGTGACGCTCAATGCGCAATGGCAATGATTCTACACCCTGAAGGAGAATCCATGCGTTGAATGGTGAGATGCAGGCGCCTGTGTCGCGAAGGATTACGGCACGGATGCGAGTTACAAATGCTGCTGCTCCGGCAACGTCGGCAAAGATGGCTCCGTGATATGATGGATCTGGCTTAGCTATCGTTGGGTATTTGTCTGCATTGGCTTTCCAATCGAACTTGCCACCATCAACGATAACGCCGCCGAGGGATGTTCCGTGACCTCCGATGAATTTTGTTGCGGAATGAACCACAATGTCTGCACCATGCTCAAGAGGACGGATGAGGAGAGGTGCGAATGTGTTATCTACGATGAATGCAATGCCATGACGATGAGCAACTTCTGCTACGCCTTCGATGTTGAGCACGTCGCTGTTAGGATTGCCAAGAGTCTCTGCATAGATCACCTTTGTGTTAGGACGGATTGCTGCTTCGAGAGCTTCAAGATTGTTTATGTTAACAAATGTGCTTTCAATACCTTGTGTTGCAAATGTGTGAGATATGAGATTGTATGAGCCGCCATACAAATTGTCTGCTGCAAGGATGTGATCGCCAGCAAGAACAATGTTCTGGAGTGCGTATGTGATTGCTGCGGCTCCGGATGCAACTGCCAATCCTGCCACACCGCCTTCAAGAGCTGCGATGCGATCTTCGAACACTCCTTGAGTTGAGTTTGTGAGTCGTCCGTAGATGTTGCCTGCGTCGCGAAGCCCGAAACGGTCTGCTGCATGCTGTGAGTTGTGGAATACGTAAGATGCTGTCTGGTAGATTGGAACTGCGCAAGCATCTGTTGTTGGATCTGCTACTTGTCCTGCATGGAGGGCGATTGTCTCTGGATGAAAATTCTTTGTACTCATAATATAATTGTTTTTTAGTTGTTTTTTTGTTTTGACGCTGCAAAGTTACGAAGTTTTTGAAATATTTTCCAAGAAGAATTGAAAGTTCGGAAAATATCACTACCTTTGCGCCCGAAACAGTAATTATATTCCAATACGGGTGCTGATGTGCCTGTTTTGGCAGAATAAAATTCTTACAAGCAAAATGAACTTAAATTTAGACGAAACAGACATTAAGATTCTTGCTTTCTTGCAGGAAGATTCAAGACTTACAAACAAAGAATTGGCAGCTAAAATCCACCTTTCTCCTACACCTACCTTCGAGCGTGTTAAGCGATTGGAGCGAGAGGGCTACATTGAGAAGTACATGGCTGTGCTCAACGCTGATAAGATAAACAGGGGCTTTATTGTGTTCTGCAATGTGAGCATGAAACAGCATTCTTTTGAAAATTCTCAGCGCATCATGGAGGCTGTTCAGAAAATTCCTGAGATTGTAGAATGTTACAACATCTCTGGCGATTATGACTTTATGCTTAAAATCTATGTGTCTGACATGAAAGCCTACCAGCAGTTTGTGCTCCGCATTCTTGGTGACCTTGACTGTATTGGCTCGCTCAATTCTTTCTTCGTTCTTGGCGAGGTGAAGAACTCACATCAGCTGCCAATTGAGCCGTAATGTTGAAAAAATGTAAAATTTTCGTGCATTTTTGTTTTTTTAATATATAAATGAATATTCGGATAGTATTCTTTTGCTAATTTTGGCGGCGAAAACAAACCTTATTTTTATTGAAGTAAAGAGTAACGATTATGAGATTTAATTTCAATCAGTGTGTTTTGAAGGTTTTTATGGCTATGGTTCTTATGACTATGGCTGTTTGTTCTAATGCAAAGAATGACGATTTTCCTAAGTTGCTGAAGAAGAGTCTTGAGACATTCCAGAAGGAGACGGATCTGGATCCGATGAATTTTCCAACGAGTATAAAGAAACTGGAGAAGAGCATAGGCAATAGAACTGATGCTGTGGAACGGAGCGTTGCTAATGCTCAGCTGGCTGTCTGCTATAAAGAAATGGTGTGGACTGCTGTGACTGATTTTGATGAGGAGACACGAAAGAGCTATACTGATAAGTCGAACGAATACTTCAATTCTGTTCTTACTGACATTGAAGCGCTTGCAAATGCTTCAAGCAAGGACTATAAAGATATTGTGAAACTGCAGGATGACAGTAAACTGTACAATCATGACATGCTGTCGGTTCTGACTGATTTCCTTGAAGAGAATTCTAATATGAGCAATGCTGAGAAAATGCAGATGCTTCGCAGCGTGTCTGATTTCTATAAGAAGAAAGGAAACAAGAATGCTTATGCTTTGATGAAGAGCGGTGCTCTCAATTATGCGAGACGTGTCAGCAAAGGTGAGGGCTATATTTCTGGGGAACAGCTGAAGGATAGCATTTACGCTTTGTTTATGGAGGTGAAAGATGAGGAAGTCGGTGCTGATCTCATTGTTCGTTATTCTCCTTTGAAAGAAAACATTGATGAAGAAATTGTTTTCCTCAGATGGGCATTGGAGAATGTTGGCGCTTCTGATAATAAGAATGCTGTTAAAAACAAATTAGCGGATAGGCTTAAACCACAAATTACAATTTCTTGTAATGACGTTTTGGTTGCTGGACAGCCAGTTGTTATAAGCGCTAATTATTGGAATTGTGATGGTGCCGTTGTGAATATCAGGCAATTCGATGGCTATAAAGATGAAAAAACGAAATATGATCTAAAGCTGACTGGCTCAATTGTTGAAAGCCGCGAGCTTGTATTTGGCAAAGATGAAAAAAACATGAAGCGCAGGGCTGAGAATTTGCCTGTGAAAGGAGATGAAATGACTTCGCTTACATTACCTGCCGGCAGATATGTGGTGGAAATGAAGGGGCTCGGATTTACTGCAACCACAGAATTGTGCGTAACTTCCATGAGATTGATGTATCTGACTGGCAAGAAATTTGATCTTACGGATGTTATTGTCTTGAATAATGAAACCGGACGTCCAATGGAGGGCGTGACTATTGAAGGGAAGGAGTATAGCTATTATTCCAAGCAAGATTCAATTTTCACTATTGGCGTCACGGGCAAGGATGGCTGCATAACCTTGGGAAAAAACATGAATGTCCGTGCTTTGAAATCAGACAGGGATTTTACAAGTTGGACAAGAGCAAATGCTCGCGTTCACAATTACCAGTCAGACAATCCTGACGCCTCTACACATATATATAATAATATGGATCGTGGTTTGTACCGTCCTGGCCAAAAAGTGTATGGCTCTATTGTCGTGTATAATCAAATCACAGATGAAACAGAAGTTTCGGCTAATAAGCATATTGCTTTGACCGTTAAAGATGCTCGAAATAAGAAAATTGACACGATAGAATTTGTCACGAACGAGTGGGGAAGTGGTAGCTACGAATTCACTCTTCCAGATGATGCGAATGTGGGAAAATGGAATTTGGTGTTTGCTGATAAGGAGGATGATTATAGTGCTGCTTTCCAATTCTCTGTAGAGGAATATAAACGACCTACTTTTGAGGTTGAGTTTAACGATGAAGTGAATCTTGTTGAGGCTGGTTCTGCAAAGCGCGATAAAGAAAATGTGTTTGTGTTTGGCGACAGCATCGCTACTACTGGTGTGGCAAAAATGTTCAATGGTGTGCCTGTGCAGAGTGCAAGGGTACATTATACAGTAGAATATGGAATGTCCTCATTTTGGGTGTGGTGGCGCAGGCTTTCTTGGAACTTTATGCAGTCGGGCGAGCTCACCACAGATGATGATGGCAAGTTCCGTGTGCCAATAATGCTTACAGATCAGTATCTTAAAGATAGTGACATGGAAGTTATGAATTTCCGTGTGAAAGCAACTGTTACTGATGTCGCAGGTGAAAGTCATGAGAATGAATGGTGTATCCGCATCAGTAATAAGGAATTCGGTTTGGAGGTGCGTCCGGATGATTATGCCATGGATAAGCAAGATGCTTCTTCTTTCATCATTAAAGCTGTAAATGCTAATAACAAGCCAGTTGATGTAGAAGGTGAGTATGCTATCTGCGCTAATGGAGACACAGTATGCGTTGGTGCCTTCAAATCAAATGAGAAAATAAAATTGTCAGCAAGTCTGAAGGCTGGTGTTAAATATTCTGTTCTTGCTTCTGCAAAGGATAGTAAAGGATCTGTAATTGAGAATAATAGAAATAATAATTCAGATACATTTGTTCTTTATGATTCTTCTCTTCAGCCAATAAATGTTACTTCTATTGGAACGAAGGAGAACAAGCGCGAAAAGGCTGATGTAGAGGAAAGTGATTGGATGTATGCAAAAGAAACTCATTTCTCCGAAAATGGAAGTGTGGACATTTATTTTTCTACGGCTCAAACAGATGCGTTTGTTATAATGAATGTTTATGGCAATGAGGGGCTGCTGGACAGATACACTTTTGTTACTGATGGAAAACAGAAAAAGATAAGGCTTCGCCATAGAAAAGAGTGGGGCGATGGCATTTATGTTACTGCTTCGTATGTTCGTAATGGCCATTCAGCATCTTATTACTCCAGATTTGAACGCGTGGCTCCAGAAAAGAAACTGGATGTTTCATGGGCTTCGTTCCGTGACAAGCTTCAGCCAGGACAGAAGGAGACATGGACTCTTACTGTGAAGAAAAAAGACGGAACGGCTGTGGGTCGTGCTGAAATGATGGCAACCATGTATGATGCTGCCCTTGATCGTATAAGCCGTTATCCTTATGATTGGGATTTCGGCGTGTGGTTTGGTAGAAATGTTCCTTTTGCTTCTATTGTGCCATCTAATGGTGTGTATTTGACAACTAGAACATTGAGCGGGCATTATGTTTCTAGTGCATATCATACAAGAAGGTATGATGAGATGATGAGATTTGCTCACGACAGATATTACTCTGTGAAAGGTGGAGGACGCAAAGCAAAAGTGATGATGGCGGCAGCAACAAGAGTTGAGGAAAGTGCTGTTTACCGTGAAATGGCAAATACAGAAATGGCTTCTGTTGATGGTGCTTTGCAAGAAAAGGTTGGCGGATTGATGGTTGTACCTGCAGAAGAGGCATCTGAACCTGATATCATGAAAGTAGATTATAGCAATGCTGCTGTTCGCACAGACTTCAGTGAGACGGCATTCTTCTTCCCTCATCTCATGAGTGACAGCAAAGGAAATGTGCAGATATCATTCACTGTGCCAGAATCATTGACAGAATGGAAGTTTTTAGGGCTTGTTCATACTAAAGATGTGAATTATGGAAAGATTTCTGCAACTGCTACAGTTAAGAAATCATTTATGGTGCGTCCTAACATGCCTCGCTTCCTGCGTTGGGGTGATTCTGCAGAAATAACAACATCTATTATCAATCAAAGTGAGACGGAGCTGAAGGGTGGGGTGAGAATGCGTTTGATCAATCCGGAAACAGGCGATGTTGCTTTTGAACAAGAAAAAGCTTTTGCTATGGATGCAGGTAAGACGATTGGTGTATCGTTTGATTTTGTGGTGAAGGAAGGATGGGAAGGATTTGACTGCGAAATCGTAGCTGTCAGCGATGGCACGAGTGATGGCGAAAGAAACTATTTGCCTATTCTTTCCACAAAGAAGCAGATTGTTGAAGCTGTGCCTTTCTATCTTGTGGGTAATGCGGATGGTGTGCCAGTGGAGAAAGATTACGACCTGAGTGCATTGTTCAATCAGAACTCATCCACAGCGGCTCGGCGCAAGCTGAAGGTGGAATATACAGATAATCCTTCTTGGATGTGTATTGAAGCATTGAAGGGGGTCAGCTCTCCTTGCTATGATGATGCTGTAAGCTATGCTACGTCGCTTTATGCGAATGGGAAAGTCCTTGAATTGGCAAATACGTTCCCTGTCATCATCACGAAAAATGAGGATTTGAATGCGATGACTCGATCTTATGAAAAAGCTAAGCAGAAACTCGTTGAACTTCAGAAGGCTGATGGCGGTTGGAGTTGGTTCAAGGGTATGGAGAGCAGCCGATACATCACAATGGCTGTATGTGAACAGCTTGCAAGAGTAGAAAAGCCTTCGGATGATATTGCCAAGATGCTTGACGATGGCTTGTCATATCTTGACAGTTGCATGCTTGGGGATTATGAGTTGGCAAAGAAAAATAAAAGGAAGGTCTATCCTTCGAATAGTGTTATTGATTATTTGAGTCTTGTTTCCAAGAGAATAGATACGCCTGTAAGCAAGAAAGTGGTGAAGATGCGTAATGCGTATGTTGCGAAAGTGAAAAAGATGGACAAAAGTAATATGACGATTTATGGCGCTGCTAATGTTTCTCTCATGCTTAGAACTTTCGGTAAGAAAACTGTAGCAGACCGTTTGGTTAACTATATAAAGGATTATACTGTTTCGAAGCCAAACCAAGGCAGATTCTTTGCTACAGATGCAGCATACTATTCATGGATGGATTACCGTATCCCAACTCAGGTGGCAGCAATGTATGCTATTTATGCTAAAGATAGGAACGATGCTTATTTGAACGAAATGCAGCTTTGGCTGCTTTGTCAGAAGCAAGTTCAGAAGTGGGATTCTCCAATGAATACAATTGATGTTGTTGATCTTCTGATGAAAATTTCAGGATCTGAAACATTCCATGAAACTAAATTGCCTGAGATAAAAATTGATGATGTTGTTGTTGACAAATTTGATTATGGAACAATTAACGACAGGCGTGAAGAAATCGAGGGTAAGAATAGCAATTTGATTCTTCAAGGAAATGTTATTGCAGATGTTTCTGATAATATTATTGCAGATGGGGTGAAGTCTATGAATATAAAGAAAACTTCTCCAAGTGTTTCATGGGGCGCTGCTTATGCTGTTTATCAGGAGGATATTAATAATGTGAACTTCTATTCCACAAACGAACTAAAAATAGACCGTAAGCTTTATATAAAAAAGATCAATAAGGATGACTGGGAAGAGTTCCAAGATGGAATGATGCTTAATGTGGGTGATAAGGTGCGTGTTCGTTCTATTGTAAGTTCTGATAGGGATATGGACTTTGTTCATGTCAATGTTCAGATCCCTGCATGCCTTGAACCAGAAAGAACGGTTTCCGGTTATCAGTATATGGGAGGTCGCAGTTGTTATCTAGCGATTCACGATTCTTCATACGATATGTTCTTTGATTGGTTCACTCGTGGAACTGCAACGACAGATATGGATTATACCATTGTCAGAGCAGGAACATACAATTTTGGCATTTCTACTGCCGAATGTGAGTATGCAAAGCAGTTCGGAGGCCATACAAATGGACTTTCTCTTAAAATTGCAAAATGATGTAAAACTGCATATTTTTATTGATGTATATCAAGAGGCAAAAAATATATAAAAATAACTTTTGTTGAAAATCAACTGATTAGAAGAAAGAGCTAAAAAAAATTGAAAAAAAAGTTTCAAAATGTTTGGCGGTTAACTAAAAAGTCCCTACCTTTGCACTCGCTTTCGGGAAGGAACGAAGGAACAACAAAAAATCAGCAAGTTTAGAGAAACAAGTTGATGTTCCAAGTTAACCCCAAAACAAGGGCGTTTAGCTCAGCTGGTTCAGAGCATCTGCCTTACAAGCAGAGGGTCGGCGGTTCGAATCCGTCAACGCCCACAACATAGTTCACCATTCAATGGTCCGCTAGCTCAACTGAATAGAGCATTTGACTACGGATCAAAAGGTTACAGGTTTGAATCCTGTGCGGATCACCATTGGGTAGGTAGGTAAGTGGTTAAAACGGGCAGACTGTAAATCTGTTGCCTTACGGCTTCGGCGGTTCGAATCCGTCCCTGCCCACTACAAATGGTGAATATGCTGCGGAAGTAGCTCAGTTGATAGAGCACTAGCCTTCCAAGCTGGGGGTCGCGGGTTTGAGCCCCGTCTTCCGCTCTACAATCGGAGCTTCCGATGTTTGCCTCTTTAGCTCAGTTGGCCAGAGCACGTGATTTGTAATCTCGGGGTCGTTGGTTCGAATCCGACAAGAGGCTCAAGAAAGACAATACGATAAGTAATGTCAATCTGAAGTTGGAGAACTCAAAACTCGTAACATCCTTCTGGAGAGGTGGCGGAATGGTAGACGCGCTACTTTGAGGGGGTAGTGGGCTCAGCCCGTGGGAGTTCGAGTCTCCTCCTCTTCACGAAAGGAACAATGCTTCAGTAGCTCAGTTGGTTAGAGCACATGACTGTTAATCATGGGGTCGTTGGTTCAAGCCCATCCTGAAGCGCAATTTATGATGCGTCCTTAGCTCAGCTGGTAGAGCAATTGACTCTTAATCAATGGGTCCAGGGTTCGAGCCCCTGAGGGCGTACAAAGATAGGGTGAACCACTCACACCCTTTTCTTTTGGAGAGATGGCAGAGTGGTCGATTGCATCGGTCTTGAAAACCGACGTACTGAGAGGTACCGGGGGTTCGAATCCCTCTCTCTCCGCGAAACTCGCTGATTTTCAGCGAGTTTTCTTTTTTATACCCAATTTTACACCCAAAAACTAGGGTATCATCAAGCCTTATAAAGTATCATTTATAGGGATTTAGCGTGAAAAATGGCTGTAAATCCGAGTTTTCAGGTTTTACAGCCAAAAAAAATAAATACACCCAATTTAGAGGAAATCTACACCCAAAAACAAAAAATATCAGATTTGTATGTGTGATTGCTTTGCAGTACATAAAAGCATAAAGACTTTATCCAAATAAAACATTCAACATCTCTGCAGCAATTCTATTGTCCTTCAACTTTATTATAGGCAACTACATAGAACTTGACCCGTATATGTGATTCTGCATATTTTTATGCATAATTAAAAGATGGCGTGTCAGTGACTTTTGGCACGCCATCTCTTTTGTCTATTGTTGTGTTAGAATCCTCCATCTCTGTAGAATAATATTCTTAATATCATCTTTTAATAAACTGAACACTCTATTTGCACTTCTTATATTATTGTAACTTAATACGCCCTGTCATCAACACAGACATGAAAGGTGTTACCATTTTGTTTGATACCCATAAACATGTTGTTACATTCTATGTTGTTCACATCTCCATTGTCATAAGGTGATGTATTTTGAGTATTAATTCTTTCTGCAACTATTTGTCGGATTGTATTGTTTTGTATTGGTTTCGGCTGCATATTATAAAAGCTGTGATAAATTCGCATTAAAGATCTGTTCCCAATCCTGTGTCCTTAAAGTATGCTTCCGTGGCATATAATGGGATGTTCTCCATCCATTCTTGGTCAATGTATGGTTTCATGGAGGTTCGCAATCCTTTTAGTTTAAGGTCACTAAAATCCTCTGTAATGAATGTGCGCAAAGATTTTGCTCTCACATTCTCTTCTGCTTTCACTTCCGTTGGAACGACCCGATCTCTTGTCTGAACCACAAAATCCACCTCCATGCTAGAGTTATCCTTAGAGTAGTAGAAGATGTTCTTGTCCATCTCGTCATGCAGTTCCAAAGATTTTATCTGTGACAGTACGAAGTTCTCTGTAAAAGCGCCTTTAAACTCGCTGAATACCTCCATACCGAGCAACATCTCGCGAGAGCGTGCTCCTGACATACAAGCTAATAGCCCATGGTCAAGCATATAAATCTTGAAGAAAGAGTCTTCTGCATAGAACTTCAGAGGCTCCTCAGGTTTTGCTACACGTGTCACTCGATACACAAGTCCTGCATCGACCAACCACTGTATGGCTTTTTCAAACTCAGCAGCTCTACCACCTTTCTTTACATCCTTATAGACGAATTTCTTGTTTTCCTTTGCCAACTGGGCAGGAATGCTGTTCCATACCATTCTGATGCGTGTTACCTCCGTCTTGGTGTGTTTGCCCATATCTCTGTTGTATGTAGAAAGAATAGATCGCTGCACCTGTCGTGTTTTCGCTGCATCATGATCCTCAAGCCATGTGCTGACAGCTTCCGGCATTCCTCCTGTAAAGTAATACTGGCGCAGATACTCCACCAGCGTGTCATGGTGCAAAGCCATCGAATTCCAATCCAACCGTCTTACTGCCTCTGCCAACATCTCCCTGCCATTGGCAAGCAGGAATTCGTCGTAGGTCATGGGATACATACGTAGGTCATCCACCTTACCTACAGGATAACTTTCTTCTTCACGCAACGAAATTCCAAGCAACGAACCAGCCACGATGACATGCAACTCGCGCTTGTCCTCGCAGAAGTACTTTAAGGCGGGAATACCATTCGCTACCTCTTGAATCTCGTCGAAGAAAAGCAACGTCTTCCCAGTCACTATTTTCTGTTCGTATGCCTGCTCTAACTGATAAATGATACGCTCGATATTGAAATCAGAAAACAGATTCGTCACAAACGTATTGTTGTGGCAATTCACATACACCATGTTTTTGAATTCTGTAGTTCCGAATTTCTTGACGATATATGTCTTTCCTACCTGTCTTGCACCTAACAACACCAGAGGCTTATGACTAGGATTTTCCTTCCATCTGATGAGTTCAGAATATATATTTCTTTTCATTTACTTATTATAATTGATTATTCGGGTGTAAAATTACTAAATATAAACCATTTACACAAGATAAAATACATAAAACATGGGGAATAATCTTAAAATAATTACACTTTTATTGGGGAATAATTACACAGAATACACATTTTTATTGAGGAATCCTGCTTTTGAAGAGATCAGATTGTGCGCTATTACGCCTAAAACTTGGACAAAATGTACTTGTGTATTGCGATGTATTTCAAATTTTATTTGTACCTTTGCAAACGAAACATCAAGAGCAGTCGCTTTTAGCGGACTCGCCAACCGAGTATTTTTACGTGCCACGGTGGTCAAGGTACGATGTGGAAGACAATGTTAAACTTCAAAAACAACGTAAAATGGAAAAGAATCTTTTATCCCAATTCGCTTTGCAGTTTGCTGAAGCATCCCTCACTTCACTTGTTGAATCATTCAATGCACAGGTTGGAAA
>JAGHUI010000108.1 GCA_018064885.1 Candidatus Minthosoma equi | reverse complement strand
AAGAAAAACACCCCGAAAATGCAAAGTGTAAAAAAATCATACAGTTTTGTGTATGATTTTCATACACTTTTTGGAGAGAGGTAAAGAAAAAGAGTGTTTTTTGCGATAAAAAACACTTGTTTGAAAGTTTTTGTATATCTTTGCAAAAAAATAAAAGAATCAGCGTATGCCAACCATATTCATACTCTTCGGTTATATTTTCAAGTTCTACTCCGATGACCACGAGCCAATTCATGTCCATGTGGTTAAGGATGGGAAAGAGGCGAAGTATAACGTCCACCCAGAAGTTAAACAAGTGTTCAATCATGGATTCAAGAAACATGAAATTTCCATAATCGAAGGAGTAATAGAAGAGAATGTGGAAGTAATAATAGACCGATGGAAGAACTTTTTTAATGTATAATTCCTGATATGAAGCACAAGATTAGCAAAGTTTGGGTTGATGAACTCGCTGTTCATGCTACGACTGTTGACGGTTTGAGCGCCAGTTATCCTTTCGCCATGTGGAAGCGATTGGCAAGTGCTTCACAAGCGCAGAGGGGGCATTTCTACTTGTCACGAACAGGCATACATTGGCCAGACATAGATGAGGATTTAAGCTTTGAGGGCATGTTTGCAAATTCGGGATTGTGCGAGCGTACAGAAACGGAAGACTCTGTGTATTATTCGGTTGATTATACAGAAATGGCAAATGAAGACTCGTACCCTTCAAAAGTAGCAGAACCATAAAGTTCTATATATAAACGAGCGTGCAAAGATTATTTCCTTGCACGCTCGCTTTTTCTGTCTCTATTCCAACTTCTTCAAGAACTCAACCATGCTGTCAAGTTCGAGAGGATTGGCATCCACATCGAGGATGTTGCCCTGCTTGTCAATGAGTTTGTAGGTTGGGTACTGATAGATGCTCATGAAGTTCTGGATGGCATACTGCTGGGCATCGGGCAGGTTGTAGTGAACGATGTTGTCGCCCAGAAGGTCGTACTCCTTGATGACATTCTGCCATGCATCTTCAGGACTTCGGTTTGCCAAGTAGAGATATACGATGTCAATGTCCTTCAGCGCCTCGCGCATCTCTCCAGCGTGTGAAAGTGCATCCTTGCATGGACCGCACCATGTGCCCCAGAAGTCAATGAGAACGAACTTGCCTTTGTATGGCTCAATGATTTTGCGCAGAAGCTGTTCGCCATCACTCATGCCCTCAAGGTTGTCGTTCTTCTTCAGGCTTGCCAACTTGCTGATGTCGCGCCGCTCTAAGGCAAGATACTTCTCCTGCTCACGGTTGATGATGTCCCTTGCCATTTGCGATTTGACATTCTCATTGAAGAATTCCATCACCTCATCGCTGAAAGACTTGCGGTCGTGGTCAATACGATCGTACAATTTGCGAGTGATGATAATCTCCCTGAGCAGTTCGTCGTTGATCACGGAATCGGCGATGGAAAGAGATTGGAACACAGGTATCAGAGGAAGCGTTTTCTGGATGAACTCGCTTATGTCGTCTCTTTCATTTATTTCAGATGCCTTCTTTTCTATGTCGTTATTGTCGTATTCTTCTTCCAGCCTTGCCTTTTCTTCCGCATCTTCCGTCTGGGCAAGCTTCCTGTTGAATTCCATGGTCAACTCCGATTCTCGCATCATTATGTCAAGTTCCTCGTCAGTAACTTTTATATTCTTTGCTTTGCGGAAATACTTGAAGATGGACGGAATGGCATCGCCAGGGTTGGTAATCGAATACTTTTCGAATCTTACGCTATACTTGTCATCCACATGCTGTTCCACATAATCCCTCATGAAAGTGCCAAAGTCACGATTGAGCGTGTAAGGCTTAGGGACGGCATTCCACAGTTCACTGGCAAAGTCCAAGTATTCCTTTGACAACTCACGATTCTTGACACGGTATCTGCCTTGCATAAGTTGGTGGCCAAGACCTATGGTATAGTTCCCCTTCTGGTATTCCTTGTATCTCTCAGAAAGGTTAGGGTGCTTGCTGATGCGGTTGCTGAGTTCGTCCATGTTGCCATCGTAAATCGCCTTTGCGCCCTTCAGGTATTCGTCTGAAGTAAGTTTCTTGCCCTCTTCATACGGAGCATTGTAAGAACTCCATGCCAGCGGAAGAGCCAGCATCTCGTTCTGCAAGCGTGCGTTCTTGCCCATGAAGAGCTTGTGTCCGCTCTTGAAATCGTAGAGCAGGAAGTATGTCTCGCCAGCCTCGAAGAGTGTGCGTATGAATGTTCTCTGCCAATCGAAGAACACCTCAGAGGAGTTGATCAATGGTATCTTCATAGTGAAGCGTCCCAGAGAATCCATCTTTGTGTAGCTCTCGTCCTGATTATTAGTAATGATATTCTGATAAGATACGGAATACTCATCGCCCATCTTCTTCATCTCCTCCGGAATGCCTCTCAGCCAACCAACAAGAGTGACGGTGTCGCCCTGCTGATAGCCAGTATCCATGAAGCCTGTGCGAGTGTCCTTTGTCGGATAATCAGGCAATGTGATTGTAGAAATGAGCGAGCAAGACACCGACTTGTCGCCTATCTTCATTGTGCGCTTGTCACGCTTAGCCTTGCCGACTGTCACAGTCATTTCCTCACCATCCGATTCAAGCACAAGCACATGCTTGCCGCCCTTGTCCGTATTCTGCTTATAGTTCCAGAAACGACAATCGTAGATGGCACATTCGTCATAGAAAGCAATCTCCCAGTCGCCTGTGGCATCGTTGCGCCAGCATGAAGGAAAGAGGCTCTTTGCCTTTGTCTCAGCATTCTCAATGCCCAAAACCATGAACGCCCTCTCGCCATCACCCTCTATGAAGTCAAACTTCTGCGTGTTCTGTGGCAGAGGCTCAAAATGGAACACAACATCTGCTCTGCCCCTGTTTGTCAGCGATGTCCATTCGTCAAGCGTCAAGCCGTCACAACTCTTCACGGCGTATCGTTTTCCATCAGCCAGAAGGTAAGTGTCCTTTGCAAACCTCAAAGAGTTGTCGTCCCTCTCTGCCAGATGCACAAACAGGCGCGTCTCGTCCTTGTCCATTTCCACGCGAGTCACTTCGATAAGCGTTTGGAAATATCCTTCAATTTGTTCATTCTCATCTACGGCAGGAGTGTCCCACACCATAGCCTTCTTTTGTGCCCATCCGCATACCACGCAGAGCACCATGAGTAATGTTAATGCTGTTCGTTTCATGTCGATTTGATTTTATATGTTTGGTGCAAAGTTACACCTTATTATTATATATATACGCAAAAAAACACACCGAAATTGCAAAGTGTAAAAAAATCATACAGTTTTGTGTATGATTTTCATACACTTTTTTCTGAGAAGTTTTATTAACACGCATTTTTCCCTGTTTTTAGGTGCTGCGTCAATTTAGTGGCAAGTTTATTGGGACTATGTGCCATTTGAGCAAAAACGCAACACACTTGCTCAAAGACGTGTTGAAGAATATAGCTATATAAAGAAAAAAGAGCGTATCAAAATGTCTGAGACAAGTGATACGCTCTTTGTGTATAATATTATATATGTGTTGCTAATGCAAATGTCTTAATCGTAGAAGCCTGGCTGCTTGTACTCAATGCCGAGTTCGCGGTCAACAGTGGCGATAACGCCCTGAATCTGTCCCATTGCGAACATACGGCCGAGAAGAGTGTAGCCTGAATTGTGACCGTGGTTGCTTTCGTCAAACACACCACCTGGTTCGTCGGTGAATGTCATGCCGTGGTCAACACGCATTGGAAGACGACGTCCGCTGTTGCACTTGCCGTCCTTCTCTGCCTGCTCGAAGATGCGGCAGAGCTCGATGAGGTCGCCACGACCACCGAGGTGAGAAGCCTCTGTGAAGTTGCCGTTAGGGAAGATGTGGCAAGAACGGAGATGAACGAAGTGAGTGCGGTCAGCAAACTGCTTTGCCATAGCAACGCAGTCGTTGTGTTCGCCTGCTGAGAATGAGCCAGCGCAGAATGTGAGACCGTTGTGCTTGTTTGGCACAGCATCGAGCATCCACTGGATGTCCTCAAGGCTGCCGATGATGCGTGGAAGACCGAAGACAGGGTATGGAGGATCGTCTGGGTGAACACACATATTGATGTCATACTCGTCGCAGATAGGCATGATAGCTTCGAGCCAGTACTTCATATTCTCCTGAAGCTGCTTTTTGTCGATGCCTTCATAGAGTTTGAGCAAGTCGTGGAACTTCTGGATAGGTGCAGAGTCGCCCTCGCTGAAGTTGCCCGACACGAAGCCCTGAGTCTTGATGATAATGTTCTCAACCATAGAGTGGTCGAACTCAGGAGTTGCTGTCTCCTTGATCTTGTCTGCCTCAGCCACGAGGTCGCGTCCCCACTTGTGTACCTTCGAGAACTCAGCCCAATCCTCACGAGCACCTTCACGCTTGAGGATGTAGATGTCGAAGTAAGCGAATACGCCCCAATCCATGTAGAGGTTGTTGGCACCGTTAGGGTTGTCGTGTGAGAGGTCGGTGCGAGCCCAGTCGAGCACAGGCATGAAGTTGTAGCAGATGCACTTGATGCCTTCCTCGCCGAGGTTGCGGAGGCTCTGCTTATACACCTCAATCTGCTGTTCGCGGTCAGGACCGCCATATTTAAGTGTCTCAACTACAGGGAGTGATTCTACCACGCTCCACTTCATTCCGTAGCTTTCAATATATTCCTTGAGCTCGTGAATCTTCTCACGAGTCCAAACTTCGCCAAGTGGCACGTCGTGCAATGCAGTCACGATGCCCTCAACGCCTATTTGTTTCAATTGTGCAAGAGTGATCTTGTCTTTCTTGCCAAACCAACGCCATGTTCTTTCCATAGACCCACCCCCCGACCCCCTCCCGTTAAATAGGGAGGGGGAGTTAGAATGTTTAGGCTCCCGGGGGTGTGATGGGAGTTTTAATGTGTTATTTTTTAATTCTTTCTATTAGTTCTTGGATTCTGGTAAGAGTGCATTCCGTATCGTATAACACTTGTTCGTTCGTGAAACGCATTACGTAAAACCCATTGGAGTTCAAAAAGTCTGACCTCACCGCATCGTCCTCTTGCTGTGTTCTTTCTGCATGATACCCTCCATCTACTTCTATAACAAGATTGTAGTATGGAATAAGGAAATCAACGATGTAATCACCGATAATATGTTGTCGTAAGACCTTTGTTCCGATTGTGTCTGATTTCAGTGATTGCCATAGAACCGTTTCTGCCAACGTAGGATTCTTCCTATTCTCTCTTGCAAAGTCCTTCAGCAATTGATACCTATCCGACACCGCAGTCCTATACTTCCACATATTATATTAAAACAAAAGCATTTAACAACAAATTGCACACACTCTTACCAGCAAAATGGCACACAAGCCCATCAGCAAAAGTAACTACCTCCCCCTCCCTATTTAACGGGAGGGGGTAAGGGGGGAGGGTCTTATCTTTTTGATGTATATTTATGCAATGTCTCTCTCACAGCGCCCTTGCCTGCATACAACTCCTTCACCATGCCTTCAATCTTCTCGCCAAGTCCTGCTTCGTAGAGATCGATGCCGAAGATGTCTGCACGAGAGAAGAGTTGCTTGAGTGGTGACCAGTCCTGATCTGGCTTGCCAATCTCGAGTGGGGCAACGATTGCCATGAGCTCATCAAGCTTAGGGTCGGATGAAGGTGAGAATGGTTCGAGGTTGTCGTCGAGTGCCTTGAGGAAACGAGCGTAGCCTGCAAGAGTGAGTGGGATGAGTACGAGGTTCTTCATGTCGAGACCACGAGCAACATACTTCTTGATTGTCTCGCCGAAGCGGATAGGAAGTTTCTGAGATGTGTCGGTAGAGATGCGCTGTGGAGCGTCTGGCATGAATGGGTTAGGGAGGCGCTTGTTGATTACGTCGCCAATGAACTCGTATGGGTTGAGCACGCCTGGGTCTGTCACTACAGGCATAGCCTCCATGTAGCCAATCTTCTGGATGAATGGACGGAGATCCTCGTCTGCCATTTCTGCCGAGATGAGAGTGTAGCCGAGCATTACGCCGTAGATAGACATGGCTGTGTGGAGAGGGTTGAGACATGTTGTCACCTTCATTGTCTCTACCTGGTCAACAGTCTCACGAGTAGTGTAGAGTGTGCCGCCAAGTTCCATTGGAGGACGACCGTTGGTGTAGTTGTCCTCAATGACGAGGTACTGAACTTCCTCTGCATTAACGAATGGAGCTGTGAATGTATGCTTCTCTGTCTCGATGTAGTCATTATCCTCAAAGCCATCAGCAGCGAGCATTTCCTTTACCTTCTGGTGAGGGCGAGGAGTGATCTTGTCAATCATCGACCAAGGGAAAGTGATCTTTGTCTCGTCCTTGAGGTAGTCAAGGAACTCTGCCGGAGCAAGTCCGTCAGCCACCCACTTCTCAGCATAGCCGAATACGCCAGCCTTAACCTTGTCGCCATTGTGTGAGCAGTTGTCTATTGACTGAACAGTGAGTGGAAGCTTGCCTGCGTTGAAGCGTTCAAGCAAGAGAGCTGTCACCTTGCCCATAGCGAAAACAGGAGTGAGACCGCGAGCGAGGTCAGCATCGTTGTATGTATAGCCTTTCTCTGTGATGGTGAACGAAATCATCTGAAGAGATGGGTTCTTGAAGATCTCAACAAGACGCTTCCAATCCTCAAACTGATAGTCTGCCTTGAGCGACTCTGTGACAGAAGCGATAACCTTCTTCTCGATTGTGCCGTTTGAGCAGAGCGAAACAGCGAGCGAGAGATTGTCGTAAGGAGCATAAGCCTTGTCGATGACCTCATAGTCGAAAGTTTCTGCCACAATCACACCACGGTCATACTTGCCAGTGTTGAGAGCATCGTTGAGAATAGCAGCAGGGAAAGCGCGGAAAATATTTCCACCGCCAAAATGAACCCAAGTAGGTTCGTCATGAGTCTTCTTTTGAACGGCAGCGATATCAAATTTTGGCAATTGATACCCTTTTGCTTCCCATTCAGCGGCATTGAAAGAGCCAGAAGCTATGTCTTTTAACTTCATATAAACTGAAATTTTAATAGTGATTTATTGTTGTCTTTCTTTAATTTTTTGCAAAGTTAATGAAAAAATATGGGTATAAAAAGAAGAAAGTGTATCATTTTTATGCTTTAATGTTTCAAGTTTTTGTATTTTTGCAAAAACTAATTCAATGTCACATAAATAATAGCTTAAAATATGAGACGATTTGCTTATATATTTATAATGTGTATGGCAGCGATGGTTGCCAAGGCGCAGGACTTTACTCTTGCAGTTGGTCAGAAAGCTACAATCTATGTAGATAAGACAGATGCGCCAGTGAGTGAGACTGCGCTTGAAATGCTTTCAGGAGATTTCAAGGCTGTGCTTGGTACAGAATTGAGTCGCATGGACAAGCCAGAAAAAGCAATGATCGTTGCCACTCTGGACAAGACGCTTCCTCGCGAAGGCTTCCGCATCAATGTCAAAGGCGGCAAGGTTTACATAGAGGGTGCTGATGCTCATGGATTGGCATACGGACTTCTCCAATTGTCATACATCATGGGCGTGTCTCCATGGGAATGGTGGGCAGACTGCACACCCGACAAGGCAAACGTGGTTATGTATCGCGATTTCACAATGGAGCAGAGCCCAGCCGTGGCATATCGCGGAATCTTCATCAACGATGAGGACTGGGGCATTCTTCCTTGGAGCGGCGGCATCATAGGTCCGGAAATCAACGAAAAGATATTCCAGCTCATGCTTCGTCTTCGTGCCAACTATTTCTGGCCAGCAATGCACGAGGCAGGCAAGGCTTTCTTTGCCATCGAAGGCAACCGTGAGATGGCACATAAGTACGGCATCTACATTGGCGGCAGCCATTGCGAACCGATGGCAACATCTCCTGCAACAGAATGGAAGATATCTGGTGCTGGCGAATATGACTATGCTGCCAATCCTACAATGATCAAGAAGTTCTGGCGTGAGCGCTTGCAGGAAGTGAAGAATCAGGAGATAGTCTATACCCTCGGCATGCGTGGTCTTCACGACAGCGGCATGAAGGGCGCAAAGACCATTGAAGAAAAGAAAGAACTCCTGCAGACCATTTTTGCCGACCAGCGTCAGCTCCTCCAGTCGCATGTCAATGTCGATGTGAAGAAAATTCCACAGGTGTTCATCCCATACAAGGAAGTTCAGGAGGTTTACGATGCAGGCTTGCAGGTTCCCGAGGATGTCACACTTATGTGGACAGACGACAACTTCGGCTACATACGCCATTTCCCAACAGAAGACGAGATGCTTCGTGATGGCGGCAACGGCCTCTACTACCATGTGTCCTACTGGGGCGCACCTCACGATTACCTATGGTTAGGCTCTGCCTCCCCAGAGCTTATGCGCCAGCAGCTCACCGAAGCATACATGCGTGGCGTTCAGCAGATATGGGTGCTCAACGTGGGCGACATCAAGCCAATGGAATATCTCGTAGAAGACTTCCTCAACATGGCATGGTTCGGCTTGCGCAAGAAGACAAACGAGCATCTTGCCCTCAAGCAGTTCGTAAAGCGTGAGTTCGGATTCGACCTTGCCGACACGCTCACATCCGTCATGACCGACTACTATCGCCTCGCCTTCGACCGCAAGCCAGAGCACATGGGCGGCAACCGCACGTCCGATGGCGACCAGTGGAAAGAAATTCGTCCAGTTGAGGGATGGACAGCAGCAGACGTGAAGATGCGAGTGGCAGACTATCAGCGCATATCCGACGCCGCACAAGCATTGGCAAAGCAAGTTGCACCAAACAAGCGCGACGCATACTTCCAGCTCATCCAGTATCCTGTTCAGGCAGCAGCACAGATGAACTTCAAGTACCTCTGTCCAGAGAAGAGTGCCGAAGCGCACGACTCCATCGCAGCACTCACACGCACCTACAACAAGAACACCAAGTGGGCAGGCATCATGGACAGAGCACCACGCAAGCTTCCTGTGTTCGACAAGGTCAGCACCTCCCTCACCTATCCTGCAGCATCAGCCACCGAGCAGGTCCTCTTCTCCGCATCCTCATGGGAAGCAGTTCAGAAAGACGAAGAGAAAAAGATAGAGTTCAGCACTACGAGCGGTTCAAAGGAAACTGCCTTTGAAATTCATCTTCTGCCAAACTTCCCAATCGACGGCAAAACGCTCAAATTCTCCGTCTCCGTTGATGGCAGCGCACCACAAGAAATAGAATACCAGACAAAAGATCATAGCGAAGAATGGAAACACAACGTGCTTCGCAACTATGCCCAAAGGACAGTCACCCTCCCAGTCAACGGCACAGGCACACACACCCTCACCTTCAAGGCACTCACAGAGGGCGTGAACCTCAGAAGCGTCAAGATAAAGTAAAAACATAATTTCGTTTAATTGAAAATATAAGGGATGAGGCTCTTTCGACAGAGCTTCATCCCATTTTTATGGGGTTACCTTTACTGGTCGTTTGGATTCTTCGTACAATCGTCAACAAGTTGTCCCTCCTGCTGTTTCTTCTCTTTCTGGGGGAAGGTTGCCTCGTACGCCTCGAAGTCTTCCTTGTTCTCGAAAGCCACATAATAGCCTTTCGGAGTATGATAGGTTCCTTCTATGCCGTCGAGATAGCCAGGGATGAGTTCCTGAGCAAGGAAATAAGGCACCTCATTCTCTTTAGGTTCAGCATGATAGTGAATGCCAAGAGTGCTTGCCACCACAAAGCCTGCGTGTCTGTAAAAGTCGATGTTGCCCTCCATGCATATCACGCCGATGCCCATCGCCTTTGCTTTTTCAAGAGCATATTGCAGAAGCTTCAATCCATATCCCTTGCGCTTGTAGTCGGGATGAATGCTGATGGGCCCGAAGGTCCACGCAGGAAGAATAGTGCCATCCTCCTTTGTGATCTCTGCCTTTGAGAACATTACATGACCAATAATCCTTGAGTGACAGTCTTCTCCTCCCCTCGTGGAAACAGGGTAGGGGCTTTCCTCCATCACAAAGTCAAGTTCTGGAATGAAGTCAGGATTGTTTCTATACTGGTTGAGCACATAATGCTCCACGCATCCTGGTGCATACACGTTCCAGAATGCCTCACGCGTAAGGTTCTCCACCTCACGATAGTCTGATGGTTGTTCTAATCGTATGTTCATTGTTTTTGTTTGTAATTCTAATCTCAATACTCGCATCGGTCTGTTCTCTCCAAAGTACAAGTCTTTATCTACGGCTGTCTCTCCTGTTGGCACGAATCCGCACTTCTCCATCACTCTGCCCGAAGCAGGGTTATCTACGAAGTGACTGCAAATGAGTGATGTGTAGTCCGATTTCTTGCGGATGTGGTCGAGCATCAGCTGCAAGGCTTCGGTGCAGATGCCTTGATTCCAGTATGGCTTGCCTACCCAATAGCCAACAAGCGGCTCGCCTTCACGAGCAGGGAGGTTCAACGGACAGTCGGGCATGTAGCCCATTGCGCCTATCGCCTCATTGCTTTCTTTCAATACGATAGCCCAAGTCGTGGGGGTATTGAATACTGTTCTGATAATCTCCAAGCTTTCCTCCACACTCTTATGTGGTGACCATCCAGCACGTTCTCCAACGATAGGATCACTTGCGTATTTGTATAATGCCTCAGCATCAGATTCTTGCCAAGGACGCAGAAGGATTCTTTGTGAACAAAGCGAGTAAACTCGATTGCTTTCAGTTTGCATTACTTCAATTTATCATTCATTAAGTCTGTAAGTGTATAGTATCTTTCGAACAGATCGTCGCGGAATTCAATGTCGAATTTCTCCATTATGAGAATCATGTAAAGCCCTGAGGCATAGTAGTAGGAGTTGCTGTCGAGGTTTGTCATCCAGTCAGCCTTGCCTTCAATGCCCAGCTCTCGGTAGAGGCAATACTCAATGTAGCGTGCCGTTCCCTCGTTGGTTTCGGTCATAGGATAAAAGAGTTCGATGTCAAGTCCGAGTAGCTCTCTGACCAAGCATAAACGCTCGTTGCGTATTGGCAAAAACTCTGCCCACAGTTGTTTCACTTCCGCTATATCTTTGGCGGCAATCATCTGCGAGAGCAGCGAGTTTTCCTTGCCCAGCCTGTCGGCATACCATCCATAGTTTTCTTTCAATGCTCTGAGTGAGTCGGAAGCATAGAAGTCCTGTGGGTTTGCCTCAATCAAATTGTTCCAGAACTGTGGGTGCTTCCGATATACAAACCCATGGAAACATTCGTGGATCAGCATGGCGTACCACTCCTCGTAGGTGGTGACATCAGGTATGGTCTTGAATGTCACCTCGGGCGAGCTGCATTCCATCCTTGGCTTAGAATAATTGCCGTTCGCTACCAGATGCATGCGAAAAGGACCGTCCTCGTAGTAGTTCATCTCAAGTGCATATTGCGGAGCATTGAAGGAGGACCAGTACTTCTTGTCAACCAATGCTTTGAGTTTATCTACACGTCGCAACACAGAGTCCTTGTCAAGTCTCTGTGTCTCTTGCGCCTGAGCGACGAGGCAAAGCATTATGATTAGAAATTGAAAACAAAGAGTACGTACCATAATATGTTTTATTGTTGTTCATCAAACGAACTTATCTCAACAAGATTACCCTCTGGATCGGCAACATAGCATGTGCGCTGTCCCCAAGGCTCGGTTGTCGGTTCCATTATTGGTTTTGCGCCCATGCTCACTGCACGTTCGTATTCCTTATCCACATCGACAAAGGAAGGAACATCGAATGACAGTTCCATCGTGCCGTTGATGCCAGATGGATAGGTGAACCGTTGCTGAGTCATCTTCTCTATTGCATCGCGTGGGAAGAGGAGGATGCGCAGAGCTTGTCCTGAGTTTGTCGAAGTACCAAGGTGCATCTCAACGTCAATGTCGATGCCGTTCCATTCTGTCTCAAAGCCGAATATGTCGCAGTAGAAATCCACCACCTTCTGATTGTCGGTGGTGAAGAGTGCTATTGTGTTGAACGTATAGCGAGGTCGTGGAGAGAAAAGCTTCACCAATCCTTGCTTGTTAAACTGGTAATAACGCTCTGTCATTTCTTGCGTGTCGTTCTCCAGCAACAGGAGCAATTCTTTTGCAAATTCCAAATAGCCAGAGCCATTGGCGGTAACGACATTTCCATCACGTACAGCTTGTTCATTCACATAGTGTGACATGCCTGTATAGCTGTCGCCACCCCATAGCTTCAGTTGCTGGACACCATTGCCCGTATGCCTTATATTGTTGAGGAATCCCTGCTTTGCCATCCAAGATGCTGCATTGCAGATAGCTCCGACAATACGACTATTGGCGATGGCATCGTTTACTATTGGCAGAACCTCATCAGACAGGGAATCATCTCTCCAGCCATGTCCACCAATCAGTACGAGAGCAGCATATTCATGTGGAACAGTATCAAAGGTATAATCTGGCAATGTGCGTGTGCCACCTATGGATGTTGCTGGTTCCATGCTATGAGCCACTACCTTATTTATATATTTAGGACACTCACGAGGCCCCATCTCACCATCATTGATTGCTTGCGACAAGAACACCATCTCATGGGCGGCGTATTTGTCAAGCAAGACATAGAGTATTTCTTTCATCTTTTTCGTTTGTTATTTACATTCTCTTCTTTTGGCTTTCTCCAGCACCAGTGCCACGATACTTCTTCTGCGCCTCGTTGAAGCGCCAGGTGATGTCGAGAGTGAAGGTGCGCATAGCCTTGCTGCGAGACTCTATCTGACGGATGCCATAGACGATGTTGGCAGTCCGCTGAATGTTGAGGGGGTCGTAGCAGCGGAAGTCGAAGGTGAACTTGCCGAGCGAACGGGTGTTGACATCCTTTTGTATGCCGAGGGAGGTGTTCCAAGTGTTCTCTATCATGCGGTAGGTCATGTAGTCACCCTTGGAAGTCAGGTTCACGTTGGCATTGATGCGCCAGTCGTGAGGCAGCATGAAGTCGTTGTTCCATCCTGCCCAGATGTACGGACGGTTGAGCGTAGTCATGGAGCCATCGAGAGTGAGCGTCTTATAGTTTTGTAGCACAAGCGATGCTTGCCACATCGGATGCCAAATGCCAATCTTCGGGCTGCCAGAAAGGATGAACATCAATCGGTTGTACGGGTCGCTACTGTTCTCGGGGCGGATAAGGCTCACCATTGGGTCAGCGCTGCCTGGATATGGCTCTGTTTGCAAGACGATGTCGTTCTTTATGCGCTGATAAGTGATGGAAGCATTCATCCATTTGTAGGCAGTGTTAAGAACGAGATTGTCGGTATAGACAGGCTTCAGATAAGGATTGCCGCTCTGGTAACTGTATTTGTTGATGTAGATGATGGAGCTCGACAGGTTGTCATAGTTCGGGCGATCGATGTCCTTGCGGTAGGAGATTGAAAGCTGCACGTTGCTGTTTGTGCGATAGCTCAGTGTGAGGGTAGGAAACCAGTCACCGTATGATTGCGAAACCTCATCATCGTATTTGTCGAAAATATAGTAGTCGTTTGCCAGATACTCATAGCGAAGACCTGCCTGCGCAAACACTCTGCCGAAGCTTCTTCCGTATTCAAGGAAAGCGCTTGTTGACGACTCCTTGATGTCAGTGTCGCTACCAGTCACTGCCACAGCGCTCTCGCTGTTGAGCTTGTAGAGGCTGTTGCGACTTGTGTGCGAATACTCCGTTCCGGCAGAGAGGTTGCCTTGCCAGACAGGGTAGGAGAGGATGAGCTTCGTTGCCCAGAAGTCATTGCTGCTTGGAGTGGAGTAAGAGACGTTGTTCTGCGTTTGAGGCTTTCCGTCATGGTATGTCGTATTCTCAATGGTTGTCTGGTAGTCGGTTCCATTCATGAAAAGACCGTCCACATTCCAGTCGATAGACAGATTGCCCAGCTTTCCATTGTAGTAAGCGTTGAAGATGTTTTTGCGGCTGTTGCCATCACCGTCAAGGTGGCTCAGCATGTCCTCAGTAGGCGTGCCGTTCTTGTAGTTCTTCATCAGAAACCAGCCCTTGCGCTTGTTGTGGGTGTTGTGATCCCATTTGTAGTAAGCGCCAAACGAATGACTCTCGTTCAGCATATAGTTCAGTTGAATCTGTGGAGAATAACCCTTCCAACGATTCTTTGCATCCTGCGTACTGCTGCCGAGGTAATGATCATTCCCAATGGCGTAGGTGATGTCGTTCGACTGATTGCCACGGTTATGACCGTAGCTGCCAGCCCAGATGGATGCCGTGATGTCAAGGCCGCCAGTGCGGTAGTTGACATCGAGATTGTTTGTCCCTGCCCATCCGTATCTATACATACCTCCAGCATTCTCAACGAAAGAGAACCCTTCGCCCTGGCGCCTCTTCGTCGTGATGCGCACCACCGCCTTTGTGGAAGCCGCATAGCGAGCACCAGGGTTCTGCACCACATCCACATGCAGAATATCTTCCGAACGCAGACGATCAAGCTCGTTCATGTCCTGCACCTTGCGGCCATTGATGTAAACCTCTGCCGCTCCTCTGCCGAACACCTCCACACCGTTGCCCTTCTCTGCCTTGAGCGAAGGAATCTTTGCCAGCGCATCAGTTGCCGAACCTGCCTTCTCCAGTATTGAGCCGCTTATCATGGTTCTCATCGCATCGCCTTTTACGCGAGTCTTAGGCAGATTGCTCTTCACCACGACCTCGCCCAGTTCGAAGCTTTTCCAATATGCAGTGTCGTTCATTACCTGAAGAAGCGAATCCTGTTGTGTTGTCAGCACTTCTTGTGCCATAGCGGGGAGAATGCTCCCCATGCTTATAACTGCAATAAAATACAATCTTTTCATGATCCTTAAAATGTTATTATCCCAATATTCCAAGTTCCCCTTCGGGAGAGAGAGGGGGGGGCTATTCGTTTTTTGCCTCAATATATTTCAATGCTGTTTGGAGTGCGTCTTGCTGAGGACAGACGATGTGGGGTATCACTCCATGGATGTTGTTCTCGTCGGCACCTGGGAGCCAGAATCGTTTGTGCGATACATTGACTGAAAGGCTTGAGTGCGGGAGAGTGAAAGTGATGACATCTCCGTAGTGAACGCTCATTCCTCCTGTCTCCTCGCCAATGATTGTGCCACAGCCAGCCTCTTGGAATGCCCAGGCGAAGCTTGATGCTGAGGAGAATGTGGTGTGACTGGTCAAGAGATAGACATTTCCGTCAAATCGCTGTGAGACGGGATGAGGCTCATGGCGTGACGATGCGTCTTCGGGATAGAAGAAGATGCCTGCGGTTTGGTATCGGTTGCCTGTAAGAGATTGTGTCACTGGAGTGACTCGGACATAGGTCGTGCCATACTGTGCAAAAGGCTTTGGCGCGATATGCTTTAGCAGGACATCGCCTACATTGGAATTGCCGCCTCCGTTGAAGCTCACGTCGATGATGAGATTCTTGATGCCATCCTTGTGCAGTTTTGCGAACATGGAGTCGGCAAATTGTTCCATTCCCTTGACATCCAGACATGCATCGAAGTTCATGATGGCAGCGCGCTTGTCGTCGGAAATTCGGAATGAATAAGGCGCATTTCCTCCGTGCTCTTCCATGAGTTTCAGCATTTTAGGAGATAGGACAAGCTCGCTGTTCAGTTTCTCGGCATCAACAGCCTGCAACGTGATGCTCTTATTCTGCTTGCTATTGGGTTCGCGATAAGAGATGTCGTATTCGGAAGAGGCGAAGAGCATGTGGAAAAGTCCCATGATGTTGTTGTCAATTATGGTGAGACGGTAGAATTCGCGCTCGCCGCTGACATAGGTTCTCATCTTGCTGACCATGTCAGCTGCTGACATGCCATTGATGCTGAGAATCTCAGAGTCGTAGGGCACAGCATTGCCGACACTTGCCTTTACATACATGCGCCCCGTGTTGTTGTCTATCGTTGGGAATACAGGAATGTATTTCCCAGCTTTGATCATGACGTCACGGTATGGCAGAACTATTGACGTGTGTGCATCGCCTATTTGTGCAACAACAGGAGCAAGTTTTCCGTATAGTTCAAGTGTGCTGATGGAATCCTGCAGTTCGGACTTGATGTCTGCAATCTGACTGTTCAAGCTGCAAATGGAGATATTGCTGTAGAGGTTTGGATGAACCTCGCTGAGCATATATAATAATGTGTCGATGTCGGCAGTCGCCTGGCTCTTGCTGATGTTTTGGGCTTTCCCCCATAAGGAACATGAGAGAATGAGTAGTGTGAGAAAAAGTTGTTTCATATCTATTATTCAGGTTTTGCCCAGAAGCGTTCTGGATCGGTTGTTGTCTTGGCGCTTTCGTAGCTGCCATTCTCGAAGCCTGCTGGGATGAGGCGGATGTCTTCGTTGTCGGTGTTGCGGTAGATGCTCTCCTGATTGAAGAAGCTTCTCTTCTTGCAAACCTGGTAGTAGAGGTTCTTTGCCATGTAGGTTTCAAGATAGTATTCCTTTGTCTGTGGATTTTCATGATTCCAGTTGGCAGTGGGGCAGAGCACCAGTTCGCGACCATCGACGAGGCGTTCGCGCACCTCGGCAATGCTGAGCATAGTGCCGTTCTCGTCCATCACCCATGCGTCCATGGTAGGATCTATGTATAGCCATTTCTGCAGAGTTTCAGACCAAACGGAATTGATTACGTGGCAGTCGGGATCGTTGGGGTCGGCAGCGAGGCAAGTCACCACGCGAGCCTTATAGCCCATGGAGAGATAGACATCGCAGAGGGTGATGGCGAGCATGCGGCAGTTCACTCCGTTGCCAGTAGCTTTGTGGTAGTTGTAGAGGTCGATGGCATCGAACTCGCAAATGGTCATTCTGCTGCCATCGTGACGGATGTTGTCATGAACGAAATGGAGCAGGTTCTTAATATGCTCCAGTTCATTTCCCTTGCCAGGGATGGTGTCGAGCTGGAAATAATCGCGCACACGCTGGAGATTGGGATGTTCCTTTGGCTGATATTCAAACTTCGGAATAACATCCTCAGCTTCAGATTTGTATGCATTTGATTTTCTCAGTTTCTCAAGAGGCTGGCGCTCCTTCACGATGGCGAGGAGAGTCTTGAACTTCTTGTCTTTCTTCAGGGATGTGAGATCATTGTCCCAATACATGTTGGAATAGTTGTCATAGCCGTTGTCAACACAAGCTGTAAGCGTCTCCAAGGCGATTTTCTTCTTGCCCAGAATGGCATAGCAGCAGGCAAGGTCGTACTGATATATGGCCTTCTGTTCGTCTAATGCCTGTTTAGGGATATTCGCAGAAGGATCCTTATGGATAGTCGATGTGTCGAGGATGCCAATTAGCTCCTTTATCGGAACTATTGCCTCGCTGTATTTCTTTTGGGAGGCAAGTTCGCGAAACTGCCCATAGAGGCGTTCTGAATCCTCTTGTAAATTCTGCAGGCGAGGGTTCTGTGCCTGTGATGCGAGAGACGTTCCAAGAAGGAGGAATGCCGCAATTATGGTTTTGAAAATGATCTTCATAATTTTATCTTCTTTTAAATACAACAAGTTCTGCATCAGCACCATCTTTTCCGTATTCGCTCACAAGGATGAACTTCTCGCAGCATGCGACGCCGTAGCAGCGAGTGTCATCTTTTATGACCTGGTTGCCCCAGTATGTGGCATTATCGTCGAGCAGTTTCACCTCGTTGCCATTGATGTTGTATGGCTGATTGATAAAAGAGCCTTGGAGGACGTAGAGGTTGTCGATGTGAAGTCCTGGGATGCCGAGAGCATTTACTTCTTCGATGAATACCTTCTTCATCGGGTGGTCGGCATGAGGCAAGCTGACGTCGTCACCCTTCCATCGCTTGAGGGTAGGGTAGAACTGGCGCAACACGTCTTTGTACTGGCATGCAGTAAGGTGCTGACCTGTGTTCTTGTTGTATTCCTCCACGAACATTGAGCAGTATTCCACCATTTGCTCCATGGTGAAGTCTCCTGTGAAAGCTCCATCTTTATAGCAATAGATGCAGTAATCTTCGTTATTGCTGCCATCGGCATTAGTGCCGAGAATATCTTCTGTAAGAGGCATTCCGCAGCTCTGGCAGAATTTGATTTGTTTATCAGTTGTTTCCATATTGTTGTTCTGTTTGAAAAATATGATTAATGTCTTGAAAGTATGCACTCCGACTTTCTCAAGCAGGAGTGCTGGCGGCAGTTTTCACTACCAAAAACCAAAATTATATATTATTATTCATATAGTCAAGAAATGACGTTTCTTTTTTTGTTATTCAGGCATTTTCATCAGTTCAGGATAAGCCTTGGCGTCAAAGCGTACTTGCTGAGGCTTGTGAGTGAATGTTTTTTTCATGCTGTCATACTCTGCGTATGAGAGAATAGTCTCAGCATCTGTGTAGCAGATACTGTAGGCGCATATAGGCTGCCATTTGTTAGTGTCCTTGTCGAGAACGTAGCCAACTTTTGTGCTTACACGGCCTTTTGCGTCTGCGCCATATACATATTTTACTTTATGGCCGTTGCTTGTTGTTGCGAAGACGGTGCGCTGGCTGTCATTATTGCTGATCTCTGTTGCTTGCTTTGCATCAGCTGCTGTGTTCTTTGCGTTGTTTCCTTTTGTTGTTGCACCTGCGAGGGTTGCTGCCATTGTAGCGAGGATTGCTACTACGAGTCTGAATTTGCGTGTCATAATTTTAAATGTTTTAGTTTTCGTTTTAGTTTTCGTTGTCATTTTTGACGATGCAAAGTTACGGCGACTATTATTTTATTGCAAGAAACTGGTGAGACGGGAATGTGACTGCTCACAGAGTCACGCACATGTCACACTTTTGGAAACATTTTAGTACCTAAATGATACATAAACGGAATTATTCGTATGGAAAAATGAAATTTGTTTGATAAAAATGTTCTAACTTTGTATTCGATTTTGATATAGCATAATTTAAGGTAAATGATAGCAGGATGAAAAATCTTCTTTTATTCTTATTGACATTCGTGACGATTACATTCTTCTTTTCTTGCAAAAACGACAAGGAAGAAGCAGAACAGCTGTATAAAGAGGGTGTGGATTGCTTGGTGAAAGAAAACAAATACAATGAGGCTGCCGACAAGTTTCTCCATTCCCTTTCCTTGCAAAACGAGAAAAAGGCGACGCAACTCCTCATTTCCACCTACCAGCACCTCAGCACCGTCTATTGGGAGCAGGACTACATAGACAAGGCTTTGTTTTATGCTCAGAAAGGTTTGCATTGCACAGAGCAGTTTAAGAACGACTCTCTCCAGGCTCAGCTGTTAAACCGAGTGGCATCATGCTATTACATGACCTCAGGAAAGGAGGACTCCGCATACATATATTATAATCGTCTTCTGGAACTGAGCATTCTGCGTGGCGATACGGTCATGGCAAGCAATGCCTGCAACAACATCGGCTCTGTGCTTCTGACCATTGGCGGTGATGTTGATGAGGCTTTGGCAATGTTCGACAAGTCGCAAGAACATTCCCTTCATCGCCAGCGCGACTATTTCAAGTATCACTACAATCGCTCTCGCTGCTTTCAGAGTCAGGGAATGTGGGCAGAATGTGCCGATGAAATCAGGCTTTCCATGCAGTATATTGATTCTGCAGACATAGAGGCACTTGAGAAAAACTACAGAAGGCTTTATGTGTGCAAAAAGCATCTTGAGCAGTATGAAGAAGCATGTGTATGTGCTGATTCATCCTACTTCCTTGCCGACTCGCTGTTCCGCTTTAAGCAAAGAGAGGAGCTGAAGCACATCACCGAACAGTATCAGCAGGAGAAATACGAGGCTGAACTGCAGCTTCAGCAATCCCATTGGGTGCTTGTCGTAGTCACCATTGTGCTTGTGGCATTGATGGTTATTGTTGCGGTTATGTATTCCAATAAAAAGCGCATGCTGAGACTTCAGCGAAGGATGGACACCTTGAAGGTTCAGATTAGCAAGGAAAAAGAACAGCAGAACTTGTTGAGTGATCAAAGCGAGGGTGGTGAATCGGTTGAAGAAGAAAACACCAAGTCCGACAAGCTCAGCGAACTTTACACCCAGCAGATCCTTTTGGCGCGTGACATTTATCGCTCACGACCTGCCTGCAATAAGCTTCGCCAATTGCGCTATCATGTGGATAACGGCTATCTTTCTGACGATGAGCGCCTGCCGATCATCGACAGCATCACCGAGGTGTTCATAGACTCTATACACAACCTTCGTTCTACATTCCCAGAACTGACTGCCGACGAATGTCTCTATGCCATCCTCGTCTTTGTCGGCTGTGAGAATTCTGTAATATCAATCCTGACAAAGACCAGCGAAGCGACTCTCCGCAAGCGCCGCAGCCGTTTCAAGCAGAAGGTGAATGAAAAAGCATTTGCCTTGCTGATAGGTTAGCATGAGTCCGATGAATTTGTCAAATATGTTTATGCGCATAGCGCCAACTGGGAAAACAAAAGAAAACAATTTGGTTTTTCTCGGGTTTTCTTTTGTTTTCTTTTGTTTTTCTAATTGGCCCGAAGGGCACTACTTCAATTGGTCGAACTGACGTTAGGTTAGCGGCAAAACAAGATTTTTTGGATATAAAAGCAAAAAAAAGACTTGCAAAACTGCAAGTCTTTTTTCATTTTGTAGCGTGGGGGGGTCACGATCCCTCGACCTCCGGATTATGAATCCGACGCTCTAACCAGCTGAGCTACCACGCCAACAAGCTATCTGTTTTCGTTAGCGGTTGCAAAGGTAGCGCTTTTTTCCGAACTGGCAAGGGATTTTCCTGTTTTTTTACATATTTACATAAAAAAATACTGCAAACAAGGAATTTTTGCCATTCTTTTGACCTGTAAAGGTTGTTCATTGATTGTATGTTTTTATTTCTTTATGTCAACCTTTGTCTCTTCGCCAGAGAAGTCGCAGGTGATGGTGTAGGTTTCTTTTCCGTCTTTTATCTTGACAGCGCTCTTGTTGCCTTTTGCCTTTATCCATTTGCATTGACGGGCATTTTGCATGGTTTGCTCGGCATCTATGTTGCTGTAGAACACGAAGACACGGGCATCAACGAGTTCGCCTGGCTCGTATGTTGGGTAGGCTGGCGTTGGGTATGTGTCTTTGGATGAGTAGGATGCATAGAGCTTGGAGGTCATGATGGAGTTGTTGTTGGCACGCTCGCCAAATGCCATTGGCTTGTCTGAGAGGGACACGACACCGATGTTGTTGTCTATGTTTGTCCACTTGGAATTGAACGTCTTGAGCCCTTCCCCTGTTGATGGCGAGGGAGTGCCATGCGGAATGTTTGCTTCGAAGCTTTCTATGTTCTTTCCGTCATTACTATAATATAATGTACGCGCGAGAGATGTGAATTCGTCAGTTGAGATGGCTAGCAGACCGCCTTTCTCGTTTTCTATCATACAGGAGTCGAGTGCAGTCACCCAGTCCATATAGATGATTGCGTTTGATGGGGTGGAGTAGAGCATGAAGCGGTTGGAGAGTGTGCCGTCGTTGGTGATGAGCTCGCCTGTCATGGTGAATGAGTTGCCATCAAGCTTATACTCTGCCTTTCTGCCAGGACGTGCATTGGTGCGTTTGCCAACCACATCGTACCAGCCGATGAAGTTGCCTGTGTTGTTGGCGCGATAAGGCACAATGATCTTGTTGCGGTCGGGATTGTTAGGGGCGAAGTAGCCTGTGTATGACTTGAGTCCTTCGCTCCAAGAGAAACAAGTGAAGCGATGCTCGTTGCTGGCACGGACAATGTTCTGGCATGGAATCATCTTTGCCTCGCTGTGTTGCTCGTTGAAGTCGTCCCATTTTGTTGGAATGAGGTCGGCAGTGGAAAGCTGGTCGTGCATCAGGTAGGTCATCATCACTCGATGTGCCTCTACGCCCATTCGTCTTGCGCCGACATCTGCACGGAGCAGCCATGAACCGTCATTTGTTGTCTTTTGTCTTGCTTTGATGTATTTATATGCCATATTTTCCATCATCAGGGCGTTTGCATCGCGCTGGAAACAAGCCTGTGTGGTGTAAGAGGTTATCTGATCGTAGAGGAAGAGTGACCAGTCATTGCCGTTTGGCATTGCAAGTTCTCCGTCGGGAAGAGCGAGCCAGTTGAGGATGCTGTCTTGAACCTCTTGATTGTGATGCATAAGGGCATTTGTTTTCCATGTTTTCTTGCCATACAATTCCTTCTGGAACATCTTCAAGGCAAGCGCTGCCTCGCCAAGCTCTTGCATAACCACGTTCTGGTATGATGTGTGGAAGAGGTTGTGGTTCTGCAGAGAGTAGTCATCGTAAAGGTTCTGACCAAGATAGTAGTCAGCCACGGTCTTCTTGTCGTACCATTCGTCGATGATGCTGTTGTTTGTTGCATCGCTTGGATGAGAATAAGAATTTATGGCAAATGCACGCAGACGGTCAAACCATTTTGGTGCCAGTTCGTCGTCAGGAAAAAGACCGAGAGTTACTGCCAGCACATCTGCTTCCCAACCGTTTTCCTCAGCTTTTGTGTCGCCCTTGTAACCGGTTGGGATTGTTCTGTTAAGTTCATAATTGCATTCCGCTTTAAGGAGATTGTAAATGTATCCTCGCTGCTGCTCGCTTAGTTTGTCCCATTGAAAGAAAGCGGAATAAGCAACAGACATTGCCCAGAGAGATGATTCCCATGTGGCATCGTTCACAGCGGTTGATCCCCAGTAGTTATTGCCAGAACAAACTTTCAACTGATTGGCTTTGTGTGTGCTGTATGAAAAAACAAGGGATTTCATTGCCATGTCCTCAATCTTTTCCCAAGAGATTCCTTCTGGAAGAGCAACGCCTGCAGGTTTTCCATATTTCACAAGGAAGGCGCAAATCATGGAGAGGTCAGCATTTGGACGCACGCCTCTCTCATCGTTTGCCATCGTGTGCTCACCTTTGAAACATCCGCAAGACTCTTCAATGGAGTTTGGGTACTGGCATTCCTGAAAGTCATCGACCATGTAACGTGAGAAGTCTGCAAGCATCTGCAAGAGGTCTGCTTTCATTGTTGGCTCATCAACGAACGTATCGTTGATTACTCCTTCTGTTGGTGAACATGCTTTTTTGTCCGACGAAATTGCTGTTTGAGAATTTACCTGTGAATATCCACTCATGAAACAGAGTGAAAGAAAAAGGGTTATGGCAGTAAGTTTTTTCATGAATATTATAGAAGATACATAAAAAAGAAAACCCTTTCCATTCTCAAGATAAGAGTGGAAAGGGCATATATTATTCTTATTTCAAATTAGCAAGAGTTTCCTTGATACGCTTCATTGCCTCGATGATGTTCTCGTCAGATGTAGCGTAGCTCATGCGGAAACATTCAGGAGAACCGAAAGCATCACCGCCTACAGTTGCTACGTGACCAACTTCAAGGAGATACATAGCGAGGTCGGTAGAGTTGTTGATAACGCGGTCGCCATCCTTCTTGCCGAAGAAGCTTGAACACTTAGGGAAGAGGTAGAAAGCACCCTGAGGGTCGTTGACCTCAAGTCCTGGAATTTCCTTAGCAAGCTTAACGATGAGGTTCTTGCGGCGCTCAAATGCCTGACGCATTGTCTCAACGCAAGTCTGGTCGCCAGCAAATGCTGCCTCTGCTGCCTTCTGGGAAACGGAGCAAGGACCAGAAGTGTATTGACCTTGAAGCTTGTTGCATCCCTTGACAATCCAGTCTGGAGCAGCTATGAAACCAATGCGCCATCCTGTCATTGCGTATGCCTTAGAAACACCGTTGATGATAACCACACGATCCTTGATATCTTCAAACTCAGCCATAGAAGCGTGAGCGCCAACATAGTTGATGTGCTCGTAGATTTCATCTGCAATAACGATTACTCTCTCATGCTTGAGAAGAACATTCTTCAATCCTTCGAGCTCTTCCTTGCTATAGACTGAACCTGTAGGGTTGCTTGGAGAACAGAGGATGATGGCGCGAGTCTTAGGAGTGATAGCAGCTTCGAGCTGAGCAGGAGTGATCTTGAAGTCCTGTTCGATAGGAGCATCAATGAATACAGGAGTGCCTTCAGCGAGAAGAACCATCTGTGGGTAAGAAACCCAATATGGAGCAGGAATGATAACCTCATCACCAGCATTTACGAGTGCCATGATAGCGTTACATACAGACTGCTTAGCACCGTTAGAACATAGAATCTGTGCTGGCTTATAGTCAAGACCATTCTCGTTCTTGAGCTTGTTCACGATAGCCTGCTTCAATTCAGGGTAACCTGGCACAGGGCTGTAACGGCTCCAGTTATCTTCTACTGCCTTGATAGCAGCAGCCTTGATGTGGTCAGGAGTGTTGAAGTCTGGCTCACCTACTGACATGTTGATGATGTCTATACCCTGAGCCTTGAGCTCTGAGCTCTTCTGCGACATAGCGAGAGTAGCAGATGGGGAAAGTCTGTTAAGACGATCTGAAAGGATTGTTTCCATTGTTATTGTGTTGTTTTTTGAGTTTTTTCGAGATATTGAGTTTTTGATATTTCAATTGATTGATCGAGATTTCAACAATTCGATGTTTCAATGAATCGATAGTTTGAGGGTGGGTACTCTACTTGTTAAAGCTGAGAGTGTGTCCCATTCTTTCTTTCTTTGTGTGGAGATAACGCTCATTGTAGCGATTTGGAGTGACTTCGATAGGCACGTTTTCTACTATTTCAATTCCATAGCCTTCGAGTCCCACACGCTTGGTAGGATTGTTTGTGAGCAGACGGAGTTTGCTGATGCCGAGCTCACGGAGAATCTGAGCACCTACGCCATAGTCTCTCAGGTCTGGATCGAAGCCGAGATGGATGTTAGCATCTACTGTGTCGTCACCTTGCTCCTGAAGAACGTAAGCGGCAATCTTGTTCATGAGACCAATGCCACGACCTTCCTGAATGAGATAAACGATAGCACCCTTGCCCTCCTTGTCGATGAGCTGCATGGATTTGTGAAGCTGTTCGCCGCAATCACAACGCTGGCTGCCAAAGATGTCGCCAGTAGCACAGCTTGAATGCATGCGGACAAGCACAGGCTCATCTGGTTCCCATGTGCCCTTGATAAGAGCAATATGCTCCAGTCCATTGCTCTTCTGACGGAAAGGAATGATGCGGAAATGACCGAATGCGGTAGGAAGGTCAGCTTCCATACCCTTTTCCACAAGACTTTCCTGCTTCAAACGGTAAGCGATGAGGTCTTTTATCTGGATAAGCTTAAGTCCGAATTCGTCAGCTTTCTTGATAAGTTCTGGCATGCGAGCCATTGTGCCATCAGGGTTGAGAATTTCGATGAGAGCAGCAGCAGGCTTCAATCCTGCAAGGCGAGCCAAGTCGATGGCAGCCTCTGTGTGACCAGAACGGCGAAGCACACCGCCATCCTGAGCATAGAGAGGGTTGATGTGGCCAGGGCGACCAAAATCTGCAGGCTTGGCATCAGGGTTGGCAAGCCATTGGATAGTAGCAGCACGGTCGTGAGCAGATACGCCAGTTGTGCAGCCTTCAAGCTTATCCACTGTCACTGTGAAAGGAGTGCCGAGCACGCTGGTGTTGTCTTCCACCTGATGAGGCAGCTCAAGCTCCTTAGCGTGAGAGATAGTGATTGGCGCACAGAGCACGCCGCGTCCTTCACGGAGCATGAAGTTCACCTTCTCAGGAGTTATCGTTTCGGCAGGGGTGATGAAGTCACCTTCATTCTCACGATCTTCATCATCCACCACAATGACGAACTTGCCCTGACGGAAGTCCTCGATGGCTTCTTCTATTTTACTGAACTGAAAGGATGTTTCCATATATATGATCTTTTATTTTTTCTGAATATTGAATGATGGCACGTAGGTCTTTCCTTCTTCTTCGGTAGAAACGGAAAGAACGTGTGTCCATTACAGGATAGCCGTTAAGCAGCAGCAGAACTTTTCTGTCCTTGCTGTTCGACAGCACATCCACAACGTATTCCATTATGTTATTGATACCTTCTGCCTGCATATCCTCTCTCTTCGAGAACCAGTATTTGAAAATGTACGATATGTATCCGAGCAGAGAGAAGCGAGGCAGAGTGCCGAGATAGTTTCGGCTTGTTTCTATAAGATCCTCAAGCACCATTGCTGTGTCCTTGTAGTCGGGATCGTAGATGATAACCTCCTTGCGAGTGATGTGTCTCTTAGGACGAATGCCTAATGCTTTCTTCCAGAGAGCCACGTAAGCATCCATGTTGAACACGGCAGAGTCGTTGTTTGACTTCACGGTGAACCACACTCCCAACGGAGCAAGCACGATGGTACTGAGCCACATACCTAGAGCCACAGGCATTTCGCCTTCACGACTCACCTTCATTCCGAATGTGTCGATGATGTAATACACAATGAAGATGATGACAGCAATAACAACCGGGAATCCGAGTCCGCCCTTGCGGATGATGGCGCCAAGCGGAGCGCCGATGAAGAAGAACATCAGGCAAGCCAACGATGTAGAAAGCTTCTTCCAATACTGAATCCAGTGCTTTCTGATTTCCTTGTCACCATCTGTGATGACGCTTGATCTTATTTCAGAATCCAGTTCCACGAAACCTGCTTTTTGCAAGGCGTTTACCACAATTTGCTGCTGAGTGTAGCTGTCCAGATTGTTGAAGATTGTGTCAATGTTTACAGATGATTTAGGAACAGAGTATGCTCTCTTTTCCCTTGCAGCCATTGCTACGTTCTCCTCCTTCGTTAGGTTTGCCTTGCTCACGGTGTCCATTGTAGCCACAGCAAGCGAGTCGTAGTCGGAAAGTCTTGCCTTGTGGGGGAACTTCAACGCATTGCGTTTCATTTCAGCATAGAAAGTGGTGCAAAGACTGTCATAATAGAACTCCATGGAATCGATATCATGAACCAGTTGATCCATGTTCTTTGTCAATGCAGAACCAGCCACGCTCTCTTGGTCAGCTTCCTGGAAGTTTGAGTCGAAGTCAATTATGAAATGCTTTTCCACGAACGTCTCCCTTCGGTATGGAGCATTCTGTGCCTGAATCTGCATGTTGTTATTGTTGAAATCCTCAAACTGCTCACCTTGATACAGATGCAAGAGCATAGACGTCTTGTCGCTTGCTGTTTCCATCTTGGCGCTGTCAGCAAGGATGATGTGCGCCCTGCTCACTCCGTCTTGCAGATTGTAGATTATCACATCGTAGAGCATTCCGGTGTCAGTATTCTTGCGCCTCACATAAATGTTGTTGTTCGGAATGCCGTCATAGAAAGCACCCTCAGGAATGTCCATTTCAGGCGATTTCTCGTGCATGGCTCGCAACAGCATCATCACGTTCTTCTGAGCCTCTGGACCGATGTCGTTCTGGAAATAGAAAGAAATGCCAGAAAGAATGATGTTGAGGATAATAAGGGGGCGGAGAGTTCTGATGAGCGATACGCCAGCAGCTTTGATGGCGAGCAATTCCAGACGTTCGCCGATATTGCCGAAGGAAATGAGCGAAGCAAGCAGAATGGCAAGCGGAAGAGCCATTGGCACGAGCGATTCACTGACATAAAAAAAGAATTTCACATAAACGTCAAACGTCAGTCCCTTTCCCACGAGGTCGTCTATGTACTTCCACACGAACTGCATCATGACCACAAAGAGGCTGATACAGAAAGTTCCCGCAAACAGAGTGAGGAAGTTTTTCAGGATAAATATGTCTAAACGCTTAATAAATCTCATTCCTAAATAATTACACGTACGTATGCTATGCGTGTACGCATGCGCATTCGGGTTGCAAAGGTACGACTTTTATATGAAAAGTGAAATTCTATTAACGAAAAAACTGGATTTCATACCGTTCAGTGTTCTTTTTTTAGTAACTTTGCACCCAAATTTGAATACTTATGATTACTATTGAACAATTAAAGGACATAAAAGACCGCACTCAGGCATTGTGCCGTTACCTGAAAATAGAGGAAAAACTCATAGAAGTTGAGGAGGAAGAATTGCGCACTCAGGCTCCTGGATTCTGGGACGACCAGAAGGCTGCCGAGGCACAGATGAAGAAGGTGAAAGGACTCCAGAAATGGATCAACGGATACAAGGAAGTCAAGGCTGCCACAGACGATACTGAGGTGGCATTTGATTTCTACAAAGAGGAAATGGCAACAGAGGAAGAGGTGGATCAGTACTATGCTAACGCCATCAAGCTCATTGAGGAATTAGAGTTGAAGAACATGCTTCAGGGCGAGGCTGACAATATGGATTGTGTGCTGAAAATCAATGCAGGAGCAGGAGGCACAGAAGCACAGGATTGGGCTCAGATGCTAATGCGAATGTATCAGCGCTATGCAGAACAGCACGGCTACAAGGTTACAATCAGCAACTTCCAGGATGGCGATGATGCTGGTATCAAGACCGTTACAATGGAAATTGTTGGCGACATGGCTTACGGCTACCTTAAAGGCGAAAGCGGCGTTCATCGTCTTGTTCGTGTCAGTCCTTACAATGCTCAAGGAAAGCGAATGACATCCTTTGCCAGTGTGTTTGCCACTCCGCTTGTTGACGATACTATCAATGTGGAAATTGAACAGGCACGCATTTCTTGGGATACTTTCCGTTCCAGCGGTGCAGGTGGCCAGAATGTCAACAAGGTCGAATCTGGTGTGCGTCTCCGCTATCAGTACAAGGATCCCTACACAGGCGAGGAAGAGGAAATCCTTATTGAAAATACAGAGACACGAGATCAGCCAAAGAATAAGGAAAACGCCCTTCGCTTGTTGCGTTCGATGTTGTACGACAAGGAATTGCAGCATCGTATGGCAGAGCAGGCAAAGGTTGAGGCTGGCAAGAAGAAGATAGAGAGGGGCAGCCAGATTCGCTCATACGTCTTTGACGATCGCCGTGTCAAGGATCATCGCACCAACTACCAGACAAGCGATGTTGGTGGTGTGATGGACGGCAAGCTTGATGGTTTCATCAAGGCTTATCTCATGGAATTTGCAACAGAAGAATAGTCATGCACCAAGAAATAGAACGCAAATTTTTAGTTAGGGACTCTTCCTACAAGGATTTGTCATACAACTGCACTCATATCGAACAAGGCTATTTTGCCACAGAACCAGGCAAGACGGTTCGTGTGCGCATTCGTGACGAAAAGGCTTACTTGACTATCAAAGGTCCTGCAAAGGCTGACGGTCTGTCTCGCTATGAGTTTGAAATAGAGATTCCTATGGAAGATGCTCACGAACTGATGAAGCTTTGTATGCCAGGGCGTGTGAGCAAGAACAGATGGCTTGTGAAGAATGGCAAGCACGTTGTTGAGGTTGATGAGTTTTTTGATGAAAATGAAGGACTCGTCATTGCTGAGATTGAATTGGAAAGTGAAGATGATGCATACGAGAAACCTGATTTTCTTGGCAAGGAAGTTACAGGCGACCATCGCTATTATAATAAGTTCTTAACAAAACATCCTTACAAGACATGGGAGAAATGATTGTGCGGAAATTCCCACGCATTTATTTAACCTCGTTACTGATAGCGGTAATAACCACGCTCAGTCTTATTCCTGTGCCAGAAGTGCCAGAGCTTGAGGATGTGCCTTTCTTCGATAAATGGGTGCATTTCGTCATGTATGGAGCTTTAACATTGGCAATGTGGACGGACTGGTGGAGAATGGAACGATGGACAATGCCGTCATTGAAATTCATCATCGTTTCGTTTGCTTTTCCTGCTCTTTGGGGAGGACTTATGGAATTTGCTCAAGCATATCTTACCACTTGTCGCTCAGGCGATTGGCTTGACTTTTATGCCGATGCTTTCGGTGCATTGCTCGGCTTGATAATATCATACACAATATGGAAAATAATAGAGAAAACTTCGGCTCAAAAATAGGTGCGATTCTTGCTGCTGCTGGTTCTGCGGTAGGACTTGGCAACGTGTGGCGTTTCCCAATCGAAACGGGACAGAACGGCGGTGCAGCCTTCATTATTATATACATTGCCTGCATCATAATCCTCGGACTCCCAATCATGATCAGCGAGTTCCTCATTGGTCGTCACACCCACTCTAACACAGCAGGCGCATACCGCATCCTCTCAGGCAATTCTCCTTGGAAATGGGTGGGAAGGCTTGGCGTGTTCACTGGATGGTTCATTCTTTGCTATTATGGCGTTGTAGGCGGATGGACGCTCCACTACACTCTACTTTCTTCCACCAATGCTTTCGCAGGAGTTCCAGCCACGCAGTTTTCTGATATTTTCAATGATTTTGTCAGCAACCCTTGGCAGCCGACGGCATGGATGGTGCTGTTCATTCTCATCACCCACTTCGTCATCATTCGCGGAGTGCAATCGGGCATTGAGAAATTCTCAAAGATCATGATGCCTCTGCTCTTCATCATCACAGTCGGTCTTGTTGTGTGCTCTCTTTGTCTGCCTGGCGCAGAAGAAGGCATAGCTTTCTTGCTCAAGCCAGATTTCAGCAAAGTCACCAGCACAACCATTCTTCAGGCAATGGGACAGGCGTTCTTCTCGCTCTCCCTCGGTATGGGTTGCCTCTGCACATACGCCAGCTATTTCGACCGCAAGACGCCTCTTGCTCGTACGGCTATCAATGTCAGCATGATAGACACGCTCATAGCCATCATGGCAGGATTCATCATCTTCCCTTCCGTGTTCAATATCGGCATGAATCCTAACGAGGTGGGTGCTGGCGCAAGCTTGACGTTCGTGTCACTTCCAAATGTGTTCCAGCAATCATTTGGCGATGGCAGCATCCTTGCCATCATCTTCTCAGCGCTTTTCTATTTCCTTCTTTTTGTGGCAGCTCTCACAAGCGCCATCTCGCTCCATGAAGTTGCCACAGCATACGTTACAGAAGAGTTCCATCTCTCACGCCGATGGGGTGCATCTGTCATAACATGCTCATTGCTCGTGTTAGGCACGCTTTGTTCTCTCTCCTTCGGACCGCTCAGCGGAATCACCGTACTTGACCGCAACATCTTCTCTATGTTCGACGACCTCTCAGGCATGGTGCTTCTCCCGATAGGCGGAATGCTTATTGCCATCTTTGCAGGCTGGGTGCTCGACCGAGAGCTCTATCGCGATGAACTTTCCAACAGCGGAGAGATTCG
>JAGHUI010000035.1 GCA_018064885.1 Candidatus Minthosoma equi | reverse complement strand
CCCATCCCGAACAGAGAAGTTAAGCCCGGGCGCGCCGATGGTACTGCACCGCAATGCGGGAGAGTAGGTCGCCGCCTACTTAGAGCTCCTCCGAGAGATTTTCTCGGGGGAGCTTTCTTTTGCTTTAATACTCTATGTATGGCCTTAATTTATCTAATTCTTCTTTCGTGAAGATATTTGTGGAAAGAAGGTCTTTTTCATTGTTGATTTTTCCATATAAGCGAATGTATCTTAAAAGATTACGCGTTTGTTCGTAAGTGATGTATGGATGTGAATTCAGCGATTGAAAACTTGCTTTGTTTATGTTTATTTTCTTGATGTTGTAATTTTTTTCAACTTTGAACCATTCTAATAGTTCTGGTGAGAATATGTTTATTTCAAGCAGTTGTTCTCTGCTATGAAATCCTCCCATTCTTGTTCGGTAACTAATAATTGCCTCACAAATTTTTTCTCCTATGCCAGGAACTTGTCTTAAGGTAGCTGAATCAACAGTATTTATATCTAATAATGTGTGTCGTTTGAATTTTTGTGGATATTCGCTTTTATATGTTGAATCATTTTTTCCGTTTAATCTGCTTGCTTTGTCTTCTTGTAAATAATTTTTTTTGATGTTGTTTATGTTGCTACTAGCATAACTATTGCTATTAAATTGCTTGTGAAAGATGATGTAAGGTTTTAAGCGTTCAATATCCTCTTTTGTCCAACCGTATGTGTTAGCCATGTCTTCTGCTGATTTGAAGACTTTTCCTGCTTGCCTATAGTGAAGGAAGTTCCTTACTTGGTATGCTTTCATGCCGTGTTGTATCAATGTAATGGAATCTACTGTGTTAGGATCAAACTCTTTAAGATTGTCTGTTGTTTTGTTCGGATTATATGATGTTTTAGAATTGTCATTTGCGTTATTAGAATCAAATGAATTTGATTGGGCGTTTATGGTAGATAAGATGGAATCAATTTTCTCTGAACATACTTCATTATTCGCTTCATCCTTTGCTTCATGATTGCTTTTATAGCTTTTCAAAGCGTTTATGATCATAAGTATTCCGATGCAGAAAATCGCAATGCATCCTAATGCAAGGATTGCTCTGCGGTCACCTTTGGTATAATTGAGAAAGTTGTGAAATGGAGTCTTCATGGATGAAATAGACTTGATGCGTAATCTTCATGGTGCAAATATATACATTTATAATGATACCATAAAAGAAATGAAAAACTTTTACTAACTTTGTGATTGAATAAGGGAATCTTTTGATTCAATAGATGTAACATAGGGATTTATTAAGTATATTTTCAAATACCATACAATGACTGTTGACGAATTTACCTCAGAATGGCATAATGAATCTCCTACCATGATTGTTCATACATCGGGTAGCACAGGAAAGCCAAAAGATATTGTTATTGAGAAGAAGAGAATGGTTGCTTCTGCCAATATGACTTGTGATGCATTGGATTTGCATTCAGGTGATACAGCTCTCCTGTGTATGCCGCTTGATTATATTGCCGGCAAGATGCTTGTTGTAAGAAGCATTGTTCGCAATATGAAACTGATAACTGTCGAGCCCAGCAGTCATCCTTTGAAATCATTTGTTAATACCACTTTCAATCAAAATGCCAGCCAAAAGATAGATTTTGCCGCATTTGTGCCTCTTCAGGTTATAAAGACTTTGGAAGACGCTGATGAGAGGAAGGTGTTTGAACAGATAGGTAATGTGATAATTGGAGGAGGTGCTATTGATGATAAGTTGGAGCAACAGTTGAATACCTTTTCCAATAATATCTATTCTACTTATGGAATGACCGAAACGCTTTCACACATAGCTCTTCGCAGAATCAGCGGACCAGATGCAAGTTTGTGGTACACTCCTATGAAGGGCATCAGTATAAGTCTTTCAGATGAAGGTTGTCTTGTTATTTCTGCTCCAGAATTATGCTCAGAGACATTGATTACAAATGATATTGCAGAAATTAATTCACAAGGACAGTTCCGGATACTTGGAAGGAAAGATAATACAATCAATACAGGTGGAATTAAGGTGCAGATAGAGGAAGTAGAAAGGGTTCTAAAGGCAAAAGGTGTAGAGCATTGTCAGATAACATCCGTTCCAGATTCTGTTTTAGGAGAAAAGATTGTTGCTTTAATCCCAGAAGATATAACTCCAGAAGAATATAATAATGTGACTTTTGCAATTGCTACTTTGCCAAAATTCTGGCAGCCAAAGAAAATTGTGAAGATAGACAGTTTGCCAATGACAGAAACAGGCAAACCGAACAGGGCAGAGGCAAAGCGATTGGCGGCAGCTAAACTCCAATGATGTTTCTCACTACTCCCCAAATGAAATAAGATGTCAGATAGCCCATTGCCACCCATTTGTTTCCAACCTTCGCCTTAAGCCACGCCTTCAGCGAATTGCCGTAAGGAAGCAGCCATTCCAGCACAATGAGCGAAATGTATGGCAAAACAGGTATGAGGAACCAGTTGTAGGAAAAAGCCTCGTATATTTGTCCGTTCAGCAGAGCATGAAGAAAACGCTGAGTGCCGCATGATGGGCAATCCCAACCTGTTAGAAATTTCAAAGGGCATTTCAAAACAAAAACAGAAGCGACTGGATTGACAAAATAATAAATCAATCCAATCGCTATTATTGTTGCTATGAATAAGTAAACCCTACGCATAGTTGTTTTCAAAATGCATCTTGACGTGAAATGTGCAGATTTTCTTCAATATGCTTTTTCTTTACTGAGCACTTGCAAATCTCTTAGCCTGCTCAGCAATAAGTTCCTTGTCATCAAAATAGTCAATGCGCATTGCATGGCGAACCTCATCAAGAGTCTTAGCGCCAACTTTGCGAGCCTCTTCTGTGCCTCGCTTCAATATTTCATATACACCAGGAATATCCTTCTCATATTCCTTTCTGCGCTGACGGATAGGCTCCAAACGATCGTTAAGAACGTTCAAGAGGAACTTCTTGCAAGTTCCGTCGCCAAGACCGCCCTTGCAATAGTGAGCCTTCATCTCATCAAGATTCTTGTATTCTGGTAGGAACTTCTCAAAATCGCTATCTTGGCAGAAAGCATCAAGATAAACGAACACGGTGTTCTGGTAATGCTGCTCGTTGCCCTCAGCATCTGTGTATGTGCCCTGAAGATGGCCTGGATCCTCAATGTTGAGGTGGAGAGGGTCTGTGAACATAGAATTAACCTTCTTCTTCAGTTCCTTTGGAGTGTCAGAAAGGTATATGCAGTTGCCCAAAGACTTAGACATCTTAGCCTTGCCGTCAGTGCCAGGCAAACGGAGACAAGCAGCGTTATCTGGAAGAAGGATGCTTGGCTCAACAAGAGTCTCACCATAGATATGGTTGAAACGGCGAACAATCTCATTTGTTTGCTCAAGCATAGGCTTCTGATCCTCGCCGACAGGCACAGTTGTAGCCTTGAAGAGAGTGATGTCAGCAGCTTGAGAAATAGGGTAGCAGAAGAAACCCGTAGGAGTGCCACCCTCAAACTTACGCATTTCCAACTCAGTCTTAACGGTTGGATTACGCTGGAGACGCTGCACGCTCACCAAGTTCATATAGTAGAATGTCAGCTCTGTCAACTCAGGCACGGCACTCTGGACAAAGATATTGCACTTCTCAGGATCGAGGCCAGCAGACAGATAGTCAAGAGCCACCTCAATCACATTCTGGCGTATCTTCTCAGGATTGTCAGCATTGTCTGTGAGAGCCTGAGCATCAGCAATCATGATGAAAATCTTATCGTATTCTCCAGAATTCTGCAGTTCCACACGGCGGCGCAAAGAACCAACATAATGGCCAATGTGAAGCTTGCCAGTTGGACGGTCGCCTGTAAGTATAATTTTTTCCATTTTATTTAGAAACTATTTCGAAAAATAAAAGTAAATTCAATCTGCTTATGTTAATTTTGTGCAAAGATAGCAATTTTAAATAACAATATGTGAAGAATACATAAGATTTAGCAGCAAAGGCGTAAGAAAAATAAGAAAACTCACTAACTTTGTATTCGTACTTTATAATGCATAAAACGGAAAATCATGAAAATTGGCATTTACGGAGGCAGCTTCAATCCAATTCATACAGGTCACACCCAGCTTGCAGCATCAATCCTTCAGCAGGGACTGGTGGATGAGCTTTGGCTTCTTGTCTCTCCTCTCAATCCGCTGAAACAGCACGATGTGAAGGAGATAGCCGAGTATGATCATCGTCTCCGAATGTCCCAGTTAGCCACCGAAGATATCCCCGGCATTCGTGTGTCCGACTTCGAAAGCCGTCTTCCTATTCCTTCCTATATGGTTGACACCCTTGCAGAACTCTCCAAAGCCTATCCTCAGCATGAGTTCGTGCTTGTGATAGGGGCAGACAACTGGCAGAGCTTCCCACGCTGGTACCATTCCGAAGAGATACTCCAGAGGTACCGCCTTCTTGTCTATCGCCGCCCAGGATGCGAGATAGACGAAACCGCCCTTCCTCCCTCTGTCCAGATGGTCGATACCCCATTGTTCGATATTTCTTCTACACAACTACGCGAATCCTTCCGTAAAGGGACACCTCTTTCTGCATGGATGGACGCAAAGGTGGAAAAATACATACTTGAAAATAAGCTTTTCGTATAGCTCAGCCTTCATTTGCAACTCATTTGCAAAAAAAACTCCATATCTTTGCACCTGAAAACTAAAACGAAAACGAAAAAGACATGGAATACGCAATGGAACTTTATGCAATTAAACTTTTCTATGCAGTAAAGGATTTGGTAAACGAAATGTCACCATACCTCTTGCTCGGCTTCCTCATAGCAGGAATCATGCATTCGTTCATTCCCAATGGATGGTATGCCAAGTATTTGAGCGGCAACACCCTCCGCTCCGTGATCAATGCAGCCATCTTCGGTGTTCCGCTGCCATTGTGCTCATGCGGAGTCATCCCGACAGCCATGTCCCTGAAACGCGAAGGAGCAAGCAACGGAGCCGTTGTCTCCTTCCTCATAGCCACACCCCAGACAGGCGTTGACAGCATCTTCGCAACATACTCTATTATGGGACTCCCATTTGCCATCGTTCGCCCCGTTGCAGCCCTCGTCACCGCCATCCTCGGAGGCGTGTTTGTCAATCAGAATGAAGCCCCTCTATCCTCACAGGCGAACGCCCCACACGTAGAAGCGGAGAGTCATGCAGAAGGAAAGTCTGATGATTGTCATCATCACTCTCATTCTTTTGGAGAGAAATGCGTTGCAGCCCTACGTTTCGGCTTCATAGAGATGATGGAAGATATAGGAAAATGGCTTGTTGTGGGACTTGTTGTTGCAGGACTCATCACCGTGCTTGTCCCAGATTCCTTCTTCGCCATTTTCAAAGACAATACCCTCATGAGCATGCTTCTCGTGCTCTGCATCAGCATACCTATGTACCTCTGCGCAACAGGCAGCATCCCAATCGCTGTAGCGCTCATGATGAAAGGCCTCACGCCAGGCGCAGCCCTAGTGCTTCTTATGGCAGGACCAGCCAGCAATGCAGCGTCCATACTTGTCATAAACAAAGTGTTGGGCAAGAAAGTCCTTGTGCGCTACCTTTTGGCAATCATCGCAGGCAGCATAGCATTCGGCTATGGCATAGACTATCTTCTTCCACGCGAATGGTTTACGGCAAACCTTATCAGCACAGACGCATGCTGCCACGAAGAAACAAGCTGGTTCGCCTGGACATGCACAGGCGTACTCATCCTTCTGCTTCTCAACATCGTCCGCATGAAGCTTATGCACAAAGAGACATGCAGTTGCGGCGGACATTGCCACGATCACTCCCACTCTCATGAGCATTGCCATTGCCATGAACATCATGACGATCACGACCATTGCCATTGCCACGACTGCTGTGAGGATGACGAAGAATTCACCTTGAAAGTCAAGGGCATGAACTGCAACCATTGCAAAGCCAACGTAGAGAAAGCCATACGCAGCGTATCTGGAGTAGAAGAAGTCAGCGTAGATCTCCAGTCAGGCATGGCACGAGTGAAAGGAGACAACCTTGACCATTCCGCCATCATCGTCGCTGTTGAAAGCATTGGATTTGATGCGGAGGAGGCAGCCTTGTGAAGTTTTTTCCTTATTTTCTTGGGAATTGAAAAAGATGTTGTATATCTATTCTATTGCCATTTAGTGTATATCATCGTCATCGTAAGGCTTGCTTAAAGTTCATCATTGTGATGATCTCCCTCATAATGAGCGTCATGCACCACAATTACACGTTCTTGTCTAATTGATTCTATAGTGACTGCAAAATACCAATGTGAAAAGTACAACTGTTTCCATTCTTGGTCAATCCATGGGACAAAGGTGGGGTTCTTAACGCTCATAATATCCACCTGTGCGTTGACTATAGAAGCTACATCTGCGATGTTTTGCCTTAGCTGTTGATAAGTGTAGTCCTTTCTTTCAGGATAGTATCGTCTGTATTCCTTGTACAAATAAGTGTATTTCTGTACAATTATTTGCTTTAATCGCAAGGATTTAGGCACTTTGACTTGCAGTAGCATATTCTTTTTCTATTTTCGAAACATTATCATCAAATGCATCTATACATTCTTTTACAAAACTACTTTCTTCGAAGCTTGTGAAATCATAGTCCTCTGTGATATGCTCGTCTTTTAGATCCTTGCATGACAAATCGGTTGGCGTCATGCCACAAGGTGAATCATGATGATTGCTGTTATTATTGTGTTTTTTTGTCTCGGAAATCATTGAGGCAATTTGTTGTGAAACAAGCATATCAATCTGCTGCTGCATCCACAACTGCATAGCATTAGAGTCTTTGAATTGTGTCTGAAGCATTGATGCTTTATTGTCGTCAATATGGATATTGTATGTGCACATAAATTCCTTGATTTTGTGTAAAACAATGCAAAAGTAATAATAAACTTAGAATATACAAAACAAACAAGTAAAAAAAAGCACAAAGTCTGAATGTTATGCTTCCATCCTTCTCCTAATCCAACCTGCATAACATGAAAGTTGATCTTTCAAGTTGTATCGCCGCTGTTGAAAGCATTGGATTTGATGCGGAGGAGGCAGCCTTGTGAAGTTTTTTCCTTATTTTCTTGGGAATTGAAAAAGAAGTTGTAAATTTGAATCTAGAAAAAATAACGACATGAACCCCGAGCACTTTCTCTATTATGTATTTACCACCTTGAAAGGTTGAATTGGGGTGTGGGTGTTGCATCTTACATTATATTTTTATAAAAAAGAAGTCAAAAACTAATAATTAGACAGTTTGGCATGGAATTGTTCCCTGTATTGTGGAATTATATTTATCTTTGTCGCAGATTTCAATCGTGTACATCTTATGAACATCATATTCGAAGATAATGATCTTGAAGAACTGGTGACTACTGGACGCAACAACAAATACAAGAAGTATGCTGAAGAATTGTGATCTATCCTCTATCAGAGTGATGAACGGAAGGGTTGAACGCATCTTGTTTCGTGAGTCCCAAGAAGGCTTAGTAATAACTATTATAGAATTAGACAATACACACTATGGCAATAGCTGACAAGTTGCAAAAAACACTTGGCATTGATGCACAGTCATGGATGAATCTGCAGGTGCAGTACAACTACGACATTCAGAAAGCGGCAAAGCCATGCGCTTCAGCCACACTGCAAGTTTCTGTAGAGGACACATCAATCCTTGAAGAAATACGAAGAGCCATCAGCCTCATCCGAGGAGTTGGTAAAGTTGCGGTATTGTAACAATCTTATATTTAGATTCATAAGCAAATGATTTGTTAAAGAGGATCATAGTACCTGTCCCTGTGATTCCTCAACAATGGCTAAACTTGCAGGAACATCTGTACCTACTGTAAAACGCTACCTCAGTTTCCTCACAGAGAATGGCTTTATCTCTCATGTTGGGCCAGACAAAGGTGGTTACAGAATTATCAACTGGTCAAAACTTGATGCACAATTAAAGTGACAATCTGTAGAATCACTCCTGTCTTTATAGTCGGAAAAAAGCCGTTTAAAACCGACCATTTTTATAGGTCAAACAAATGAAATTGTATTATGCGGAATTCTTAATGTTAATATGAAGCGCATCATATAAACAAGTTGGGGCATATCGTTTGAGATGCCTCTTTTGGTCTAAATTCTTCGGTTATATTTTCGAAAAATATCTGTTGAGGGGTATTGTATCTGGCAACACGAGTGTCTTACAAGTAAAAAAGCGACAACGAGACAATATGGATTATACAGAAAAAGCATTTGAGCAACTCTACAAGGAGCGGTACAGGCAGATGTATCGCCTTGCATACTCCATGCTGGAGGATGAGGAGGAGACGCGCGATGTGGTCAGTCAGGTATTTGCAAACTTATGGCAGAACAAACCGCAAGTTGCGGATGGAGCCATAGGCGGTTATTTGATGGCTTCCACACGCAACCACTGCCTCAATATCCTGCGGCAAAGAAAGCTGCGCCTGGAGATGGAGAAGCAGTATCAACAGGAACAGGAGGAAAGGGATGAGCTTGAACATCAGCAACTCCTTGAAGAATTGCATAACGTGATAAACGACAACCTCACGGAGCAGGACCGGCGGGTGCTTTCGCTCCACTACGAAGAGGAGATGACCTACAACGAGACGGCTCAGGCATTAGGTATCAGCTATTCGGCGGTCAACAAGCACGTCACACGCTCGCTTTCCCGCATCAGGAGTATTTTCATGAAGTCAAACAGTAAAAGCATTGCACTATGACAATAGAAGAATTGGACAAAAAGATAGGAATGCCCGATGTCGATACGGAATGGGCAAAATTCCGTAAGGAAGTGATTGTGCCATCACAGAAGGCAAACCACCACTTTGCGCTTTGGCAGGGATGGCGAAAGGTTGCTGCGATATTCCTTGCAGTCATGTGTCTGAGCGGTATTGCGATAGCATCCGTAATCTTTGTTCAGAAACAGATTGAGGAGAAGGAACCTGTGATAGACAAGAGTATAGACACTAAGCCACTCGTGGAATATCGCAAGGTGAGCAAACATCGCAGCGGATACATTGTGCATGTGTGTCCTGGCATCTATGTGCAACTGGCTGATGACAAGCAATACATCGAGGAGGAATTTCAGTATTATTACTTTGTTGATTTTGGGAATCTGACAATGACCGTTGATGGTGTGCCTTTCGACAAGGAATCACTACCTACCCTCACCAACAAAGACCTGTTAGGCATTCGTCGGATTACCCATGGAGACAGCATAACAATCAACCTACTGACCAAGGATGTAACCATTCCTCAAGGTGTCATCGGCAATCTGCCTCGCACGCATACGATACTTCTGCCTGGTGGAGGCAAGGCACTTATGCTGAACAGAAAAGGTGTTGCTGGCGACTGGGTGCATGGCAGTATAGCTCCGTGGGAGAAAGACCAGTTTGATTATTGCATGGCAGATGAGTTGTCCAAATGCAAAAAGGTGCCTAACCACAAAGTGTATATCTACGCCAGCACAGAGACAGAGCAGAGCGACATTGACCGTGCCTTGTCTATACTTGCAGACCTTGGTATCAAGAAATATGAAGTGGTTAAGGACCTGCCAATCGTCCATTGGACTGATGCCCAGTTCCGTCAGTGGGCGCAAGAACATAAGGAAAAGCACCCTGACTATGACTACAACTATCTCTTCGACGAACTTGCCACAACGCACAATGGTGATGATCTGCACGAGAAGTGGCACATTGTGAAGGAGGTATATGGTGTGAAGACCAAGAAATAGTATGCGAATATAACCTGATTTATTCAGGAATAGTTAAGTTAATATATGAGCTCATCCCTCGCACCGTCAGTGATGATAGTGCGAGGCTTTTTGTGATTCTTTACTTTTTTCGCAAAAAAACATTGACATAGGGGTATTGGGGTCCGCCCTTTGCGTGTCTATATAATAAGTTAAATACAAAACTGCATAATCATGAAACGAAATCTTTTATTGCTGATTGCAGCATTCCTGTTCCCTTCTTTTTGTTGGGGACAATGGAAGCAAGGAGAAGTTACACCTTCCTATCGACGGAAGATGCCACCTAACAAGATTGACGATGCGCAAGTGACCGTGTATTATGCTTTCAACGCCACAAATATTAAAGATGAAAGCACATATATTGATCTCGGTTGGTTGCTAGTAGGAAAGCAACACACCAAGTATGCTAGCTATTTTGTGGCACACAGCGACTCTACCCACCAACCAAAATTGATAAAGAATGGTGCTGCCAGCGGTTATGCAGCACAGGATTTTGGAGGTAAGTATCCTAACTACTGGTCGGAGTATCAGTTTGATGAAATCTATATCAAGGATGGCAAACTGACGGAATACTCTTTCATGCCCGCAAATCTTGACCGCGAATGCTGCACTTACACCGAAGCATACCCTTTGCAGAAGTGGACATTAAAGGACGAACAGCAAATAATTCACGGCTACAAATGTCAGAAAGCCACCTGCCATTGGAGAGGGCGAGATTACACAGCTTGGTTCGCACCTGAAATCCCAATCAAATACGGACCATGGAAGTTTGGTGGTCTACCAGGGCTTATAGTAAAGATTACTGACACAAAGAAAGAATACACCTTTGAGTTGGTAAAGTTGGAAAAGACCAAACGTCCTATCATGACGTATGACTTCTCGCGCTTCAGAAAGGTATCGAGAGAACATATGCTCAAGCTACAGAAGAAGATAAATGTCAACTGGGTTAGTGTGCTGTCACCGGAGGCTGGAGCAAAGTTCAAGAACAAACCATACAGTCCAATGGAAATGGAATAGGAAACTTAATTCTAATACCTTTTTGCCATGATAAAGAAACTATACATCATATTATGCGTATGTATGAAAATAAGTCTTGTCGCAGCACAAACCATAATACAAGGTTCTGTGCTCAATGAACAGGGCAAGGCAACAGAGGCTTTTGTTATGGTGAGTCCAAAAGGTACAAGCTGTATCCTTGCCTTTGCTGATACTGATACAAAGGGTCAATATCGTTTGGAGTTCAAAACAGAAGCAGACTCTGTGATTGTTAGCGTTTCGGGATTAGGTATCGGCAATCAAGCAAAGGTTTTTGCTAATCGCAGTCAAATACTCAACATCACAAATGATAGCTGGGACGGTTCTTCTATTCGCTTAAATAAATCATCCAAAAACGTCAGTTCTCCTGCAAGTTCACGACAACTCCGAGAATCTGATGTTTGTGGATGCGCAAAAAAATGAATTTCCACCTTTGGAAATTAGTTCTGATTGCTCTTATATGTACTCGAATGAGTTCATATCGCAATCTTTTCCTTTTATTGCAATGTCATTTGATATTTTTTCTATACCTTTGCCTTATGACAAAAAAATATACTACACTATTCTTTGATCTTGACGGTACTCTGGTAGATAGCGGAGAAGGAATAACTAAGTGCGCTCAACACGCACTCCGCCATTTTGGGATTGAGGTTAGCGACCTCAATCTGTTACGTCCTTTCGTCGGTCCTCCACTGGAGGATTCCTTCAAAGATTTCTACGACTTCTCTGATGCTGACGCAAAAGAAGCCGTTAAGGTGTATCGTGAAAGGTATTTCAGTAAGGGTGTGTACGAACAGAAACCATACGAGGGCGTCTTCGACTTCCTCGCTAAACTGAAGAATAAAGGCTATAAGATTGCTATTGCTACAAGCAAGACGCAATCCCAAGCCGAATTTGTTACGCAAGAGCTGTTCAAAGAGTTTAGGCCGCTCATTGACTGCGTATTCGCTCGTGATGATGAAGGTACCAGGCACACTAAGGCTGACGTCATACGTTTTGGCCTTGAATCATTCGCAACCTCCGACAAGTCGAAGGTGCTCATGATTGGCGATCGAAAATTTGACATTATCGGTGCCAAAGAGTGTGGCCTAGACTCTATGGGTGTCCTATATGGATTTGGAAATAGGCCGGAGTTCATTGCATCTGGTGCAGATTATATCTGCTCAGACTTTGATGAAATCCTTAATATACTTTAGTGGATGACAATCGTATCGTAGAACATATTTGGCATCAAGAATCATGAAGATAGAATCGAAGTAAAATGAATATAACAATAAGCTATAACGGTTGCTCGGAAACATTCACTCTTAAAGAATCAAAGAAAATAAAATAGTCTCACATGGAATCCAACGACAACGAACTTCTCACTTTCCGCAAATTTCGGTTTGACGAAGAATCGTCCGAAACCGACCTTTGCCGTGAGGCTGCCATCGACAAACTCCAGACGCTTTTCCCGGGCAAAAGAATAACAATCTACGACAGTTTCACTTTCGGCATCGAAACCGACTCGCTATACAGCGAGTCGGGTATTGACACATACGAACTAGGAATCATTGATGACGAGCTTTATGCTATACGCAACGCTCGTGACCTTAATGTATTCACCTTCAGAATATAAATACCATGGCATACTTCATACACTCTTCATAGGGATAAGAATGCTAAAGCTATTTTTTTTCTTACATGAGAAGAATTCCGGTTCTGCGTCAATTTAGTGGCAAGTTAGTATCCTTTCTCCGTAGTCCGCATAGATGATTTTCGCCCTAAGCAGTTTAATTCCCGCCCTGTTGAACATGC
>JAGHUI010000032.1 GCA_018064885.1 Candidatus Minthosoma equi | reverse complement strand
TTGGACTGCCTTACACTAACTTCTGATGATTAGCCGAGTTGAGTCTTACACTTCAACTGCAGCTTAGGCTGTTGTTATCGAAGAGTGAAAATTAGCGACTTACTTAGTTTGCGTATAGTATCTACAAACCTTTTTCAGTCACAGTCTGCACAATTTCACACGTTGGAGATGGAATCCGTTTACGTGTTCATTGACAGATTCTATTTTCTTATATCATATTATTCAATTTTAGAATTACACTTAATTGCTTGACGATATGTCTGGCAACAATTATCTACTATTTGCTTTTATGTCCAAGGCGCAAAGTAACCTCAAACACATTCTGCAAATTTTGCTTGCAAAATTAACGATTATATTTTATTACACCAAATCTATTGTGTGTTTTTCACGTTTTGCTTGCAAAATATGTTTATTTCTTGATTTATATGAAGTCTAAGATTGCAATCTTGTTCATCTAAATTACTTCAATCAAAAGAGAAATCCATATTGCTCTATCCTTTCAAGTTTAGGTTTAAGTTTAGATGTTCTTATATATATTAAGGAGTAGTAAACTTATCATTCTTTCAAATCAGGTTTAACAAATAGGTTTAAGGAGGCATGTATATACATGGGTAATCATAAACTTAAACTTAGTGACTAATGTTATCATAGAGCATCCTTGTTGTTTCCCTATTTTCACGTTATTCTGTCAGGGAAGATCTTCAAATGCTAACCCTCCCTTCTCTGCGACCATTTTTCTTTTGACAGAATCAATTTTATAGCAAATAATGTTTAGCAGGCATTATTAGACTAATAAACGCACTATTTTGTGTAACATTATCGGCAAACCATTCTTGATTTTGCCAGAATTGTTATATTGCCTGAATTTTTCAATTACGGAACTTAGGCTTGGGCTGAAAAAAGGAAGAGACAAGATTAATCTTGCTCCTCCTCAAGTTTGGACTTTGTGAATATCTTTCTTAGATTCTTTCTCGTCCTAAATATGTCATTATGCCAACTGTATAAAATTAGTTGATAATAAATGTGGCATGATAAGTACTTCTACAGTATCACATTAAACGTCCAACCCAAAAGTATAATCATCAATGCCACCGTACAGAAAAAGATACCAATGAGTCGCCAAGTCATTACTTTCTTGAGCATAGTGGCTTCTGGTAGAGAGAGACCTACGACCGACATCATGAATGCGAGGGCTGTGCCGAGAGGGATGCCTTTGGCAACGAATACTTCTACCACTGGGACAATTCCTGCGGCGTTGGCATACATCGGTACGGCAATGAGCACACTTGCAGGAACTCCAAGCACTCCTGCCTTCTGCATGAAGTCGGCAAAGAAATCCTCTGGGACGTAGCCGTGGATTGCAGCACCAATGGCGATACCAATAAGGACATAGAGAATGACACCGCGAACGATACCGAAAGCGTCTTTGACGATGGCTGGCAAACGTTTCATGAAGGGTACATGCTCTGCTTCAAACTCTTCATCGGCTTGCATCTGCATCTGTTGCATCTGTAGAATCCAAGGCGACAGATAGCGTTCGAGTTTCAGTTTGCCAAGCACAAATCCACCCACCATACCCATCAGTATGCCACATACCACATAGATGGCTGTCACCTGCCAACCAAAGGTACCGAGGAACATAGCCACTGCTACCTCGTTGACCAAAGGAGAGGTGATGAGGAATGCGAAGGTCACTCCGAGAGGGATGCCTCCTTTCACAAATCCGATGAAAAGCGGAATAGACGAGCAGGAACAGAACGGAGTGATGGCACCAAAGATGCTTGCCAACAAGTACTGAAAGCCATAGAGCTGATGCGACGAGAGATAATTGCGCAGACGTTCTATCGGAAAGTAGGCGTTGACAAGGCCCATCACGATGCTGATAGCAAAGAGCAACAGGATGATCTTCGTAGAGTCATAGACGAAGAAGTTGACCGCCTCACCCAAACGTGATGTAGCATCCAATCCAAAGATGTCGTAGATAAGCCAATCGGCAAATTGCTGAATCATAACTATATTTGCGATTTTAGTTTAACAACATTCACAGCAGCACTTTGGCATACGTAAGCCCTTAACTTCTACGATGTAGAATTTCTGCATCTCCTTCTTGATCTCATCACGCACAAGACGGAAAACCTCCATGATTTCCTCGTCCGTTCCTGTTGCTGATGCAGGATCGTCAAAGCCTATGTGCATTCGCTTGCCAACTTTGCCAGTGAACACTGGACAAGATTCATTGGCTCCACCACATACGGTAATGACAAAATCCCATTCTTCTCCAAGGTAGCGCTCAACACTCTTAGGTTGTTCCTTGCTTAGGTCAATGTCAACTTCTGCCATTGCCTTTATTGCGTATGGGTTTATAGCAGATGTAGGATCGGTTCCTGCGGATTGAACATCAAGATTAGCATCGATGGCTCTCAGGAAACCCATCGCCATCTGACTGCGGCAACTGTTGCCGGTACAAAGTATAAGTATTCGTTTCATGATTATGCAATAAAGAATGTGTAACAATAATAAACGCCAACACCAACAAACAGCACGGCTACAAGGCGATTGAACCACCGCTGGAAGACAGTCACTTTGCCCATGAATGTGCTGAGTGATTTGATACTGAAAGCAAGAATCCACGCCACAATGAGCACAGGAAGGCTTGTGGCAATGGCATACACTACAGGAAGCAAATAACCTCCGCTTGCCGTTGCCGACATAGGAATGAGCATACCGAAATAAAGCAAGCCACTTGAAGGGCAGAAAGCAAGGGCAAAGAGAATGCCGAGGATGAACGCGCCAACAGGTCCACTCAGACGTTCCGACCAGCTACCAGCTTGAAAACCAAACTTGCCGCCAAGGTCAACAAACTCTCCCACGAGCATTAGCACACCGATGATGATGAGTGCAGGACCAATTACAATCTCGCCCCATTCGCTAACCATCTGCTGAAGGTCGAAAGTGTCGGCTCCTTTCCTTATAATATAAATAAGGAGTGCGCCAAGTACGGAGTAAGCCAAAGTTCGCCCAAGGGCATAGAGAATACCACTCCAGAGTACACGATGGCGATTCTGCATCCCTTTCGAGATGAATCCGATAGCCGTAATGTTGGTGGCTAATGGACAAGGACTTATTGCCGTCAGCAATCCCAGTAGGAAAGCCGTTAACAGAGGTACTTGGCTGCTGTCAAGCAGTTGATTAAGGAAATCCATAGCCAATTACTTTATGCCGTTCATCACCTTGCTCTTCACCTCCTTGCGGAAAGCCTCAGGATTACTCCTTGCATTGGCAAAGGCAAATCGAGTGAGGTCTTCTGCGGTCTCGTTCTTACCCGGATTGGTCACCACAAAGAGTGATGAGAATGTGACCTTGTACTTCTTAGCTATCTGCTTACCTTCAGGAGTTGAGAAGTCAACGATGCGCAATCTTACCTTGCCAGACTTAACCAGTTCTGCCAGTTCGCCTTCGAAGAGTGCTTTTGTTTCATTCTCAATGGCAATGCAAGTCTTGCAGCGTTGCTTGTTGTGGAAGTAGATGACCTCAACCTTAGGAGCAGTCTTCGGTGCAGAAGTTTCTACCGACGAACTTGTTTCTGTATTTGTGCCGTTGCAAGCACAAAGTGTTGTTGCCGAAAAAGTGGCAATCATCATTGCAAGCAAAATGTATCTTTTCATTAGCGTCCTCCTCTGATTACTTTGCCAACAACTCCTTTACCTGTTCATACGAGAGTTTGCCCTTCGCCACAACTTTCTCATCAATGATGATAGTTGGGAGCGTCATGACGTTGTACTGCATCACTTCCATGATGTCGTCAACAATGCTTACCTCGGCATTCAGGGCATTTTCTTTTACTACGTTCTCAACGAGTTCGCCAAACTTGCGGTTGCATGCACATCCGCTAATCAAAACTTTTACTTTCTTCATAATATTATTATTTATTGTATATCGTAAATAAACGATGAATGTTTTTAATATTAAAGGAGTGCAGACAAACACTCCTATTGTATTAGCGGGAATCAGGATTCACAACACCCCTTGTCGCCTTTGTTGCAGAGTTGAGTACCAAAGAAATCATCGAACAGTTGGCAAGCATAGTCCCAGTTCTCTCTGTTGATGCAATATCGAACCTTGGGAGTCTGTATCTCACCTTGGATCAAACCTGCATCTTTAAGTTCCTTCAGATGCTGGCTTACGGTAGATTGAGCAATTGGCAGCTCCTCCTGGATGTCTCCACAATAGCATTCTGTGCGTTGTGCAAGATACTTCATGATCGTAATTCTGGCAGGATGTCCAAGTGCTTTGGCAAATCGTGCCAACGTCTCTGTCTTTATACTATAGTCTTTCTGTGCCATAAACATTTGCTAAAATTCATCGCAAAGATACGATAAATAATTTAATTATCAAACTTTGTAAGTGATATTAACGTAAAATTAACATTAAAGGTATTATCTTATCTCATAAAATTCCATGATGTCGAGCATCTTGAAGAGTATTTCACCGATTGCAGAATGCCAACTTTGATGAAAGTGACCATAGTACCAATGACTTATCGGATGATTATTGTAAAGAAGATGCTCGTGGATGTCGTCCATCGCTTGACGCTCTTCTTCAACATCTGCCATAAGTTTGCCTTCATCATTTGCTGCCCATGTCGCCAATCCGTTCTTAGATTGCAGTTCACAAAAGGAAGGTGCAGTGTGAGTGATGACTGTATCAATGGCAAATCGTTCATTGATGGCATTGAGTTTGTCAGCGTTATAAACTGGAGCTTCATTAATCCAATACACATTTCTGTCTAACGGATCGGTAGATTGATGCTTATGTTGGATGCTCTGTTGCCGAATCCAGCTGTCCTTTCGATATTGACGGTCGATTGATATTGCACCACCTATGCAAAGAATCGTATGACCACACGCTTTCAGAATCGAATAGTCAGGAACTGCCACAAACCGTTTGTGATTGAAGACTTTTCCGTCGAAGTACTCTGGATTGTCATGGTTGCCTCTTACAAACACAATCCAGTTATTGGCATTATTCATACGCTTGTTGTTGCGCCTGACAATGTTCTCGTAGTACCCTTTCTGTTCAAATCCAAATCCGCAATCGCCAGCCACAATGAGCACGGTGTCCTTCATCTCGTACTGCACGCAAAGCTTGTTCACGAGAAGATTGAAGTCACCATGAATGTCACCCGAAACAATTATGTTCTTTGCTTCGGGGAACTGCAGCGTAAATATATCGTTAGGATTCTTCATTCGACAAATTATCCCAATATGATTGTAGACTCACTTGAATATAAGTTACTACTTCGGCAAATGTAAGTTCGGATTTCTTTGTTATCTTCTTGACGAAAGCCTGCCATCTGATCTGCATCTGCTGATTCTGAGAAAACTCCTTCCTGAAAAACATCGTATTGCTATCGTATGGAGTGTGACGATTTTCGAAGGTTCGCATGATAGCTTCCAGAAGTACAGTTGCATCATACTTCTCGTTATGCAGGACTGTATACAGGTCATAATAGTCTTTCATTCTACTACTCTGATCTGCAAGATCGACCACTGCATGTAGTTTCTCTGCAATAACAGTTTCAAGAGAATAAGCAAGAATATTGGCACTTGGCAAGTGTTCAAGAAGAACTGGATAATCAAGATTAATAGGCTCTGGAGTAACCACATCGCCAAAGCCAATGTCCATTGTCATGACCTGTGATATAGTATCCATGTTGACAGGAATACTCAGTCGAATTCCATGGTAATCCTTGAACTCAGTTATGTTTTGGTAAGTAATATTCTCAACATCAAAGTTCACCCCATCCTCCCCATATGGTACAGAGCATATTTCCTTAAAAACCTTCACAATGGATGCACCTTCATTACTGATATTGTTTCCAAGGAAATCAATGTCTAATGTTGGACGTGCAGCAAACCTTTCATATGCATACATCAGAGCTCCACCTTTCAGGTAGAAGTTACTGCGATAGCGTGTTTGCGAAATACGATAAAGCAGACGTTCCTGAAAATAGCGTGTCAGTACGGTTTGATAGAAAGTATTTTCTTCTTTGGCTATATTGAGAAGTTTACTACGGATGGATTTTCCATAGTTTTTTACAGTGTCTTTGCTCATAGTTTTACTTGAAGATATTTTTCCAGGATGTTTGCCACACGCAGTTGTCGGGCATAATCCATTAGTTTGGTTATATTCCTATCTGGACGTTCCAGATAATTATTGATTATCTCAGAGCATACATCCATCCCTACCTTATTACGGAATTTTACTGCGTCACATACACATCGCTCAATATCGTAGATGTGAAATGTAAAGCCTTCCATTGTCATTTCTGTTACACCTACTTTGAGCACCGATTCTGTGTAGCTATGCAACTCAATTTTAGGGAAAGACTGTGATGTAACCTTTCTGTCTCTTTTGATGGCGATGTGAAATGCCTGTGGCATAGAGGTCGTGAGTCCGTAAATGCTCCATGCTGACCACAGACAAAGGATTCCATCAGGCACGATAGCATCGATGTCAATCATATTGCCACTGAGTTGGTCAATACTGGCATATACACCTCGGCGAACCTGTATGAGTTCTCCATCGCGTGCGCTTTCCAGCATCTTGTAATATGCTGTTCTTCCTTGTTCTTTAATAGTTGCAGATGATATGAATGCCATGTCTTGCTCCATTATTGATTATAATTCACGGTACAAAGTTACCACAAATATTTTTAATTGTGGTGACTTTGTACGGAAAAGTATGATTTAATACATGTTTTTTAACGAAAAAGGAGGTATTGTAACTTCAATGTTTAATTTGAAGGCACATTATTGCAAAACTCTCTGATACAACTGTGTCTGCTGTTTATCGAGATTTGTGATCTTTACTTGAACCTTTGTAGGTCGAGGTATCTCATCTGACAGAGACGAAATAAGCAACGTTATAACTTGGTCAACATTGCTGAAGCCTGTGTCTTCTATGACAGAAACACGCTCTCCATTGATAAACAACTCTCCTCTAATCAAGTTGTATTTGGACATTCTCTCGAAAAATCCTTCTATTTCATCATTGTTTCCAGGTTCCTTGTTGCTAAAGAAGATGTAATCAATCACTTTGTCATTAAGTTCCCACGCTGGCGAGAAATCAATCATAGTATATACTCTTGCCATTTTATTGGTCGAGTGATTGAGCGCAAAGTCGATTTCGCTCAGAGATGCCCCACACCCATTCTGCGCCACCGTTGCCCATGAATGACGGAACGAGTATAAACTTGCATGAAAGCCTGAAGAAACCTTCTTGCAAATCTGACTAATGCCAGCATTTACATTGGCATTGAAGGAATCTGCATTACTTAAACGATCATGAAAATCGAACAACCATGGTGATTCTTTGTCCTTTGACAGATACTTCTCAAAAGTTGGAATAAGAAACTGTGGTACTCTTATCTCAAAGTATGCGTTGTCGCTTCTTGACTTACAAGTCTTTCTTCTATTGTAATGAA
>JAGHUI010000110.1 GCA_018064885.1 Candidatus Minthosoma equi | reverse complement strand
TTTATTTTATTTGAGCGAAGCGACTCGCAATGAGTGTCTTAATATATATAATATATAATATAATATAATAAATATAATATAATATATAATATAAGGGATTTGCGCACATTTGCGAATGTAACCGTGTCACCGTGTCACCATGTAACTTTGTAACTTTTTGCTGTCTTTCTTGTTGCGATGGGAAGAAGGTGAGCAGGTTGTGAGAAAAGGCGGCAGGGAGGGTGAAGTGACGGATTGCTAACTGGAGGTTGCAAACTGAGGTGTAAATTCTATAAATTTTATTAATTTTTTTGTAGGTTTTAAGCATTTTATGCTTAATCTTGTTCGATTGAGAGAAAATGCCTACCTTTGCATCGGTTTTGAAAAGCACACAAATTGAGAGCGACCGTCGCAGAGGTTCGAGCCTCGACGGGCAAGAGGTTTGATGCTCGACGAGCAAGAGGCTCAAGGCTTGCCGAGCAGGAACTTCAAGACATGAAAGGCATGCGACTAATCACCACTTATAAACTACTTGCAATTGAAGATCTTCCTTATGGTTTGAGTTTGTGGCATCAAGGGCTGTGCCGAGGGTGCTGCCATCGGTGAGGATTGTGGAAGAGATGCGTGCGTTGAGAGACAGGCGGTTGCTGATGGTAGGGATGCTGGCAAGGAGTGATGTGCGGATGCCGTGATGGTAGAGTGAGGTGAAGCCGAAGGAGTAGAGCAGGGAAGGTTCGTAGCAGCTTATGCGACTGTTGAAGTTGTTTGTGGAGAAGAGCGTGAGAGAGCCTCCGATGCGAAGAGGAGTGGAAAGGGACTTCCAGTGTATTGCTTCGCTGATGGAAAAGCCGCAATTGCTGTCTTCGGCAAAAGATGTGAGTACGGCTGTGGCGGTTGTGTTGAGGGTTAATTGAGGGGAAGGCGTGTGGCTGAGTTGAAATTTCAGATTGTGAGAGGTGTTGTAGCGCAGTGTGGTGATGTTTGTGTCTTTATTTGTAAAGTCTTTCTGCTTTGTTTTCATGCGATAGCGCAGAAGAAGTTTCCATTTGTTTCCTGGCGATACTTGTGCTTGTGCCAAGGCTTCATAAGCATGAGATGGAGCGCCAACCTGATACTTGAGCCAAGGAAAATACATGATGTCGGCATAGGCAAGAAGTTTCACTTTTTTGAGTGATGTATTTGTCCAGCTGATGAGTGCTCCCTGCTCGTTCTGCACGGAAGTGTTCTCGCTGAATGCCTTGCCGTTGATGCTCACGAACTGTGCTCCGTATGATCTGCCGACAAGCGACAGCGTATTGTTTCTGTTTGTCTGCCATCGGAGTGTGTTGATTGTGGCAAAGCCGTTCTGCGATTCTGTGCTGCTGCAGGCTGTCTCGCCTGTGAATGAGATTCTGCTTGTCTTGTAGCCGTATGCAACGCTGGTAACAAGGAAATCTTGCCCTGTAGCATTGTATTTGCGATAAAGGCTTGCTTCGGTGTCCTTGATGGGTGTGAGAGGAATGGAGAAATGTGTGGCAATGGCTGTGGCTGATATGGTAAAGCCGTTCTTGCCCCAATGAATGTTGCCGCCAAAGTTTGTTGTGCTTAGGTTGCCTTTGCGGTTGCGTTCCGAAATGGTGCGATGAAGACCGTCGGTTTTCAAGGTGCTGATGCCCAAAGAGTCAGAGCGCATAGTTCCATCTGTTTTCCTGTATGAGAGGAATGCTGAGAGCTCCCAATCCTTCACGCGGATGGTTGCTGCCGCGCCTCGGAAGAATCCCGCCTCTGTGAGCGAGGAATGCTTGCTTATTCCTATGTCAAGGCGGTCGGTGGTGCTTGTCATCATCTTGCCGAATCTCATGCCTGTGTTGACTGCAAGTCCTTGACCGAAGCTGAGGCGGTAATCGCCAATGGCGGCGCTCTTGATGAAGCCTAAGTCCTTGACGAATATGTGTGCAGAAACATGGTCAATACCGCATTCGCCAGCATCCTTCTCCATCTGTATGCCAGCAAACAATCGGTTCAAGCTTTGCAGGGAATAGCGCATGGAGTGGTGCAGAGGGTCGCCTTGATAGGCCTTGTTGGGCGATGCGGCGAGAACGCTGTCAGGGTAGTTTCCGTAGCCAGCTGTGGTATAGAGCGGAATGTCGGTGCGCCACACCAGTTCGTTTTTTATGTTCGATGCGAGTGCGTCCCAAGAAGGCGTGCGGGAGTTGCTATTGCCGACAGGTGACGTGGCTTTGATTGTGAGGAACAAACGCAGCATTTCTCGCTCGTCCTGATTGAGCGAAGGAATCAGCATCAATTCTCCGAATGACTGGATTGGTGCGTTTTTTTCAACATAATAAATTATGTCATTAGCTTGATTTTCTGTAAGAAAAGGTAGTTTCAGAAGGTCATCGCGAGTGACAGCATTGAAATCAAAAGGGTTGGTGTGGATATCTTGAAGCTCAAGAAGTGTGCTTTCGTCTATTGACGATTCTGTGTCGTTGTATTCCTCAAGACGTTCAACAAATTCTTCCCACGTCATTTGCTCCGCTTGAGAGAAAGCACAAGTGGGGAAGAGAAAAAGAAATGAAAGTAGGAAGGAGAAATATTTAGCCTTGCTGCTTAGCATTTATAGGATGAGTGAAGATGAAGCGCGCTCCAGGTCCAGGGTGAGATGTGTCAAGCTTTGCTTCTCCTCCAAGCTGTGTGGCAATAGTGCGACAGATTGGGAGTCCGAGTCCTGTACCGCCATTAATGGTGTTGAATTTCTCGAAACGGCGGAAGATGCGCTCTGCATTCTCCACTGGAACACCTTCGCCTGTGTCTGTTACAGAGAAAGTGAGCATTCCTGGAGTGTCAGTAAGGTTGATGTTGAGGTGAATCTCGCCTTGGTTAGTGTGCTTCACCGCGTTTGTGAGATAGTTCATGATGACTTGCTCAACACGCTTAGCGTCTGACTGGATAGTGTAAGTGTCAGGCACAGAACTTGTCATATACATCTTTACTGTGTCAGGACAGCGGTAGATGACAGTAGAGAGAGCTTTGCGGCAGGTGTCGTTGACGTTGCAAGTTCCAATGTTGATCTTGTACTTGCCGCTTTCCATGTCGGAAATGTCGAGAATGTCGTCAACGAGTGTGCTGAGAAGATCTGTGTTGCTCTGGATTACGACTCCATACTCAGCTATTTCTGCCTCAGAAAGCATGTCTCGTATCTGTTTGTTGCAAAGAATCTGTGAAAATCCGCAAATGGCGTTCATTGGGGTGCGGATGTCGTGGCTCATGTTCTGGAGATAGCCTTTCTGTATGGCTATTCCGTTCTCAAAATCTTGGCTTTTCTTCCTTTCTTTCAAGTACAGCACAACAAACACAGCTAATGCTATTAGCAGTGTGGCTATGATGGTGATAGAAAGAGCAGAAAACATAAAAACAAAAGTTTGTGTGTGATTTTAACGGGTACAAAATTAGTTAGAATTGTCAAATTACAAAAGTATTTTGCCAAAAAATAATCAAAAATGTATGAAATTTATCACATGATTGTACGTTTTTCTATCAATAAGCCCTTGCGAATGATATTTTTTGTGTAATTTTGCAAAAGAAAACATAGTCGAATAAGACAAGTGTTTTTTGTGAACATTATTATTAGTGGAATATTAAAAAATATAATAAGATGGAAAATATAGACTGGTCAAACCTTGGCTTCGGCTATCGCAAGACCGACTACAACGTACGCTGTTACTATCGTGACGGCAAGTGGGGCGAAATCGAGGTTTGCTCCGAAGAGACTATTCCGTTGCACATGGCTGCAACTTGTTTGCACTATGGTCAGGAGGCATTCGAGGGCTTGAAGGCTTACCGTTGCCCTGATGGCAAGGTGCGCGTGTTCCGCTCTGACGAGAACGCTGCTCGTCTTCAGAGCACTTGCCGTGGCATCCTCATGCCTGAGTTGCCAACAGAGAAGTTCAATGAGATGGTGGATAAGGTTGTTCGCTTGAACGAGAAGTTTATCCCACCATACGAGAGCGGTGCATCACTCTACATCCGTCCTCTCCTCATCGGCACAGGCGCACAGGTTGGTGTTCACCCAGCCAACGAGTATCTCTTCCTCATCTTCGTCACTCCAGTAGGTCCTTACTTCAAGGGTGGCTTCTTCGCAAACCCATACGTTATCATTCGCGACTATGACCGTTCTGCTCCTCTCGGCACAGGTATCTACAAGGTGGGTGGCAACTATGCTGCTTCGCTTCGTGCTAACCAGAAGGCTCACGAACTTGGCTACGCTTGCGAGTTCTACCTCGACGCAAAGGAGAAGAAGTACATCGACGAGGCTGGTGCAGCTAACTTCTTCGGTATCAAGGATAATACATACATCACTCCTAAGTCAACATCTATCCTCCCATCCATCACAAACAAGTCGCTCATGCAGCTTGCTGAGGATCTCGGCATCAAGGTGGAGCAGCGTCAGATTGCAGAGGAAGAGCTTGAAACATTCGAGGAGGCAGGTGCTTGCGGCACAGCAGCCGTTATCTCTCCAATCTCTCGCATCGACGATGTTGAGACAGGCAAGAGCTACGTGTTCGGCGAGAAGCCAGGACCAGTGAGCGAGAAGCTCTTCAACCTTCTCCGTGGCATCCAGTACGGCATCGAGCCAGACACTCACAACTGGACACGTGTAGTAATTGATTAATGTGCATGCAGACAATATAAATGCCCCCTTTAACTCCTCGTCAAGATGGAGTTGGAGGGGGTGTTGCTTATAACGCAATTAATTGTACAATCGAGTATCGATTAGTCGAATAGTCGAATAGTCGAGTAATCGAAAAATCGTTTAGTCGATTAGTCGTTTAATCTAAAAAACATAATATGAACTTCGTTTTTATTTCTCCTGCCTTCCCTAAGAAATTCTGGCAGTGGTGCGACGCACTGAAAAACAATGGAGTGACTGTGCTCGGCATTGGCGACACAAGCTATGACGAGTTGTGCACAGAGTTGAAGAATGCTCTCACGGAATACTACAAGGTCGATAACATGGAAGATTACGACCAGATGTATCGTGCAGTGGCGTATTTTGCCCATAAGCATGGAAAAATTGACTGGATTGAGTCGAACAACGAGTATTGGCTTGAACAGGATGCACGCTTGCGTACTGACTTCAATGTGACTACAGGATTGAAGTCAGACAAGATCATGTCTATCAAGGAGAAGTCGGAGATGAAGAAATTCTATGCGAAGGGCGGCATCCGTACTGCACGTCAGATTCGCGGTGCTGAGGGCTTTGACGCAGCAAAGAAGTTTGTGGAAGAGGCTGGCTATCCTCTCTTCGTGAAGCCTGATGTGGGTGTTGGCGCTACTGATTCGTACAAGATCAATAACTCTGATGAACTCAATCACTTCTTCCAGAAGAGCAACTATGCTGATTATGTGATTGAAGAATTCGTGACTGGCGACATCTGCACATACGATGCTGTCATCAACAGCAAGGGCGAGCCAATCGTTGAGTCAATGTGCGTTTGCCCTCCAAGCATTGCCGACATTGTGAACAACAATCTTGATTCAACATATTACGTGGAGAAGGAAATCAATGAGAACCTCCGCTTCTGGGGACGCCAGACAGTCAAGGCGTTTGACGTGAGAAGCAGAATGGTGCACCTTGAATTCTTCCGTCTCGACCGTGCTCACAAGGGTCTTGGCAACAAGGGCGACTTCGTTGCTTTGGAGGTGAACATGCGCCCAGGTGGCGGTTTCACTCCCGACATGATCAACTATGCTCATGAGGTGGATGTGTATAAGATTTGGGCAGAGATGATTGCTTACGACGAGCGTCGCCTTCCTGATCCACACGACGACTACTTCTGCGTCTTCGCTGGTCGCCGCGACAATGTGCGCTATGTGCATTCTCATGAGGACATCATGCAGAAGTATGCCTACGCATTGAAGATGTGGGATCGTCTGCCTGCCATCCTCGCAGGAGCAATGGGCGATCAGACATACATAGCTCGATTCCGCACAAGGGAAGAGATGGACGAGTTCCTCGCTTATGTTTGTCACAGATGCTGAATTAAGAAAGAATAGAAAAGAAAACAGATAATGAACGTACAATATCATAAAGAATGGAGCAATAGCCTCTGGCGCGACATGGAATGGAAGGAGTATGGCGAAGGAAACCACTCCATCCTTGCTATCCCTTCGCAGGATGGCAGATTCTACGACTGGGAGGCTTATCAGATGGTGGCAACGCTCTCGCCATGGATTGAGAGCGGCAAGGTGAGGTTGATTTGCTGTGATGGCATCGACTGGGAGACATGGTCAAACTTTGGTGGCGACAACCGTTGGCGCATTGAGCAGCATGAGCGCTGGTTCCACTACATTGTCGATGAACTCATTCCTCGCTGTCGCAGATGGGAGGGAGAGACGTTCCTCGTTACGGGCTGCTCTATGGGAGCATTCCATGCAGCAAACTTCTTCTTCCGCCGTCCAGACTTGTTCGACACACTCATCGCTATGAGCGGTTTGTATAATGCCGCATACGGATTCCCATATTATAGCGACGAACTCACATACGCTAATTCTCCTCAGGATTTCCTTCGCAACATGCCTGCCGATCATCCTTGGATGGACATGTATCGCAAGCGTCGCATCATCGTTTGCATTGGTCAAGGACGATGGGAGGAAGAAACGCTTGCAAGCACGCGTGACCTCGACACCATCCTTGCTCAGAAAGGCGTGCCAGCATGGTTTGACTACTGGGGATATGACGTAGATCACGATTGGCCAAGCTGGCGAAATCAGCTTGCGCATTTCATGAATAATATAAAACCTTTGTAATGGTAATAAAGTTTCCGTTTTATTTCAAACCAGGTGGAGAGGACAGAACAATCCACGTGTATCTTCCTAACGATTACTATGATAGCGATGAGCGCTATCCTGTGGTGTATATGTTTGATGGTCAGAACTTGTTCCACGACTGGGATGCTACTTACGGCAAGTCGTGGGGCATAGCAGACTTCCTCGACCACTGGGGAAAGAAAGTGATTGTTGTGGGCATGGAGTGCTCGCACCACGGACATGAGCGTTTGTTCGAGTACTGTCCATACGGCTTCACAGAGAAGAATGTAGGTAAAGTAGTAGGTAGGGGAGTGAAGACCATGAACTGGTTTGTCAAGGACTTGAAGCCTTACATCGACAAGAACTATCGCACATGGCCTCATCGTGAGGCAACAGCCATTGCGGGTTCCAGCATGGGCGGCATGATGGCGCTCTTTGCCGTGCTGAGATACAATAAGGTGTTCTCAAAGTCGGCAGCCGTGTCTCCTGAGTTCTTTGCCACCTTGCCTTTGTTTCTGAAGGAATTGACTCGCAACAAGATCAATCCCGATACTCGTCTCTTCATGAGCTGGGGCACAGAGGAAGATAAGCGAGGATGGATGACCAAGCGAATCATGAAGATGGAAGAGGCTGTGCAGAAGCATGGCGTAAGCACTTGGCTATACCATCAGCAAGGAGGTCAGCATTGCGAGGGCGACTGGGAAAAACAGGTGCCAACGTGGATGGAGTTCCTTTGGAATTGAAATTCATTAAAACGATAACGATAACGATAACTAAAACTAAAACTAAAACTAAAACGAAAACTAAAACTAAAACTAAAACGAAAACTAAAACGAAAACTAAAACGAAAACTAAAACGAATATGCTTATGATTGGAAAAGTGTTGAAATCAATGGCGGCAGCAGCCTTTGCCCTTGCGCCACTTTGCGCCTCTGCACAGAATCCTTACCTTCCAATGTGGGAGTACATTCCTGATGGAGAGCCTTACGTGTTCGAGGATCCAGACAAGCCAGGCGAGTATCGTGTCTATATCTATGGCTCACACGACACGCTTGAGAAATACTATTGCGGACTTGAACAGGTGGTCTGGTCTGCGTCAGTCAACGACCTGACAAACTGGCGCTACGATGGCGTCATCTTCACGTCGAAGTGGGGACCAGACGGACGTCCTCTCAATGCTGATGGCAGAGGCGACGTTCTCTACGCTCCTGATGTGGCAATGAAGATTGGCAAGGATGGCAAGAAGGAGTATTATCTCTATCCAAACAATCAGGCTTGGGGACGCAATGGTCAGGTTGCTAAGAGCGATCGACCTGATGGTCCTTTCAAGGTGATAAACTGGGATAAGTCAAACCCTACTCGCAACGTGGGCGTGCTGGAGTTCGACCCAGGCGTGTTTGTTGACGACGATGGCAGAGTGTATGGCTATTGGGGCTTCGAGCACTCATACGCAGCAGAGTTCGACCCCGAGACAATGGCAACCGTTAAGCCAGGCACGCAGATAATTGATGGCATGGTGTCGCATTGCAAGGAGGAGGGCGAGTTCCGCTTCTTCGAGGCTTCATCCATGCGCAAGATTCAGGACAAGTATGTGTTCATCTATAGCCGCATGACAGGCGAGGGCGAGTTTGGTCTGCCTTCTGTCAACTACACTCTTGCCTACGCTTACTCGGACAATCCTCTCGGCCCTTGGACCTACGGTGGCACGCTCATCGACGGTCGTGCTCGCGAAACGGACGAGAATGGCAACACAATCTGCACAGCTGTGCCATACGGCAACACGCACGGCAGTCTTTGCGAGATAAACGGCAAGTGGTGGATCTTCTACCATCGTCAGACAGGCACCGACGAATACTCTCGCCAGGCAATGGTGGCTCCAGTCACCGTCAAGGTAGAGAAGGGCAAGGGGGGCAAGGTCACAATCTCCGAGGGTGAATACAACTCCGAGGGCTTCATGACCGAAGGTCTCAATCCTCTCAATCGCTCAATGGCAGGCTGGGCTTGCTATCTCATCAATCCTAAGGGCGTGGAGCACAACTATCCTAACAACACATTCACGGGCTCATACGTCAAGGCGACTCGTGCGGACTTCGCAGCCTATGACTTCTCAAGCAGTCTTAACACCCCTTATTGCCCTGTCATCAACAACACCAATGGATCTATTGTTGGCTACAAGTATTTCAACTTTGACCACACAGCAAAAGCAAATGCCATCGACCTCAATGTGCGCATCAAGCCAGAAGGTATTGACGGCAAGGTGACGGTTATGATAGGCAATCCAAAGGAAAGCCGTGGAGGCAAGAAGATTGGCGAGTTCAGCGTCAGCAAGAATGCCAAGAAGGAGATGACCGAGGTCAGCATGCCTGTCAATGCCCTCAAGGGCATGAAAGGCAAGCAGGCACTCTTCTTCGTGTTCTCTTCCACCACAGAAGACAAGTCAATCTGCGAACTCTACGACTTCCAGTTCGTGAAGAAATAAGAACATCGTTCCCCTGCTATGCACAGAAAAGATTCCAAGCATTGTTTGGAATCTTTTCTGTGTGCTTTTTTAGTGAGCGTTGGTCGTAGCTTTTCTCACTTCGTTCATGTACTTCTCTGCCAGCTTGTTGACTTGCTTCTGGCACTTGATGGCTTCTTTTGAGAGATAGCCGTATTTCTTGTTTATCTCGATGAGTGCCTTGCTCTGTTTCATAAAGAACTCCAGCATGTACTTGTAGCCTTCTGTCGGTTGAATATTTTGGGATACGCCTAACTCTGTGGCGGTATTGATTATGTCTTCAAACTGCTTGACAAGCAAGTCATTCTGCTTGCATATCATCTTGAACTGACTATCTGCTATGCCCCAGCTCTTTGGCTTGTCAGAAATGATCATGCCATACGGCGGCACATCTAAGCTTTTTTTTGCTGCTTTATACATTTCCTCAATGTTTTCCTTATTCTCTTCAAGAGCTTTGCTTTTATTCGAGAATTCCATTAACTGTGCTTCTGTTAGATATTCTGCAGGATCGGTGTATTCTGCCTTTTCTGCTTGATGCCATTCCTCATCAGCTACTGTGTCAGCAATGACATCATTGTATCCACCAGTCAACTCCACATCATCATTCTCTTTACCCTCAAACATGCTCTTGCCTGAATAAAGTCCTACGCGACGTTCGTAATCAGAATCAGGCGTATAATATCCATTATGCGTGGTGATGTGGTATGTCTCGCCTGGCACCATGTCGATGTTTGTCCATAGTTTGCAGAGCGAACCGTCTGGCATTACTGTGCGGATGCGGCCACCCATACGTCCTGATAGGTCTATGCTGATGCCGAACTTCTTGTCTTTCGATACAGGCATAGGGAGAACGTTTGTGTGCGTCTTCATATACTCTTTCAGTTCTGCGTATGACTGGGTCATCATCGTTAGACGGTTCAGTTCTTCGTATGTGTCTGCCATGTAGAATACATAAAGTGAGTCTGAAATGTCCTCGCCCATACGACCATCAAGCGTGAAGGTATCTGTTGTTATTCTCTCCATGTCCTTCTCATAAATGTCTGGACGAAGAGAGGTAATCATGAACACGTTGCCTTTCACATTTTCAGCATCCATGTTCTCCCACACAATTGCATAGACATCGCGAAGCTGTGGGTTGTCATGATTCTTTACCGCCATGTACCACATCTCCTGATTTGTGTATGTGCGGACATCTACATACTTAACGGTGTTGTCTCTTGCCACACTGATGCGAAAGAAATTGTCGAGATTGCCGTTTGCAATGTGCATAAGCTGATAGCTCACAGGCTCGTCTTTGTGAAAGTAGTCAGCAATCATGGTGAAGTGAGGCTCAGTCTTCTTGCATACGAAAGGCGTGATAACTTCCTTCGACTCGATGATACCAGTATTAGGATTCTTGTTTACGGAATACACCTGACTGTTCTTCTGACCATAGGTGTCGCAAATGAAGTTTAAGACATTGATTACATTAGTCGGTGAATCGACTCGATACTTGCGCTGTGCGCTAACTGTTGTTACTGCCGTAAAGGCAATGAACATCATGACGAATATCTTTTTCATACTTATCGGTTTTCTGCTGTATTTTCTAAATTGTATTTTGATATCTCGATTTCGAGTTCCACCCACTTGAGGTAAGCCTCGTTGGCTTGCTTCTTCATGAGGGCGATTTCCTCTTTTGTGTATTTGTAGTTCTCTGGACGAGTGATCGGAATGTCTCGCTCGGTCAGCATTCGTGGTTGAGGCTCTGCAGAGGGGCAATTGTCGTATGTTGTTTCTTTTGCCCTATGAGTATTGCTGTCCGTTGCAATCACCTCCTCCGCAGTAGTCTCAATATCTTTCTCTGTCATAGCTATCAGGTTGCTTGTGTCAGATTCTTTTGCGGTCTTGGCTTTAGCAATCTTCAGCTCGTTCATTCTCTCTTTAGCCACATTTGCGATGAGTGTCTGCGGTTCCTCAATTTGCAGAATCTCTATTTGCTGCTTCACCGAGTCCTTTTCTACTTTTGCAATACTTGTTTCGTCAGAGACTGTATTATCAATTTTTGGAGGCATGAGGAACATCATTATTACTCCTGCCACGCAAGCTGCTGCAATCCATGGCCATACAATACGAGTATGCTTCCTCTCCGCCTTGCTGTTCACCTCCTTCTCCACTCGCTGCATGAGTCGGGCGTTGAGGTCGGCGGGCATAGGAGGACGATTCTGCTCCTCTTGATGCAAAGCGTTTCTTATGTTTTGATCCTTCATGATTGTAGCATTTTTATGATTTTGCAAAGTTTCTTTCTCGTTCTGCTTAACTTGGAGGCAACGGTGGTCGGTATGGTTTCCGTGACGTATGCTATCTCCTTCAGGCTCATCTCGTCGTAGTAGAACATGGTGATGATGGCTTGCTCGTCGGGTGGAAGGTGACGGATGGCGGCTCTGATGAGCTGCACTGTTTCTTCATTGCCATGCCCGAGCGTCTCTTCCACTTCCGCCTCCGAGAGCGCATCTGCTTGTCCTTCGTTGTCCTCAAAATAGATTATCGCTTGCCTCTTTCGCCTCAGGAAGGTGATGGACTCGTTGTAGGCTATTCGTGAGAGCCACGTTCGGAACGACGACCGCTCCTCGTCATACATCTTTATATTACCGAACACTTTGACAAACACATCCTGATACACCTCCTCTGCATCCTCCACGCTCGTCACCAGTCGCACAACCTGAGCCCAGACATAATTGCCGTATTGCTCAAGCGCCTCCTGCTGCACTTTGGGACTTTGTTGCCTCAGTCCCTCGATAATATGTATCTCCGTTTCTGTCATTCTAAATAGGTGTTCTGTCTATATATACGATTGATGTTGGCAAAACATTGCAAGAGATAGCATCTTTTTTTTATTTTCTTTCGAAAAAAGCTGTACAGTACTGGATAATACGCCTTCGGCGGACGAATGTTCGTCCGCCGAAGGCACAAAAAGATCATAGAACTAAAAACCTGTTGTCTTTCTCCTTGGCAGCCACAGGCGAAGAGCGATAGCGGCGAGGATGATGAGTGCGCTGACTATCCATGCCCAGATGTTGGTGACTTGCGATGTGGCAGTGATAGTATAGTCGCCTGGAATGAGACGCTCGCCTGTGAGAGGGAAAGTCTGCACTTCGCTGCCTGGAAGCTGGAGAGTGTATGTGACGCCGAAAATGAATGTGTATAGTTTGTCATTGACGATTGAGCTGAGTTCTGCCCCCAAAGGAGTTGATTCGTTGAAGAATACGTCGTAGGCATCGGAGTGGTAGGTGGCACGAAATGCTTCTGCTAATTTTGCATCGCTAACGGGTAGGTTGCTGTGCTGGATGACGGAATCCTTCATGCTGACAAACACTTCTTTGTTGACAGGAGCATTGCTGATGGAGTCGTAGCGGCTCTCTATATAATTAAATATGATTGTGAGTAAGGCATCGTTGAACCATTGCGACATCTTTTGCTCTATTCCTTCCAGTTTGTTTGATGCTTCTGCTCCGCTAAGACCTGCAATGAGGTTAGGCTCGCCTGTAAACCAGAACCTTACTGTGTCTGCATCAGCATACTTCTCAGGACTGACAGGGAATGTGCTGCCGAGCGATGCGAAGGTTTCGGTGTAAACATATTCTGTGTAGAACCAGCGGAAGTGTTTTTCGAGTTTTGCAGACGACTTAAGTGGAGTGCCATTGAGGCGGAGAGGAGTGTTGAGGCTCATCTCTTCTACGCTGTCGAAGTCGCGGTAGTAGGACGCTGTCACTGTGTCGCCATCGAAGGTTGGCTCTTTGCTGACCATGGAATCAACACATAGGAGGTCAGTTGCGAGTTTTGCAAAGCGAGCTTCGCCGTTCACCCATAGGCTGTCTTGATCTGGCGATGTTCTCTCTCTTGCCATTGTAGTGCTGTGAGCCACTTCGCGACGGCATGTTCCGTCTTCATTGATGATGGTATTCATCTTGACGTTGCCTTCCTTGCATGATGTGATGATGAGTAGTGAGGCAAGGATGATGAGGTATGCATTAACGGTTTTCATTGATCATTCTTTTGATTTGTGAGTAACTGAATTGTTTATTCTGACTCTCAATACAGCACTTGCGCGCGATTTTTAATGTGCTGTATGAAGGGTAAGTCTGGTGTTGGTAAGCCTGCTGATGGCTTGCTGCCTTTTCGGTGATGAACTGAGTGTAGATGAACACTCCGATGATGAGCATGGCAGCGATGGAGGTTGCGTTTCTCAGTACGTTGAACCACATTGGCACGACCTTCGCCTTTCGCTGCTGTTCTACAGGCAAAACCTCTTCTTCAAGGTCGGGCAAAGCGTCCATGATGCTGTCAGTCAGCTGGTCGGCATCGGGAATGATTGGCTGTGGCTCGTTCTGGAGGCGTGTGAGTATGTCGTCTATTCTATTGTTATTCATATCCAAGTCTTTTTAGTCGTTCTCTGATTGTTTGTCTTGCAACGTAAAGATTGCTCTTCACTTGTCGGGAGTCGAACCCTGTTATTGCCTCTATCTCTTCGGACGATAGCCCTTCGAGATGGCTGAGGGTGAACACTATCCGCTGTTTCTCGCTTAGCTCACTTGCCAGAAGCCTCAGAATGGAAATCCATTGGTGGTTCTCCAGTTGCCGCTGAGGACTGGTGTCTGAGATGTAGTCGGCAAGCACGGATTCATCGTCGGGCAAGGGCGACTGGCGTTTCAGTTTCTTCAGTCGGTCGAGGCAGAGACGCGAGGCGATGGTGTAGATCCATGTGGATAGGGTTGTGCTGCCATCGTACTTGCGGAGCGTTGTCCACACTCGGATGAAGGTCTCCTGAGTGATGTCCTTTGCTTCGTCCTCATCGCCCAGCATCTTCAGCGCCAGAGAGAACACCATCCCTTGATACCATTGCACCAACTGGCGGTATGCTTTCTTGTCGCCTTGCTGACATTGAGTGATTATGTTGCTGTTTATTTGTTCCATCTTTGTGAATCATTACACCCCTTATACGATTGATGAAATGAAAAGTCAAATAGATTTGTCGTATTTTTTTGCAAAGATAGAGAAGTTTTTGAGAAAATGATGAAGAAAAGATATTCGTATTGCAGAAAAAGATAGTATATTTGTGGCACAAAAAGTAAAACTAAAGCCAATTACACATTTATATATTATAGGAACATTAAATTTTATAAGCTTATGAATAAGATTTTTTCTTTCTCTTTGATTCTGCTGACAGCTCTTGCAGTTGTGTCTTGCGACAAAGATGATGACAACGCTGATGCTCTTGGCTGGAACGATGGAAAGCGTTTGGTCAAGTCTGTGTATTATAATGCTGACGGCGCTGAGATGCGTACTGTGGAAAGGACGTATGGCGCCAATCTTGAGTGCGCGACAACATATAAGGATGGTACGCCTGTAGAAAAGACGGAATTGCGCAAGAGTGACAATGCAAGCTCAGAGCAGATCTATGCGTGGCAAAGCGGCAATTGGGAAATGACAAGAGAAAGAATAGAAAAAAAGGATTCGCAAGGACGAATTTTGTCTGTTGAGGTTGTAGAGGGCAATCCTGGCAATCGAAGCTCTTTGACATGGTACACTTACAGCGGCGATTCGACAATAGTGGTTATCTCCATAGATGGCAAGCCTGAGAGTAAACTTGTGAGTGTGAAAAGGGGAGGTACAACAGAGGTTATCCACTATTTGTACGCAGGTGATTATCAGTGGAAGGAAATCGATTACCACAAGTCAGTCATTACCTATGTGAGTGGCAATAGCACGAAGCCTTTGTCTTGGGTAACTTATAATAGAGAAGGAAATGAGATCAGCCGCTATGATTATGAATGGGATGGCGAGAATTATAAAGAGTATCGGACAGGGTTTGGTGTGAAAAGATTGTATGGAGATTTTGTGGTTGATGGCAATACCAAAACAAGGATTCTTTACGATACTGATAATCTTGATGATGCTGATGTTTCTACTCCATACGAGAAGATTGTCACTAAGGAGATGGACTTGACGATAGAGGAATACACTTATCGTTATTCAGACGGTTGGGTGCTCAGGCAGAAAAAAGTCGATTATTACGAAAAGAAATAAAGATGAGATTTAAAGCTCAAGATACTTGACAAACTCACTTTTTTTTCGTAACTTTGCACTATGGAAATAAGACCTATTCTTGTTTCCATAGTGCTTTTTTATGGTTGCAAATTTTTATTGCTTTTCATGCAACTGCAAAAAAGCAGACAACAAACCAAAGCTTTTGTCTAATGAACCAAAACTTTTGTCTAACGAGTCAAAAGCTTTGTCCCATGAGCCAAAGCTTTTGTCCGGTTTTATTTACGAGCATATTGATGTTGCGTTTGTTCGCAAAAGCATGTTGCAAATACGAGTGTTTGCATCATGCTGTTGTGAGCAAGCGCTTTTTGTTTTTCAAAGCAATGACCAATTGTATATGTGAAGACTTATATAATGTAACAAAAGAAAAGTTGCGCTCCTTTTTCAAGAAATAAGGGCAAAGAATTGATTTTTTTCATGAAATGTTTGTTTGTTTCATTTAGAAATAATTATCTTTGCAATCAGTAAACATGAAAGCACAGAATCATGGACATATTATAATAAATAACAACTAAAAATACACATTTCAATGAAACCTACACTTTTCCTCCTTGCTGCAGGTATGGGGAGCCGCTACGGTGGCTTGAAGCAGCTTGATGGTCTTGGACCTAATGGTGAAACAATCATGGACTATTCTATCTACGATGCTGTCAAGGCTGGCTTTGGCAAGATCGTTTGGGTTATCCGCAAGGATTTCGAGGAGCAGTTCCGCACTCAGATTCTCGCTAAGTACGAGGGTGTTGTGCCATGCGAGCTCTGCTTCCAGTCTATCGATGCTCTCCCTGAGGGTTTCTCTGTTCCTGAAGGTCGCCAGAAGCCTTGGGGTACTAACCATGCTGTGCTCATGGGCAAGGACGTGATCAAGGAGCCTTTCTGCGTTATCAACTGCGACGACTTCTACAACCGCGATGCTTTCATGGTTATCGGCAAGTTCCTTTCTGAGCTTCCAGAGGGTGCAAAGGGTCAGTATGCAATGGTGGGTTTCCGCTGCTGCAACACTCTCAGTGAGAACGGTACGGTATCTCGCGGTATCTGCGCAAAGAATGATGAGGGCTGCCTCACAACTTGCGTTGAGCGCACTAAGATTGCTCGCCTTGAGGATGGCACTGTGGCTTACCGTGCTGACAACAAGGATGATGGCGAATGGGTTGCAATTGACGAGAACTCGCCAGTTTCTATGAACATGTGGGGCTTCACTCCTGACTACTTCGAGTATTCAGAGGCTTACTTCAAGGAGTTCCTCTCTGATCCTGCCAACATGGCTAACCTCAAGTCGGAGTTCTTCATCCCTCTCATGATCAACAAGCTCATCACAGAGGGTACTGCTACTTGCAAGGTGCTCGACACTACTTCTAAGTGGTTTGGCGTGACTTATTCTGAGGATCGTCCTGAGACTGTTGAGAAAATCAAGAGCCTCGTTGAGGATGGAACTTATCCAAATAAGCTTTTCTAAGAATTTTGTCCTTTGACAAAAAGGGTATTACAGAAATTAGTGTGAAGGTGCGCAAGCGCCAATTAGAAAAACATTGAAGAAACAGAACAAAAACAAGAAAAAACAATAATTGAACTGTTTTTTT
>JAGHUI010000022.1 GCA_018064885.1 Candidatus Minthosoma equi | reverse complement strand
TTTTTGTCCGTCCGTTTGTCCGTCTTTTTCCTTTTTTTTGTTAAACTTTCAAAATTGTCCGTCCTTTCCCTTACATCTGTAGCAAAATGAAGTTACAATCGTTAAAATGACATTACATTGGGTTACATATGTACTAACAAGGGAATCCCAAATCAATATCAGTCTCGTTGATAATAGTCGATAGCATCTGCTTTAAGCATTCCTTTTGGTTCGACGCAAAATTATTATCAGAGATAAATATATCAACGTAGGGCATAAGATTCATGATGTTTTCGTAGGAGTAATCCTCATCCTCACTGCCGCATATATCTATATAAAACTCTGGAAGGTTAGCATCAAATTTCTTTGTCAGATTGTTACAAAGATTCTCCAGTTGTCCTTGCTTTTTGTACCTATCGTTTCTGCTATATAGGAACAAGAAATGAACGCCCGTCCAGTAATCATCATTCAATCCATATTCGTCTAGGTAAACGACAATACACAAATCCTTGTAGAACATCTTCACGTAGTACCATTCGGCAGGGAAATCATCAAAGCTTACAAGCCCAGGACCTTCATCGTCATCAGTGAACAGTTCTTCGTCATCTTCTCCTTCCCGAAACAGTTCTGACAATTCATCGTCATCATCATCTGTTGCGTAACTATACAGCATCTCTCCATCTGGTTCGTTGTAGTCAATAGATACATCTACAGCTTCTGCATCTATTCCTATCTCTTCAAACACTTCTGGCAGAATGTTTGTCAACTCCTTTGCAAACTCCTCATTATCGTGTAAATTCAATTCTTTCATTAGTATTCTGTTTTAGGTAACGGTGGAGGGGTCAATGCCAGTGTGCGCAATATCTCTGGTATATCTTCTATGGCTTTCCATTGTGGCATACCAGGCATCCACGCCAATGACTTCATGTTTATGTCCTTGTTCCTGAACAAAGTCACAATCTCATGCATGTGAACAGGTCCAAGGGCTTTGTTGTCAACAGCAACATAAATCATTGGTGTAGGCTGATTCTGTTGATTGCTGACAGTATGCAAGACTGGAATCATGGATTTGTTGAACATCTCAACCATCTGTTGAGCCATAGCCATTCCAAGTCCGAACTCTACAAGTCTATCTACAGAGAAATAATAATCGTCGTGCATAATTCTATAAATGATGCTGTTGTGCCATACGGTGGAATTCACACTGCTTTTTAGCGTAAATGCTAAGTTTCTGAAGAGTGCCACATATTCCCTCTACCTCTTTTGTTATATTCTGATCAAACTGTTCTTTATAGAGTTGAAACTGCGAGTCATGCCAATTCTGGCTTATCTGCTCTGTCTGTTGCTTCAGTCGCTGAAAGACTTGAGTGACCTGCATACTGATGTTTTCCAAATTCTTTGAATACTGCTCAACTTCAGCAATATTCCTCATACCTGTATCTGCTGCCATGTTTTTTTGTTTTATTTGTTGTTAATATCATACATCAGGAATGGAGTGAACAAGCGCGGTTCTCCATCCTCTGGATAGTAATAAGCCCTTAAAAGTTTCTCTTCATCGCTCAAAACTTCAACATCAATATCCTCACTGAACCTGAGAACTGTCAGGTATTTGTTTTCCGAGCGTAAGATAACCTTGTGACGGAACTTGTCTGTTGCATTCTTGCCGTATTCCCCTTCGAACAAGATGTTTGCCGGCTTGTCAACCTGAAGAATGGTGTGGACTCCAAAAACAGGTCCTTCGTCCCAGATGTATTCGAGTGCCTGACTGTAAGTCTTGAATTCTGCCATACCATCCTCTGCGTATGTTTTTCCATTCAAATCAAGAATACTTGACATGTCCATACCTATGTCTCCCATTATGTCATTGGAGGTGTTCTGACACTTATCCAGAGTCATCTGCCTTTTTATCTCTGTAAACTTCTCGTTACCGACAATAGCAAGTAATGTCGGACGGGTATATTGTGACCTTATATCGTTTGCAAGTTGCTTGATAACGGAACCACTCTCCTGATGGGTATATACGGAACAGAATCCCTGGGATGCCAACCAGTCAAGTACCTTCCTGTATTTGCTGTCACGGTTATCATAGCAGTCAATGACAATGAAGTCACATGACAGAGACAAAGCACCGTAAGAAACCATTGCGGATATCAGTGCGTTCAGACATACTCCCAATGCCTGTTCCTCTTTATTTGCACCGAAAAGGAGAATATTCTCGGAATAGTCCTGCTTCAGCTCTATCTGAAGCTGACAGTCCTTCATTCCAATCTGCCTTCCTAGTGATACCAAAGGATAGCGTACGGAAGAATTGCGTACAACATCCTTCTCCTGTTTGTCCAGCCAGAACATGGAGGAACCGTTGAAGTACAATGCGCCATTGCCTCTGCTCGCTTCTGCCTTGTTTTGTGCAGCATTGATGGCGACCTCCAATTCTTCCTCTGTAGCATAGAATGTCTGTACCTGTGCTTGTAGTTCTTTCTTGTGATAGTAGCAACACTGTCCTGTAGGCTGCTTTGCTGTGAGATTGCTGCTATCGGGTACGAGTTTCTCTGAATCACTCGGAGCACTCATCAGCAGAAAACACTCTGTCAGGTTCTTTAGTACCTGTCCGGAAATGTCCGTCTCGTCCAGTTGCTGTGTGGCAAGGAGCATGTGAATGCCCTGACTTCGTCCTTGTGTTGCTATGCAGTTCATTATTTCGGCTATCTCGCGCTGGATGAGGTAACCGTTTGCACCCTTGCCCTGCTTGCTGAACATCACCTGACACTCATCAGCAACGAACAACACCTGTGGCAGACGGTCTTTGGGATGCTTGCGGTTATAGCCGTCAATGTTGTTGACCCTTTCCTGTTCCCAAAGCTTCACTCGCTTGTTATTCTCCTCCTTTAGCTCGCGAAGTACTTCGAGGGTCATCTGAGGGTCGCTGTTATCCACAAGCACTGCTTTCGTATGTTTTACGCCACGGTATCGGTTAAACTCCACCCCCTTGAAGTCCATCAGGTAGAGCATCAGGTCTTCAGGAGCGTATTTATTGATTGCGGTAGTGATGATATTGTTAAGCAAGACGGACTTGCCGGAACCTGATTGTCCTAGTATGAAGGCATGGATATAATCAACGGAGTTAAACCGTAGAGTCACCTCTTTTTTGTTTTCGATATCCAAACCTACCGTGACGCTTATCTCTGATGTCACGGATTCTTCTTCCCTGTTCTCCTTTGCGTCAAACTTCTGCTTTAGCACAGCACGCTTTTCTTTCCTGCCACATTCCTCGCGCAGGTAGTCGAAGCATACGTTCAGTAACAATGGATTTTTGTGGAACGGAGTATATCTTGTCAAGCCTGCACAGCATTCTTCATTGTAATTCAACAATGGCAGGCGGTGATAGTTACCTATATCCAAAAAGTTTCTCTGTCTTTCGTCATGTAGTCTGTAATTGACGTTGTTGAGTACAACAAAGTACACACCATACTTCGGTCCATTCTCGAACAAAGGCACCAGGTGATTCATAACGTCATCATAGTTTCGTGGATACTCACACAGGACAACAATTTCGTATGGCATTGCTATCTCTCGCTTTCGCTGATTGTATTCCACGAGGTTGCCATATTTCTTCATGACAGAAGACATATGCTCTATCAGAGCGCTTACCCTTGCAGTAGCCTTCATGGAATCCGTTATTATCTCGTCATGATAAAGTTCAGATTCAAGATTGACAGTGAACAAATCCGCCAATCCTGTCATGCTGAAATCAAAAATGTTCAGTTTGACCTTTTTGGTTGGCAAGCAGAGAAGCATGTTGAGTATCAGGGCGTTAAAAGTATCTTTTGCCTGAGAAACACAGTCGTCGTTATAGTTGATTACAAAGTTTCTATAGGGATTGCCTACTGCGTGCCATTCTACGTACGACGGCATGAATATCCGCTCTTCGTTTACGATGTCAAGAGTGTATGCACCTGTCGGAAGGAAATCAAGACCGTAGCGGCGTGATGCGTTAAGGCGAAGGGTGTCCTTTAATGCCTTTGCATCTTCTTCTCCAAGGAAGTCAGGCAGGTTCACCTGATACAACTCAGGATAGGAATCTCTCAGATAATTTATGCCGTTGACAAACTGTGTCTTCAGTTCTAGCACATCATGGTTATAACTGTTCTCATCAGGAGAGTCTAGTGCAGTGATGTCATTGATATAAGCATCAATAACCTTCTTTGTATAATTCAGGGTCATCATGTTCATATACTATTTCTCCTTGTCTATTACTGGCCTGATGAGCATTCCCATATATCTTGCCACCGTATTTATCTGTACATTCTGCTGACTGAACTCAATGAAGTAGGCGCGTGCCGTCTCTTCCTCGAAGAGGTTGCCAGTCCAGTATCTTCCGAAGTAATATGCATCCTCATACTGCATGCCGTATCTGTCACCGCCTGCTGGCAGGAATATGCTCTTGCCTGTGCTGCCAATGACCTGAAATCCAGGCACACCATTGATGACCGTCCACATCCATTGACATTTCTGCATTAGCTCTGCGAACTCATCCAGTGTGGGTATTCTCCATTCCTCTGCCCACATCTTCTGTGCTATGTCATATTCTCCTCCGCTAATCTGAACAGGTGGATTTGCAGAAGGATAAACGTCATAGTCCAGTGAAGCGTAGGTGCCGGTGACATCACCCCAGCCGACATAGTATCCCGGTTGGTCACCTGATGGCGCACCTATATTGCGACTGCCCCACAATACAGACAGCCCAAGATCAACCGCCTCGCCAGTTCCACGCCTGAGTCTATCTTCCTTCAGCTGCCTCTCGGTCTCAATCCTGCGTGCCTCAGCCTCTTCTGCCTCCTTACGTTTCTGCCAGAGAGGTGTTATGCATATGGCAGAGTCATAGATGGAATTACTGCCTGCACAGCTTTCACAACGAAATGCTAACTCGCTGTTATTTTGGCTTAGAATATTGAAGACATCTCGCAGACTATTATTATTCATCAGAAATGTGTATCTCTAATTTGTTTACAATGTTGGTGGAATGTTGTTCAGCATTATTCTTAATTCGTCAAGAACTCCTGCCTGAGCCCAACCTGGAAGTCCTTGATACCAAACCAAAGTATCTTCCGTAACTTCCCTTGTAGCCATAAGATGCTGAAGTTCGTCAGCTGTCAGCGGACCTTTTATCTCTTCATTTATTGCCGCATAGAATCTCTTCTGAGACACAGGCTTGACTGCGACAGAATTCTCCATCGCTATCTGGTTGATAACAGAATAGTTTGGCATGTTCATGTTTGCCATCACGCTATTCATCGTTGCCATCATACTCTGAGCCAGCTGTCCGCTGAGCCCAAATTCTACGAGCTTGTCTATAGAACCATAGAAATCTTCATTCATGATAGTCTTCTTATTATGTAAAATGATCTTAAATTCTGTTACTTAAAACAAAGAACTAGAAATCCTCTGAGATAACCTTTATCTTTTCTGTCTCTATGTTAACACTATAAATATTATAGAAAGGCATAGAACCCATATCACGTATTTTAACAGTTACGCTCTTGCCGTCATCTTCAAGTTCAAGTTTTGTTATACTGGGACCATGTTCCTCATCACAGTCAAATGGCATCTTAATCTTCTTTGTTTCATTGGTCTTCACATCCAATACAGTGATATGACGCACCCTATAGTCTGCATACACCACCTTGAAGAGCGAAGGTACTTTAACTATGTAGGGATATGTCATTTTTGCTGCCGCATCATCTACTGCTTTCCTTAAAGATGTAATTTCTTCTTCCTGCGCCTTGACATTCTTGAGAGAATCCGCTATACGTGCAGAATCAACCCGATATATGGAATCTGCTATTCGAATAGAATCCTCCCTTGCCTTATCAGCAGCACTGGGACCACAACTTGTTGTTGTAAAAACCGAAGATACAAGTATCAATGATACAAAATAAACTAATTTTCTCATAATTGTTATTTTTTAGTATTCATAATATTTCATTCCTGTTCCTTGACATTTAGGACATGGTTCCTTTCCTGTATATCCGCAATACCCATGTGCTCCCAAACCGCCACATAGGGAACAAGGTGAATCTAAATGTCCTTCACCTTTGCAATAACTACATACGTTTGATTCTTGAGTTACTTTTATTTCAGAAGATATATCATCACATTTCACAGTAATAATCTTTGTCCACTCTTCAGGATTGGTATTAAGACTAGCCTTTATTGTTAT
>JAGHUI010000005.1 GCA_018064885.1 Candidatus Minthosoma equi | reverse complement strand
AGACCTGGAATCTGGTCGAAGCCACAGAAGTTTGGATCGTCGATGTCAGCATCGCCAAGGTCGTCGAAGTTAGTAGTGAATGCAGTTGCACCCTCGTCCTTCAATACGGCACGGATAGCAAGCTCTGCCTTAGCAGCGTTGCGAACCTTCTCCCAGTAAACCTCTTCGCCTGACTCGTCAATCTTGATAGTGTATTCCTTCTTGTAAGTCTCAACGAGAGCGTCAACCTCAGCGTCTGTAACCTTCTTGAAGTAGTCCATGAGTGAAGAAACAGGGTAGTAGTCAACGTGATAGCCGAAGCGCTGTTCGAACTCAACGCGGTCACCGTCTGTTACGGCAACATTGTTCATGTTCATACCGAACATCAAGCAGCGTACATTGTGAGCATCAGCAACACCAGCAGCAACGCGAGCCCATATAGCAATCTGCTTCTGAGCCTCTTCGCTCTTCCAGTAACCTACTACAACCTTGCGAGGAACACGCATGCGAGTGCAGATGTGACCGAACTCAATGTCACCGTGAGCAGACTGGTTGAGGTTCATGAAGTCCATGTCCATTGTGTCCCAAGGAATCTCAGCGTTGTACTGAGTGTGGAAATGGAGGAGTGGCTTCTGGAGAGCCTGAAGACCCTTGATCCACATCTTAGCAGGAGAGAATGTGTGCATCCAAGTGATAACACCAACGCACTTCTCGTCATTGTTTGCTGCCTTCATTACAGCTTCAACTTCATTAGAAGAGTTTGCTGTACCCTTATATACTACCTTGATTGGGATGATGCCAGAGTTGTTGAGACCTTCAACCATCTCCTGAGAGTGTCCATCAACGATTTTTACTGTTTCGCCTCCGTAGAGCAACTGAGCACCAGTAACCCACCAAAGTTCAATGTTTTCAAATGCTTTCATACTTTTGATTAGTTATTTGTTAGTATTTTGTTTATTATCAGTTTTAGTCAGTTAAGCATTAGTGCTTCTGTCCCTTTTGTCCGTAATAAGCATTAGGACCGTGCTTGCGGTTGTAGTGCTTCTCTACGAGGAGTGGATTCATTGTAGTGAGTGGGTTGACAGAGAATGAGATGAATGCCATCTTTGCAACCTGTTCCATAACCTTTGCGTTGTAAACCGCATTGTCTGGAGATGTGCCCCAAGAGAATGGTCCGTGGTTCTTTACGAGAACTGCAGGAGTGTGATCTGGGTTGATCTTGCGGATGTTGAGAATCTCGTCAACGATTACATTACCAGTTTCGAGTTCGTATTCGCCCTCAACTTCTTCCTTTGTCATATCGCGTGTGCAAGGGATTGCCTTGTAGAAGTAGTCAGCATGAGTTGTTCCAATGTTTGGAATGTCCTGACCTGCCTGTGCAAATGCAGTAGCGTATGTAGAGTGAGTGTGAACAACACCCTGAATGTTAGGGAATGCACGATAGAGCACGAGGTGTGTTGGTGTGTCTGATGATGGATTGAGATCACCTTCAACAACCTTGCCGGTGTTGAGATCAACAACAACCATATCTGATGCTTTCATGTCATCGTAGCTTACACCAGATGGCTTGATAACAACAAGACCTTTTTCACGGTCGATACCAGACACGTTACCCCAAGTGAAAATAACGAGTCCTTGCTTAACCAAATCAAGGTTAGCCTTGAATACTTTTTCTTTAAGTTCTTCTAACATAGATTTTCTTTTTTTATAGTGAGATTTATTTTGTTTATATCGTTTCGCCTTATAAATATAGAGGTGATAGTTATTTTCTTCTTTAATTCTGCACAAACGCATTGTACAGTAATTCTGCATCTAATTACTCTGTCTTTATTTTTTTACTTACGGAATAATTGAATGTTTGAATGTGTAGTTCTTTTATTTAAGATTTTTCTTCATCAACATCTAAATCCTCTTCAGGTTCGTTTAGAATAGACACAGCACGTTCAAAATCCTCTTCAAGCACCACAACATCAACCCCAGAGGAACTGCTATTAAGCAAACCTCCATAAAGAAAATTGAAATTCTCATTCTTAAGCATGCAAGAAACACCTTCAGATTCAAGCCTTCCTTTGATGACGTTGGCTTTGAAACTGTTTTCGCATGATATGAGTTTTACTGTCTTATCCATCCTATATTATATATAATGTGTAAAAGCTACCCGACAACGACATTGAAGTCGGGTAGCTTGATTGTATCTGTATTACCAGAGAAGAATATAAAGGATCATTGTGATGACGCAGATGCCGATAGCACCCATTGCATAACCCTTAGTTGTATTGAACAAACTGAGGTCGATTGGGAGAGCCTTTGGATCCTGCTTAGTGTCCTTAGAGTCAGAATAGAGCCATACACCATTTCCACCAACGAGAACGCCAAAGAAGATGAATGCCTGGAAGCCTATGTCATTGAGATAAGCTGTAATTTCTGTACTATCACCCATAACAAGAACTGCAATAGCAGCTACAATGAATATGATACCTGTGAAACCAAGAATCTTACCCCATTTCATCATTGCGTTCTGATCTGCAACAGAAGGCTGCTCGCACTTGATGTACTTCTTGTCTATAAGAGAAAGAGTAACGAAGAAGCAGAATACGATGATGAAGATGTAACCTGCACGGAACTGGAATGGAACATCGCCAAGGAACATCTTGAAGATAACGCCGAGTGGGATAGTGATAATTGCTGTCCAAACTGCTGCGTTTGAAGAAGCACGCTTCCAAAGAAGACCAAGACCGAATACTGTGATGATACCTGGGTAAATGAAACCTGAGTACTCCTGAATGTACTGGAATGCCTGGTCGAGGCTGCCGAGAAGTGGCTGAGTAGCAACGAGAGCAATAAGGAGAGCACAGATAGAAGTAAGACGACCTACATTTACAAGCTTCTTGTCTGATGCTGTCTTGTTAATGTACTTCTTATAAATATCCATTGTGAAGAGGGTAGAAGTACTGTTGAACATAGAAGCAAGAGATGAGATGATTGCTGCTGCGAGAGCTGCAAATGAAAGGCCTTTGATACCTGTTGGAGTGAAGTTACGGATGAGCCATGGGTAAGCATCGTCAGAAACGTTGATTGTACCCTGAAGCTTCATCTGCTCAATGTACTCTGGATGATGCTGGAAGATGTAGTAAGCACAGATACCTGGAAGTACTACGATGAATGGGATAACAATCTTGAGGAAACCTGCGAATACAAGACCCTTCTTTGCCTCGTCGATGCTCTTTGCTGCAAGACCCTTCTGGATAATGTACTGGTTGAAGCCCCAATAACCAAGGTTTGTAAGCCAAACACCACCAACTACTGCAGCAATACCAGGTACGTTATTGAATGCATCAGCATCACTTGATTGCTGGATAATGAGATGGAAATGTGGGTCGGTAGCATTAGCACCTGTAGTAAGCTCACTGTAGATTTGACCAAGAGCGCCAAATGCAGAAGTGCCCATCTGATCACCAATTGTAACGAGGGCAACGTATGCTGTGATAAGACCACCACCAACGAGGAATGTTACCTGCATAACGTCTGTCCATGCAACAGATGCAAGACCACCATAGATAGAATAAATACCTGCAATGATGAACAAGCTGAATACGATAACCATACGCATGCTGACTACAGCGAAGCCGAGATCGAGCATTGCACCCTGAAGGTTAAGAATCTGCTCAACAGCAAGAGCACCGAGCCATGCTACAGAAGTAAGGTTAACGAAAACATAAAGGAAAAGCCAAAGGATTGAGAATGCAAGACCTACACCATCATTGTAACGCTCGCGAAGGAACTGTGGAATAGTGAAAATCTTACGTTCAATCATGACTGGAAGAAGGAACTTACCAATTACGATAAGTGTAACAGCTGCCATTACCTCGTAAGCAGCAATTGCAATACCATCAGCATAGCCAGTACCAGACATACCGATGAACTGCTCAGCACTGATGTTGGCAGCGATAAGAGATGCACCTACAGCCCACCAAGTAAGTGTGTTACCAGCGAGGAAGTAGTCGCTTGCGCTCTTCTCCTTACCATCCTTGCTGCGGCTGAGGAACATTCCGAGGCCAACAAGAAGGATGATGTAAACTACCAAAATCACGAAATCGACGGTCTGGAAACCAGATTCTGCGATTCTTGAAGCGAAATCATTCATTGTTTTTTGTTTGTTTTATTTAGTTAAAGAATTTATTTTTCAATGAGTCATATTAGGATTACTTAGTAGAGAACTTGTAAGCAGCGTGGCTGTAGTACTTTTCTCCTGGCTTGAGAGTTGGCTGTACCCACTCTGGCTGGTTTGGAGAGTTAGGATATTTCTGGCTCTCGAGACAAACACTTACATACTGAGGATACTTACCTGCCTTGTGAGCTATCTCAAGTTCACCGTCAACGCCCTGGAAATTACCTGTGTAGCACTGAACACCTGGCTCGTTAGTAAACATCTCCATGAAGATTCCTGTCTTCTTAGAATAGAGAGAAGCACATGGAGTTGTGTCGTCACCCTTGCCATCTTTGTATGTGTTCAAGCAGAAGTTGTGGTCGATACCGCCGCGAGCGTTCTGAATCTGATCGAAGTCAGCGCCGATAGCATCAGCAATTGCATGAGGAGTTGTGAAATCGAATGGAGTGCCTGCAACTGGCTTGATTTCACCTGTTGGAATGTAGAGTGTATCAGATGGAGTGAAGTTGTCAGCATTGATCCAGAGCTCCATGTCTGTACCTACATTGTTGAAATCACCATTGAGGTTGTAATAGTTGTGGTTTGTCTGGTTGATGATTGTCTCCTTGTCTGTAGTAGCTTCCCAAACCATGTCAAGAGTGTTATCGTCAGTAACAGTGTATGTTGTAGTTGCTGTGATTGTGCCAGGGAAACCATTTTCACCGTCTTCTGCAACAATTGTGAGCTTCAAGACATTGTCACCAATCTGCTCTGCCTTGTAAACCTTATTCATCCAGCCTGTTGCGCCGCCACCGTGAAGACAGTTAGGACCATCATTTGCAGTAAGGTTGTATTCTTCTCCGTTAAGAGTGAACTTCGCACCTGCAATACGGTTTGCATAACGACCTACAGATGATCCGTAGTCACTTGGAGTGTTCTTTGTGTCAGCATACTCATGAATGTTGTCGTAACCAAGAACAACATCTGTCATCTTGCCATCCTTATCAGGAACAGCGAGTGAAACAACACGACCACCATAGTTTGTGATGCAAACTTCCATGGTTCCGCTTGCATTCTTAAGCGTGTAAAGCTTAACTGTGTCGTTGTTGATGATGGTGTCGAATGCTGCAGGATTGAGACCTGAAGCAGTAAGCTCAGGAGCTGTGACCTGCTGTCCACCAGTACATGCACAAAGGAGTGCTACAGCTGCAGCACTTCCGCACAAAATAGTCTTAAGATTTTTCATAAATAGGTTTTAAATTTATATAAAATTAAATGTTTGTCAAAGTTCGCTATTTTTTATTACATAAAAAGGTTCTAAAATATGTTGTATAACATAAAATGCCTCATTTGGCTTTATCAAAGGCTTTTTTAGAAGCTATTATCAATAATTCTTATAAAAAAATCAGCAAATATGCACTTTATCGGCTTCCAATAAACAAGAAAAGCATAGATAGTAATACAAGTGCTAAATCAACCAATTTTGATTTCAAATTTTTCTCTCTGAACACCATTGCACCGAACAAGAAACTGACAAGAACAGATCCGCGACGAACCATTGAAACAATACTAATCATTGCCCCATCAAGTCCAAGAGCATAGAAATAGGCAAAGTCGGCAGCAGAAAGGAAAATGCTGATAAGAGGTATGCACCAATGCCAATGGAATGGAGTTGTTTTCTTACGTGTTGGCCACCAAAGCAAGATAAGCATAGCAAGCATCATGAAGAATTGGTAGATATTATACCATGACTGTACAGCCATTTTATCAAGACCTACTCCATGATTCTCTGGCGATGCCATGAGGAACTTATCGTAGAGTCCTGAAATAGCACCAAGGATATTTGCGAGTACAACAAAGATAATCCATTTATTATGTTTGAAATCTATGCCTTCTTTCTTGCTCGATCTGGATAGCATATACAATCCCACCATTGCAATGATAACACCAAGCCATTGCCAGACATTAAGTCTTTCAGAAAAGAATGTTAACGCTCCGATGAGAACCATTACAGGACGGGTTGCATTGATAGGACCTACAATTGTGATAGGAAGGTGCTTAAGCCCGAAATAGGCAAACAACCAGCTGCTCAATACTATAACAGACTTGAGAAGAATGTATTTATGTTCTTCCCATCCGTATGAATGTGTGAAGAAAATAGAATCCTCTGATATTGTGCCGTTCTTGCTAAGAATAATGAACGGAAGGAAAATAAGAGAGGAAAAAAGTGTATTTAAGAGCAGTACTGGTATGACTGCATTTGCTTTCAGACTTTGTTTCTTGAAAACATCATAAAATCCTAAAAGACAAGCTGATAAAAAGGCGAGAATTAACCACATAATTTCATTTTGTAATTACCATTTATAATTTCTTAAAAATCGTATTTCACGTTTGCTAAGAATAATGCATTTCCGGGTACACTTGTGCCAGCAGAACAACGGTCTTTCTTTTCTATAATTTTGCGAAAATCATCAATAGAAATAGCACCTCTACCTACATCTATCAATGTTCCAACAATAGCACGAACCATATTGCGAAGGAAACGATCTGCAGTTATTGTGAATTGCCATTTTATTGGAGATATCTGTTCCCATTTTGCTTCCATGATTATGCAATTATTGGTCTTGACATCTGTATGAAGCTTTGAGAAAGATGTAAAATCAATATACTCAAAAAGCACTTTGCATGCTTCGTTCATCTTGTGAAAATCAAGCTTTTGAGGATAGCGGTATGTGTATGGTTCAAAAGGTGACTTCTCTGTTGTCACATAATAATGATATGTTCTTGATTTTGCAGAGAAACGCGCATGAGCATCATCAGACACAGGGTAAATATCATGAATAGCAATATCAGGAGGAAGTAATTTGTTGAGACGATACTTTAATTGAACCAAATCTTCTAAAACTTTAGAATCATTGCCATCAAAATGTGCTATCATCATACTTGCATTCACTCCTGCATCGGTTCTTCCTGCTCCTACAACTTCTATTTGATCACGCAATAGTGTTGTAAGCGATTTGTTAAGAACCTCTTGTACGGTAATTGCTCCTGGCTGAATTTGCCAACCGTGATAGTTCTTGCCATCGTATGATAAATTTATAAAATATCTCATGATGTTATTATATCTTATGGTGTTACTCTGTTGTGGAAGAACACTCTATGTAATGAACTTTTCTGACGTATTGATGGAGCATGCTTACTACCTGAGCCATGATAGTATGTCCAAAGGAGTATTGCTGCTGTGATTGAAGCTATTGCATCGGATGCTGCTATGCTTATCCATACACCATTTGTTCCCCAAATCTCTGGTAAAAACAAAAGAAAAGGAACTAGGAATATGAGCTGTCTGCTAACACTAAGGAATATGCTTTTCTTTGCCATTCCTATTGATTGGAAGAAATTACCCGTAACGATTTGAAATCCAACAACAGGAGACATAGACACAATCAATCGCATACCGTTAATTGTAAGTTCGCTAAGCTCTGAATCTTGAGTGAAAAGCATAACAGGATATTCTGGGAAAAATTCACAAAGAATGAACGAACAGCACATAATACATGTAGCCAATAAAATGGATTTCTTCAGAACCTCATCAACACGATTGAATTGTTGTGCACCATAATTGAATCCTGCAATAGGCTGCATGCCTTGACATACTCCTAGAACAATCATTACAAACAGGAATGTAATGCTATTTACTATACCATAAGCAGCAATGGCAAGGTCTCCACCGTGTTTAGTTAATCCTTTGTTGATCAATATGACAACAAGACATGCGCATAGCTGCATACAGAATGGAGAAAGACCAATCGAGAAGATATGCTTGACAATGCTTTTCTTCAATCCATATATTCCTGCATGAAGATGAAGCAGATCTTTTTTGTTGCTAAGCTTGATGGCAACAAAAATTAAAGCTACAAGCTGAGCAAGGACGGTTGCAATAGCAGCTCCTCTGATACCCATGTTGAATGTGAAGATAAATAGAGGATCAAGTACACAGTTTATAACTACAGTTGCAAAAGTTGCAATCATAGCAACATGAGGATGTCCAGTGGAACGAAGCGCAGCATTGAAACCAAGATAAAGATGAGTGATGACATTTCCCAAAAGAATATAGAACATATATTCGTAGGCATAAGGGTATGTGTTCTCGCTTGCACCAAAGAACATGAGCAAAGGACGTATGAATACCATTCCTAACACTCCAATCACAATTCCAATGATTATATTGAGACTCACAAGATTGCCAAGTGTCTGTTCTGCTGTCTTGTAATCTTTTTGTCCTAATTTAATAGACATGTGTGTACTTGCTCCTACTCCTACCATTGCTCCGAAAGCAGCAGAGAGGTTCATTACTGGAAATGTGACAGCTAAACCACCAAGAGAAAGTGTTCCCACATCAGGAATATGACCAATGAAAGCTCGGTCAACCATGTTATAGAGTGATGATGCTGCCATAGCAAGAACTGCTGGAATAGCATATTTTGCTAAGAGCGATCCTATAGGTGCTGTGCCTAATTCTTTTGTCCTATTTTCTTGTTGCATATTGTGTATGAAAAAGTCCGTGTGGCTTTTTTACCACACGGAACTTAAATGTATTATTCGAAAGAAGACCAAGCAGGTGGTTCAACACCAAGCAGGTTCTTCACAAAGAAATCATATCGTTTGTGCTCTCCATAAGTTTCTCCCATTGTGTGATGAGCACCTGGAATAAGTATGAATTCAAAGTCTTTGTTTGCTTTCTGCAAGGCATTGACAACCTGATAACTTGATGAAGGATCAACATTATCATCCATCTCACCTACAACGAGCATAAGCTTTCCTTTCAAATTCTTTGCATTAACAACATTAGAACATTCTTCGTATGACTTATCAATTGGATAACCCATCCATTGTTCATTCCACCAAATCTTATCCATACGGTTATCATGGCAACCGCATGCAGCATAACCTGCTTTGTAGAATTCAGGATGGAAGAGTAGGGCACCGAGGGCTTCTTGTCCACCAGCAGAACAACCGTAAATACCCATACGGTCAATGTCCATATAAGGATATTTCTTTGCTGCAGCCTTAATCCATTCTATACGATCCGGGAAACCGCTGTCTTTCAAATTCTTATAACATACTTGTTCAAAATCAAGCGAACGGAATGATGTTGTCATAGCATCAAGCTGAACAACGATAAATCCAAGTTCTGCAAGATCTGCAAGATTCCACAACCATGGAGTGAATGACTTAGGAACATACTGATCGCCTGGACCTGAGTAAATATATTCAATTACAGGATATTTCTTGTTCGGATCAAAATTACGTGGGCGCTGAATTATGCCCCACATATCTGTCTTTCCATCACGACCTGGAGCAACAAACACTTCAGGGGCACTCCAACCTGTAGCAGTAAGCTTATCAGTATTCGCTGTTTCAAGTGTGCTGATAAGTTTACCGTCTATAGCGGAACGAAGTTCAGTAATAGGAGCCTGATCAATTGAAGAATAAACGTCAATGAGCGAAGTGCGATCTTCATTCAAGGTGATGCTATGATTGCCACGAGCTGGTGTGAGACAGACAAGGTTCTTACCATCGAGATTAATGCGGTAATAATGAACATTATATGGATCTTCTGCTGCTATCTTACCATCAAAACTTGATGCAACAACTCCCATATTCTTGCAATTCATTCCATTAGCAGAGAAGATTATGTATCCTTTACCTTTCTCGTCAATTTCGGCATGCTGAACACCGCGAACCCAATAATCACCCTTTGTAACTTGTGTGAGTTTGCCATTCTTTCTATTGTAAATATACAGATGTGCATGTCCATCGCGATCACTCTTCCAAAGAATATGCTGAGCATCAAGGTCGCGACGGAGATTGCGGGAATAAGCTACATACTTATCATTCTTCTCTTCTATAAGAGTGCGCACATTACCTTGTAGATCCATTTCAAGAACACGGTATGTCTTATGACCACGTTCATTGAATTCAAAAGTAAGAGTCTTTCCTCCTTCATCCCAGCGAGGTGCATCAACGCTATATTGAGAAGCAAAAAGAGCTGTTGACTTCGGATAGATGGTTTTCTTTCCTTCCACATCTACAACAACAGGAATGCGGTAATTCAAGGAATCACCAGGCTTTGCATATTCTTGGTTAGAATATTTTGGCTGTACTTGATCAGTTGGAGAAGAAAGAGTGTATGTTACATAATGTTTTGGAGCTGGTTTAATAAGTACTGTAGCATAATACTTTCCATCTTCAGACCATGATCCCCATGAAGAGTAGTAGCATGTGTCAACACCATCTGTGGTCAATTGATTATCTTCTTTTGTTTCTCTGTTGTGAAGATAGAGATTATTGTTTTTATGAATAATACTCATATTCTTATTAACAGGTGATTCTGCTCTTCCATCTTTCTCATCACGAACCTCCATCCAGTGATGAGAATCCCCACCTTGACGGCGATTTCTTGAATTAAATGTAGTGCGTTTAGTTGGATCAGCAATGACTTTTTTTTCGCCGGTCTTTGAATTCACTTCATACCATATTGTGCTATTCTCGCCATTAAATACAGAGTAATTGAAATTGCCTTCACGATTAGGATGAGCACTAACATTTCCGTTTGTCATTTTGTTTGCAAACAGAGCTCTTGTGCCAAAAGCATTTTTGTAATCTTGAACTGTTCCCTGTGCATTCATTGACAGAGATGCAGCAAGAAATGAAAGTGTTAGTAATGTTTTCATATTGTAGCTAATTAGTAAATATTAAAATCATTGTAAAAATAATAATAAAACCAGAATGTATCGCTATACCGCTCTTTCAGCAGATTCATCATTTTCTGTTTGTCTGCTCCAGAGCTGTTATAATCATTATAATCCATCACAAACTGATTGAAATTCATTGATATTTCTTCATCAAATGGGAAATTATATAATGTAATTGGAGATTCTGGTGCATTTCCAAGCAGCAACGCTCCTTCTTGATAAAGAGCAGGAATATGTTCGTCTTTATGTCTCTGATAGTAATCGTGGAAATGAACACAGAATGCATATTCATCCGTTGACCATAAAGATGAGCAAATAAGCAAATCCTCTAACTTCTCTGATGTTGGATTTAAGATATTGCTGAAATGGTCGAGAATCCATCTTTCACAAAATCCATTATCAGTATCTAATTCATTAATATCATCATTAAGCAGTGGTGCTATTGTTTGATATTCTTGACTTTGGATAAAGTCTGTGCTGCTCTGAATCCAGCGTTCATGCAGGAAAGCCCAATCTCTATAATAGACACTCTGTTTGAGAATGTTTATATATTTTGCCGCAACAGCAAAGTCTTGATTAAAGATTGATGCTAAAGCCATTATCTTTACATTTCTGAAGCTCAATCCATGCTTGACTGAGTTTTCCATTGCCCAGCGATATGCATAGTTCATCTGTCCGAACTGATAATAGATAAGCGGAGCTGCCAACTGAGAAATTCTTATCTTCAAAGAATCGTCTGTTTTTGGAGTAATGCCACAATTATTTATTTGAAACATTTCTGGCAATCTGTCTGTATGCATTAAAGCAATATTCTTGAATAAGACCATTAAGTTGGTTGGTTGGTCATTATTCAAGTTCTTTGCTTCTTCTATAACATCCTCATATCTTCCTTCATCAATAGCTCTATACATGCTGAGCTCGTGATGAAAATTGTCGTCACTCATTGTTATGCTAAACTCATTAGCTTTGCTTATATTCCAAAGGGTTCCGCAAAGGTGAAAGATGACACAACACAATGAGAGTATTGCTCCTGTAATAATGTTGAATTTCTTGACCTTTACGAGACGTAATGCCTCACATATAATCAATGTTAATACAACACAAATAAAGAACAGTAGTGAATTGTAGAAAACGTATCCTTGTATCTTTACGTAATATATCCAATATCCGTAACTTAAGATGCTGTAAAGAAAAAATATAAATGGCAATAATAGAATAAAACACCATTTATTTTTGAACATTCTTGTAGTAATCAATAGAAGATAATAACTCAATATCCATATAATAATGAGTATAATACTTCCTATCCATGGATGGTAGAAGAACTGAGTAAGGTAGCATGAAACCCATAATAGCCAACCACCTTCATAAGCCAACATATCTTTCATAAATGTGTGTCCATTTATGAAGATACTATTATCTTGAATGGTAAACAAATAATCACTATTCATCACAGGCAACATAATCATTGCTGTGATGAATAGGATTAGAGCATAAATATGTGGTAGTAACTTGTTTAGCTTCATTGATTCAACAACTACAAATCATCTTCACATTATTACTTTACATACTTTGCCTTTATCGGTTCTTCAAGAGCCTTTGAAGTGAATTCTTTTGGTGATACCTTAACTTCTTCAATCATGAATTCAGGACGATTGTATGAACGAACAAAGAATGTATAAAAATTTGGATCTTTCTGAGGAAGTTCAAATGCTTTATGAGTTTTTCCGTTCTTATCAAAATATGCAATGTATGGTCGAGTGTAGTTTCCGTCATCACGTCTTGAATCCACCATAATCCAGCGTCCATTGCTTGACCATGTAGGGTAGCTTTCTGAACGGTTGCTATTTACATTATCCAAAGCTTTTACTTCTTTTGTCTTTAAGTCAAGGAGCATGATGTCTGCATCATTATGCCATACATGGAAGCATCCGAACTCAGCGATAGCAAACAACAAATAGCGTCCGTCAGGACTAACTCGTGGAAGTGTTGCACTCTTATTGATTGCTGTATCAGAAGCGCAATAAATCTTCTCCATATTGCTAAATTGTTTTGTATCAGGATTGAAGTCAGCGCAATAAAGATCGTACTTAACCTCCTTGAAACGATTGATCATTTCAGTCTCCTTAGCAATGCTGTCATTGTGATATTCAAAATGGGCAGAACAGAAATACAGTTTCTTACCATCAGGACTCCAAGTAGGGAACACCTCGAGTTCATCATCAAGTTCAGAAATAATGCTTACTTCGTTCTTATCTACATCATAAAGAATGAGATCACTCTCTGTATCCTGCACTTCAATCTTTGCTAGATCTTTAGTATGGAATGACTGACCTGTCTTGTTTGTAGAGAACGCAATGAAATTTTTTGTTGGGTGCCATGCTGGATAAACACCTGCGCTAATAGTTTCATCAGTCTTCAGGTCAACCTTTGTTAGTTTTCCATCATTGACAATCATTGTGCCTCCATGTGCTTGACGCATATGGAAAAGCATGTGGTCAGTTTTATAGTTCTGGTATGAATGACAGTTTATACACTGTCCCATCTCTTCTGTGCTGACAGACATGTTGTTATAGATAACCTTTTCTTCAAAACTTGTAAGGTCACGCTGACTGATGGTAAGACTTTCGTATGCCACATATGATGGCTGGATGAGACGATATGAGATGTATTGATCTATTTCCTCCTCAGCAACATTTATTTTGAAGGAGTTGAACTGCTTCCAAGAGCCATTGATATTTGCAAAAACATCAACAGTAATAGATTTGCCCTTGCTTGCTGCAAGGATATCTTTCCATTCACTTTCGTCAATAAGAACATTTGAACCCTTACCGTATGTCTGCTCACCTCCTGGATAGGAAAAACGAGCGACAACTTCAGCAGCTCCTTCTTGAACGGCAAAATTCAAAGGACAGATGTTTGAAGGGATAGTAACATCAGTATAATCAGGGTAAATCTTTGGCAAACGAGCTTCTTTCTGAGCACCATTTGGTACAGAAGGATGAGATGTGCATGCAAAGAGTAAAGCAGCCAAAGCAATAGTGGAAAGAATATTTAGTATTTTCATTGTTCAAGAAATTTCGATGTAAATGTATATTATTCTATATTTTATGCTCAATCTTCTGAATGTTAATAAGAATGAATGTCTCTACAGAAGAAATAGAACCAGAAGAACGTATCTCCAAAAGATGTCTTCATAGACTGTCCCACATCAGCAACCTCCATTCCAGAAGCAAGAAGTGATTGAGATACTTGCTGGAAATTAGCATAACGATCTTTTACATATTGATCAAATGGCATCTTGCTTATATCCACATTACCAGGTTCAAGATTTCCATAAAGCAAAGCAGCTTCTTGGTAGTGAACAGGCATATCTTCGCCCGGATGCATGCTTGCATATAAGAAGAAGCGTGGCCAGAAAAGTTTTATATCCTTCTGAACCATAGAATAGTTGAGTGTCAATTCCTGTAAATACTTGCTATCCTTATTCATTGTATTTGCAAAATAATTGAGCAGATACATCTCGCAAAGACCATTGTCGCCATCAAGAACGCTACCCATATGATCTCTAAGCTCACGAATGTTGTCAAACTCATGATACTCTTTGATCAGTTCAGGATTTTCAGTAATTGGTTCAAGTTTCTCTGCCCAATCTTTGTAAAAGAGAGAAGTCTTAAGTATATTGATATATTTCTTTGCACAATCCATTTCGTTGCCAAGAATAGCACAACGTGTGAGCATCATCAAATTTTCAAAATCATAACCACACTCTACGCTGTTCTCAATACACCAACGGATAGAGAAGTTTGTCTTGCCATGATAGTAGTAAATGAGTGGAGCTGCAGTTTGAGCCATGTGAATTCTTAATGAATCGTATGTGTTGGCTGGATTGTCGCCCATGTTATTGTACTTAAACATTTTTGAACCCATCTCGCCTTTATACATCAAAGCAACATTCTTCAAGAGAACCATTTGACGTGATGCGTCACCAGGATTATTGCTCATTTCGTCGAGCACTTTATCCCAATCCATCTCTTCTGCTGCCTTGTGCATGCGCATTTCTGCATGATAGTTGTAATCCTCAAAGTTGCTGTTTGAAATCCAGTATGCAGAACCGCCGACAATAGCTACAGTTGCTAAAATAACAACAAAAGCCATGCCATTAACAGCTTCTTTAACTTTGGAAATAAATGGGAAAATAAGAGGAATTGCGGCAAGAATGAAGTAAGGAATCTCTGGTATTATGCTTATTACTGTGTCACTTGTGAAATAAGGAAATCCGCATGCCCACATTTCAATGAAAGATTCGCTTGGATAGAAATAATATGATGCATAAGGTACTGCAAATACAAATACAAACATTACTATTAATGGGAGTATCTTGTTGATTATATTCGTATTAGTTTTTTTATCTTGAAGTAAATAATTAACAGTACTATAAATAGCAGCAAGTAAAGAATACCATCCAAAAGCAGGATAAGTAAGCGCGATTGCAGCGACTATAATGGATTTTGTTACCGTATTGCTGGCAATTCTTGAAAGCAACACAAGCAACATACAGATAAGAAAACCTACTGTTCCATAGAACCAATATCCTTCCTGCTTAAGATAAAACACCCAGTACTGAACATCAATAATTCCGACAAGTAAACATACTGCAGGGATTGTGAGAACAGCCATCCACATAGTTTTGACTTTGAAAGCAAATTTGCTAATGATTATAGTGATCATCCACATTGCTATCAAAATAGAAGCACCTAGGGCTGGGTGATACAGCATTTGAGTGAGATATGCAGCAATATAATTGATGATACCGCCTGGCTGAGTTATGCATTGATCAAAGAATGTATCATCGGTAGAGAAGAATCCTTTGCTTTGGGCTGTAAAAAGCAAATCCGAGTTTTCTTCAATCAAGTAATATGCATTTAATGCACCAAATGATAGAAGAGAAATGCATGCCAAAACAATAGAAAAAACTTTAGATATTACAAAAGGCTTCTTTTTCTTCTTTTCAGGCTTTGGTGCATTGCTAACAAAAGACGGTTTCTTTGCCGTTGTTGCAGATGGCTGTTTCTTGAAAGTATTTTTTCCCATTATGTTTATTACTTTATTTCTTTTAAATTTAAATATGAGTATTATAATGCAAAGTTACAAAATTTTAATAATATTTACCTATAAGAAATAAGAAAAGAGACATAAGTCGTGAAACTTATGCCTCTTTGATGTATTTTGCTATGCGACAAATGTCACATAGATAATTTAATGGAATATTAATCCTCGTTCAAAATCTTCATAATCTCGCATGCTGCCTTAGCAACAGAAGTACCAGGGCCGAAGATCGCAGCGACACCTGCCTTGTAGAGATAGTCATAATCCTGTGCTGGGATTACACCACCACCGATTACGAGGATATCCTCACGACCGAGCTTCTTGAGTTCTTCGATAACAGCAGGCATAAGAGTCTTGTGACCTGCAGCAAGTGAAGAAGCACCGAGTACGTCAACGTCATTCTCTACAGCCTGACGAGCAGCTTCTTCTGGAGTCTGGAAGAGAGGACCCATATCCACGTCGAAACCACAGTCTGCATAACCTGTAGCACAAACCTTAGCACCACGGTCGTGACCATCCTGACCCATCTTAGCGATCATGATACGAGGACGGCGACCATTTGCCTGTGCAAACTTTTCTGTTGAGGCGCAAGCATCCTGGAATGCCTGATCACCCTTTGATTCTGAACTATACACGTTGCTGATTGTTCTAATGATTGCCTTATAACGACCTACGACTGCCTCGCAAGCGTCTGAAATCTCACCGAGAGTACAACGGAGACCTGCAGCCTTGACAGCGAGGTCGAGGAGGTTATTCTCTGACTTCTTGCCGTCCTGGAACTCCTGAACACACTTAGTGATTTCAGCGAGAGCAGCCTGACAAGCAGCTTCGTCACGGTTTGCCTTGAGCACTTTGAGGTTCTCTTCCTGCTGGAGGCGTACTGCTGTATTATCAACTTCGAGGATATCCAATGGATCTTCCTGAGCAAGACGATACTTGTTTGTACCAACGATAGTCTGGTTGCCAGAGTCAATACGAGCCTGAGTACGTGCAGCTGCCTCTTCGATACGCATCTTAGGAAGACCTGTCTCGATAGCCTTAGCCATACCGCCGAGTTTCTCAATTTCCTGGATGTGCTCCCATGCCTTGTGTACGAGCTCATTTGTGAGAGTCTCTACGTAATAAGAACCTGCCCATGGGTCGATCTGCTTGCAGACCTTAGTCTCGTTCTGGATGTAAATCTGAGTGTTACGAGCGATACGTGCAGAGAAATCTGTTGGGAGGGCGATTGCCTCGTCAAGAGCGTTTGTATGAAGTGACTGAGTGTGACCGAGAACGGCAGCCATAGCCTCGATACAAGCACGGCCTACGTTGTTGAATGGATCCTGCTCTGTGAGTGACCAACCTGATGTCTGTGAGTGAGTACGAAGAGCCATAGACTTAGGGTTCTTAGCACCAAACGACTTAGTGATCTTAGCCCAGAGAAGACGACCTGCACGCATCTTAGCGATCTCCATGAAGTGGTTCATGCCGATAGCCCAGAAGAATGAGAGACGAGGAGCGAAGGCGTCGATGTCGATACCTGCATTCACACCTGTGCGGAGGTAGTCCATACCGTCGGCGAGTGTGTAAGCCAACTCGATGTCTGCTGTTGCACCAGCCTCCTGCATGTGGTAGCCAGAAATAGAGATTGAGTTGAACTTAGGCATCTTCTGTGAAGTGAACTCGAAGATATCAGCGATGATCTTCATAGAGAATGCAGGTGGGTAAATATATGTGTTACGAACCATGAACTCTTTAAGGATATCGTTCTGGATAGTACCAGCCATCTCCTCAAGCTTAGCACCCTGCTCAAGACCTGCATTGATGTAGAATGCAAGAACTGGGAGCACACCACCGTTCATTGTCATAGAAACGGACATCTTGTTCAATGGAATACCAGCGAAGAGAACCTTCATGTTCTCGAGTGAGCAGATAGACACACCTGCCTTACCAACGTCGCCAACTACACGAGCATTGTCTGGGTCGTAGCCACGGTGAGTAGGGAGGTCGAATGCTACAGAGAGACCCTTCTGTCCTGAAGCCAAATTACGGCGATAGAATGCGTTAGACTCCTCAGCTGTAGAGAAACCTGCGTACTGACGGATTGTCCAAGGACGGAATGGGTACATCATTGAGTAAGGACCACGGAGATAAGGAGGGATACCTGCAGCGAAGTCAAGGTGCTCCATGCCTTCGAGGTCTTCCTTTGTATATACTGGCTGAATGTCAATCTGCTCTGGAGTACGCCAGTTAGCGCTGATGCCATTCTCTTTCTGCCACTGCTGACCATTCTTCTCAGCAATGCCAGCATATATGTCAATTGAATTAAAATCTTTTCTTGCCATAATTAGATACCGAGTTTAGCATTGTACTCCTTGAGAGTATTGAGCTGGTTAGACTTAACATTAATGAAGTTCTCAATACCTGCAGCCTTAAGGTCTTCTGAACAAGCAGGTGCACCGGCTACAACGAACATTGCGCGACCATTAAGGTACTGATAAGCAGGGATAGCGTACTCTGCATATTCGTCATCAGAAGAACAGATTACCACAATGTCAGCACCAGCTGCGAGAGCTGCATCAACACCTTCTTCTACAGTCTTGAAGCCAAGGTTGTCCATCACCTTGTAACCAGCAGCAGCAAGGAAGTTGCAAGAGAACTGTGCACGTGCCTGACGCATAGCAAGATTACCGATAGTGAGCATGAATGCGATTGGCTGCTTCTTAGCACCTTCTGTAGCAAAACGGAGGTTCTCGAAGTCAGAAGCCATACGGTTAGTGCAGAGAGTCTGGATGCCGCCTTCTGGAGTTTCCTGGCATGTGCAGCAAGGAGCAACAGGGCGCTTACCTTCAGAAACCTCTGTGAAGTTAGGGAACTGGTTAGTACCAAGGATGAACTCCTTACGCTTAGCTGTGTCTTCGTGACGCTTCTTGTTAGATGCATTGACAGCATTCTGGATGTTACTGTTGAGAGATTCTGCGAGGAAACCGCCAGCGTTCTCAACAGCGAGGAAGAGCTTCCAGCCTTCCTGAGCGATAGCATCTGTGAGGTGCTCAATAGTGTAAGAGCCACCAGCAACGTCAACAAGCTTATCGAAGTGTGCCTCTTCCTTCAAGAGCAACTGCTGGTTGCGAGCAATACGCTCAGCAAAGTCTGTTGGAGTCTCATACTGCTTGTCGAATGGTACGACAACAATAGAGTCAACATTTGCGATTGCAGCAGACATAGCCTCTGTCTGTGAGCGGAGGAGGTTAACGTATGAATCAAAGATTGTCTGATTGTATTCAGAAGTGTAAGCGCAAACGTGCATCTTGCAAGCGCAGTCGCACTTTGGCTCATACTGCTTAACAATCTGTGCCCAGAGCATACGAGCAGCACGGAACTTAGCTATTTCCATGAAGTAGTTGTCGCTAACGCCCATGTTGAACTTAATGCGCTTAGCAACTTCTGTAGCATCAACGCCAGCAGCTGTGAGCTGTTCAAGATACTCAGCACCCCAAGCGAGAGCGTAGCCAAGTTCCTGATAGATGTAAGCACCGCAGTTGTTAAGAGCTACAGAATTTACATTGATACACTTGAACTTAGGAAGCTCTGCAAGAGCCTCAATAAGAGCCTTGCCTTCAGCGATCATTGCTGACTTATCCTTACCCTTAGTGAGAATCTTTGCAATTGGATCGAAGTTAATTGAGCCTTCAATCTGATCAAGTGGATAGTTGTTCTCCTTGAAGTACTCAACGAGAATCTTTGCAAGCTCTGCAGACTTGCAGAGGCATGTAGTGAAGTTAAGTTCGATGTACTGTGGAAGGATGCCGTTCAAGAGCTCTGCGATGAATTCTTTGCTGACCTTCTCTGGAGCGAAATCGAAACCAAGAGAGTTAACACCCTTGTTGAGAACGTCAAGAGCCTTCTCATTTGCAGCCTTAGGACATTCAACGCTAATGTCCTGGCGAACATACCAAAGGTTGTTGTCCTTTTTGTTACCACGGACGAATGGGAATTCGCCAGGGAGAGAGTTCACTGCCTTGAGGTTTTCATTATCCTCGCGGCGATAGAAAGGCTGAACGTTGAAGCCTTCGTTGGTTCTCCAAACCATCTTCTTGTTGAAGTCCGCGCCCTTGAGGTCCACCTCAATCTTTGCCAACCACTCTTCAGTGGTAGGGGCCTGGAACTCAGAGAAGAGTTTTTCTTTGTTAATAGCCATAAAATATCATTTATAAATGTTATGAATTGAAATCAAACTACTGCATTATTTTTAATAATGTGTATTTCGTGTTGTCTTTCTCATGAATTAACATACAAAGTTACTAATTTCTCACAATAAGGCAAAACAAAAAAAGGAAAAAATTGACTTAGAGCATTTTTTTTTGATATTATATACAATAATGCAAAATAATTATATAACTTTGCAAACAATGCAAGACATTTAGTCGTTTTATTTACAACAAAAGTGCCTTAATTGAAAAAGAAAATTAAATACTAAATAAAACCAAAAACATTTATGAAACTAAAATCTATCATCTTTTCTGCCTTAGCCATCGGAACGCTTTCTGCATCGGCTCAGAAGACACCGGCATGGCAGGATCCGAACGTCAATGCTATTAATAGATTGACGGATCGTGCTGATTTCTTCGCTTTCGAGAATGAAACACTTGCACAGGCTGACAAAGGTCCTCGTGCCAATGCAAAAGCTAAGTCATCACGTTTCCTTTCTCTTGATGGAACATGGAAATTTTATTGGGTGGAAAGCGCCAATCAGCGTCTTTCTGATTACTATTCTGCAAAGGTGGATGATTCCAAATGGGGCACAATGCCTGTTCCTGGAATGTGGGAACTCAATGGCTACGGCGACGCTATCTATGTGAACAACCACTATGCCTGGCGTAGCGATTGGGTAGGGGTTCCTCCTACTGTCCAGGACAAGGGAAATCATGTTGGCGCATACCGCAAGACATTCTCTATTCCAGCAGATTGGAAAGGCCAGAGCATTTATATGCACATCGGTTCTGCAACATCAAACGTGGAAGTTTATGTCAATGGCAAGTATGTAGGCTATTCTGAGGATTCAAAGGTTGCTGCAGAGTTTGACCTCACAAAGTTCATTGTCCCTGGCAAGGAAAACCTCATCGCAATGCAGGTGATGCGCTGGTGCGACGGCTCTTGGAACGAAGACCAAGACTTCTGGCGTCTCTCTGGTATTGCTCGTGAATCATACCTCTATGCACGTCCAAAGGCTCACATTGAGGATATCTTCATCACTCCTGACCTCACAAACAACTATGCTGACGGACAGCTCAACATCAAGATTACTGCACCAACAGCAGCTGGCAAGCGAGTTGTCGCAAAGCTCGTAGATCCATCAGGCGTCGATGTGACTCCAAAGACACTCCTTCCTGCTGGCATTCAGAAGGACGGTACAGCATCATTGGAAATCAATTATCCAAACCCAGAAAAGTGGACAGCAGAGACACCTTCTCTCTACACATTATATACATATTTATATGATGGCAACAACATTCTTGAAGTTATTCCACAGCGAGTAGGTTTCCGTAAGGTGGAAATCAAGAACGCTCAGCTTCTTGTCAACGGACAGCCAATTCTCATCAAGGGTGCTGACCGTCACGAGCTTGACCCTGATGGTGGTTATGTGGTTAGTGTTGACCGCATGATTGAAGACATCAAGGTGATGAAGCAGTTGAACGTGAATGCTGTTCGTACTTGCCACTATCCAGATGACCCACGCTGGTATCAGCTTTGTGACGAATATGGTATCTACCTCACAGCTGAGTCAAACATTGAGTCTCACGGTATGGGCTATGGCAAGGAATCTCTTTCAAAGGATCCTCGTTTCCACGACATGCACACTGAGCGTCAGGAGCATAACCTCCGCGTTCTCAAGAATCACCCAGCCATCATCGTATGGTCACTCGGCAATGAGTCAGGTTATGGCAAGAACTTCGAGGATGCATACGATTGGGTGAAGGCATATGACCCAAGCCGTCCATGTCAGTATGAGCAAGCACATCGTGAAGGTCGTGCGTCTGACATCTATTGTCCTATGTATGAAGGATACGATGGAAACATTAACTATTGCGAGAACGACAAGTACCAGAAGCCACTCATCCAATGTGAGTACTGTCACACAATGGGTAACTCTGGCGGTGGATTGAAGGAGTACTGGGATCTCATCCGCAAGTATCCTAAGTATCAGGGCGGTTATGTTTGGGATTATGTTGACCAGGGACTCCGTTCTAAGTCAAAGATTACAGGTAAGGAAATCATGGCATACGGCGGTGACTTCGGACGTTATCCTGCGTCTGACAACAACTTCAACATGAACGGTATGATCAGCGCGAACCGTCATCCACATCCACATGCTTACGAGATCAAGTATTGCTACCAGAACATCTGGACAACTATCAAGGACCTCAAGACTGGTGCACTTGAAATCCGCAACGAAAACTTCTTCACTCCAATTTGGGGCGTAACAATGAAATATACTATTCTTGCTGATGGTAAGTCTGTAGCCAATGGCGATATAAATGTAGGTCGCATGCGCATCGTTCCTCAAGGTACACAGCTTGTTACTATTGAAGAAATAGCAAAAGCTATGGCTGGTGAAATCAATACAAATGGTAAGGAGGTTATTCTTCGTGTAGAATATATTCTTGATGAAGACACAAAACTTCAGAAGAAGGGAGAAGTAATTGCACACGAAGAGTTTGAACTTACTCCATACAACTATCCTAAGGCAGAGGAAGTAGCAGCACAGACAGTTGACAAGAAGGCTAAGAAGACTGCAGCACCTTCAGTCACAGTCGATGACCGTCAGGTGTATCTCACTGTTGAAGCTGGTGGTCTCAAAGCAACATTCGACAAGAGCACAGGTTACATCTCTCACCTCGATGTAGATGGCACACAGATCACTCAGGACGATGCAGAAATTGAGCCAAGCTTCTGGCGAGCACCAACAGACAACGACTACGGCGCTCAGATGCACAATCGTCTCGCTGTATGGCAGAATGCCACTCCTCGTCGTGTGAAAACATTCACTTATTCTACCGACGAAACTAATACAAACTATGTGGTTAAGGCAGAGTATGAGATGAAGAATGTTGCTTCAACTCTCAAGCTCACTTACACAATGACTCCTGCTGGCAAGCTTATCGTTACTCAGGAGATTGCTCAGAACGAAGATGCTAAGGATGTTCCTCAGATGCTTCGCTTCGGCATGAACCTCCAGCTCCAGAAGCAGTATGACAATATCGAATACTATGGTGAAGGTCCTGGCGAAAGCTACATCGACCGCAACAATTCAACTCTCATAGGCATCTGGAAGCAGAAGGTGGCTGACCAGTACTGGGCTGAATATCCACGACCACAGGAGTCTGGTACAAAGAGCGGAGTACGCTACTGGAAGATGACTAACAATGCTGGCAAGGGACTTCTCTTCGAAGGCGTTGAGCCACTCGAATGTCAGGCACTTCCTTACACAGTGAAGGATCTGCAGCCAACACGTGACAAGAAGCAGTTCCACTCTGGCGACCTTGTTGAGGAGCCATTCAACGATGTTCACATTTCTGCTCGCTCAATGGGTATCGGTTGTGTCAACTCTTGGGGTGCATGGCCACGCAACGAGTATCAGATGAATGCAAAGAACTTCAAATATACTTACATCATTTCTGCTGTAAAGTAAAAAAGCAATAAGAATGCATACCCTTTACGGGTATATAATAAGCCATTCGGGAACTTTCTCGAATGGCTTTTTCTGTAAAATATAAAATTATGAAAACAAGATTTTTTCGAGGTTTTCGGTACGCTCCGAGATAAGATGTCTTGACTAATTGCCTAATTCGCATATATAGATATGCAATTAGGCAATTAGGCAAAATCTCGCAGGAATTTCGTATAAATTGGTCTTTATATTTCCGGTGTTTTGGTCGGAATAATTGCTCGATTTTGTGCTGAGCTTTTCCTCGAAAAGCTCGCGAGCTTATGCTCGTATTTGTGTTGAGCTTTTCGAGGTAATGCTAATGGATAAGTCGCGAGATTTCTGCTAATCTGCTAATTTGCTTTCTATATATGCAAATTAGCAGATTAGCAGCAGAATCTTATCTCGGAAGGATTATGGGGTTGTGTTAGAGAAGAGCTGCCATCTGATCAGCAACCTTCTTTGCCTCCTGAGCAGCTACAGCAGCGAAGTTCTCTGTGTGATCAGCATATATGATAGCACGAGAAGAGTTGACAAGGAGACCGCAATCATCCTTAAGCATACCGTACTTGCACACATCTTCGAGTGAACCGCCCTGAGCGCCAATACCAGGAACAAGAAGGAAACTGTTAGGAGCAATCTTACGTATGTCTTTGAACATCTCTCCACGAGTTGCGCCGACAACATACATCATGTTCTCTTCATTGCCCCATTCCTGGCTCTTCTTGAGTACTTTCTCGAAAAGACGCTCACCATCGGCATCTGCCGTCTGCTGAAAGTCAAATGAACCCTTATTGCTTGTGAGTGCAAGGAGGATAACCCACTTGCCGTCATAGCCATCAAGGAATGGAGTTACAGAATCCTCTCCCATGTAAGGCGCTACAGTCAAAGCATCAACGTCATACTCCCCGAAGAATGTACGAGCATACATCTTGCTTGTGTTGCCAATGTCACCGCGCTTAGCATCAGCGATGATGAAATGATGTGGATAGTTGTCCTTAAGGTACTTGATGGTCTTTTCAAACGCAATGATGCCTTTCACGCCAAACGCCTCGTAGAAAGCGAGATTTGGCTTGTATGACACGCAGTATGGTGCTGTGGCATCGATTATTGCCTTGTTGAATGCGAAGATTGGATCCTCTTCCTTGAGAAGATGCTCTGGAATTTTCTTTGTATCTGTATCGAGACCTACGCAAAGGAATGTCTTCTTTGCCTTTATCTCGTTAATGAGTTCTTGACGAGTCATAATTAGTGAGAATTATAAGTTATAAATTATGAGTTATAAGTTATGAGTTATGAATTGACTACAACTCTGCCTCCTTCAGTCGCTCTGCATTTTCTGCCACGATGAGGTGGTCAATACAGTCCTGGATGTCACCATCCATGAAGGCACCAAGATTATAGATTGTATAGTTTATACGATGGTCTGTAATACGACCTTGCGGATAGTTGTAAGTTCGAATCTTTGCTGAACGGTCACCTGTAGAAACAAGTGTCTTACGACGTGAAGCAATGTCATCGATGTACTTCTGGTGCTCTTTATCATAAATATATGTACGAAGACGTGCGAGAGCGCGTTCCTTGTTCTTTGGCTGGTCACGTGTTTCAGTACATTCGATAAGGATTTCCTCCGTCTCGCCTGTGTTTGGATTCTTCCACATATAGCGAGCACGAACACCTGATTCAACCTTGTTGACGTTCTGACCTCCTGCGCCCTGTGAACGGAATGTATCCCACTTCACTTCGCCTTCGTTGATCTGAACATCGAATGGCTCAGCCTCTGGGAGAACAGCAACTGTAGATGCTGACGTATGAACACGGCCTTGAGTTTCCGTAACAGGAACTCGCTGAACGCGGTGAACGCCTGACTCATATTTCATCGTGCCATATACATTCTCACCAGTGATGTTTGCAATAATCTCCTTGTAGCCGCCACTTGCACCTTCAGAGAATGAAGATATGGTTATGTGCCAGCCTTTCATTTCGCAATATTTTGAGTACATGCGGAAAAGGTCGCCAGCGAAGAGTGCCGCTTCGTCACCACCAGTACCGCCACGAATTTCGAGTGTGACATTCTTTGAGTCTTCAGGGTCAGCAGGTATGAGAAGAAGTTTGATTTCTTCTTCGAGTTCAGGAATGCGTTTCTCATTAGCAGCAATCTCCTCGCGAGCCATCTCCTTCATCTCTGGATCATCCTCCATTGTGAGCATTTCCTTAGCTTCCTCAAGTCCATTGATACAATCAATGTATTCCTTGCGAGCCTTCATTATGTCCTCAAGGTTCTTGTAGTCCTTAGTGAGTGCTACGTATCGCTTCTGGTCAGCAATCACGTTTGGGTCGGTAATGAGAGTTGATACCTCCTCAAAGCGCGATACAAGACCTTCAAGCTTTTCAAGTAATGTAGAACTGGCTGCCATTAGTAATTGAATTCTCCGAATTCTGATTTAATTGTGAGTGATTTCTTTCCTTCTTCAATGCGGCCAATGATCTGAGCATCAATATTGAATGACTTGCTGATCTCGATGACTTTCTGAGCATCCTCTGGTGCGAGATATACTTCAAGACGATGGCCCATATTGAACACCTTGTATGCCTCGGCGTAGTCGGTGCCTGATTCCTTGATGATTGCCTTGAAGAGTGGAGGAACAGGGAACATGTTATCCTTGATGACACGACAGTTGTCGCTTACGAAATGGAGAACCTTGGTCTGTGCGCCGCCTGTGCAATGCACCATGCCATGAATCTTTGGACGGAGCTCGTCGAGCAGACGCTTAACGACTGGAGCGTATGTGCGAGTAGGGGAGAGGACGAGCTTTCCTGCGTTGATAGGTGAGCCCTCAACCTCATCAGTAAGCTTATATGAACCAGAATAAACAAGCTCTTCTGGTACTGCCTTATCAAATGATTCAGGATACTTCTCTGCAAGATACTTGGAGAACACATCGTGACGAGCAGATGTAAGTCCATTTGAACCCATGCCACCATTGTATTCCTTCTCGTAAGTTGCTTGTCCACAAGATGAAAGACCAACGATGACATCACCTGGACGGATGTTGGCATTGTTGATGACATCAGAGCGCTTCATGCGACAAGTGACAGTAGAATCAACAATGATGGTACGCACAAGGTCGCCCACGTCTGCTGTCTCACCACCTGTAGCGTAGATGCCGATGCCCATGTCGCGCATCTGCTGAAGAAGTTCATCTGTGCCATTGATGATAGCAGAAATAACTTCACCAGGAATGAGCATCTTGTTTCTGCCAATTGTAGAACTTACAAGAATGTTGTCAACAGCACCAACGCAAAGAAGATCGTCGGTATTCATTATAAGAGCATCTTGAGCTATGCCTTTCCATACGGAAATGTCGCCTGTCTCTTTCCAATACATGTAGGCAAGACTGGACTTTGTGCCAGCTCCATCTGCATGCATAATGTTACAATACTCTGGATCACCTCCGAGGATGTCTGGAATGATCTTACAAAACGCTTGTGGGAAGATACCTTTGTCGATGTTCTTGATAGCATTATGAACGTCTTCTTTTGCAGCGCTCACGCCTCGCATCATGTACCTCTGTTTGTTGTCGATTGCCATATTATTAGAGAATTTTATCCGATTTGTAAGTTTTTATGATGCAAAGGTAGTGATTTTTTATTATAATAGGTCTATATGTCGAAATTCTTTCGTAAATTTGCAATCTAATAAGCAATAAAAAAGAAAGAAATGGTATTTACCGCTCAACAAATAGCAGGTTTTACTGGTGGAACAGTAGAGGGAAATCCTGAAGCAACAATTTCAACATTCGCAAAAATTGAGGAGGGTGTTGAAGGCGCACTTTCGTTCCTAGCAAATCCTCAGTACGAACATTATATATATGAAACAAAGTCAAGCATTGTGCTTGTGAACAATGATTTCCAGCCAAGCAAGGAAATCAAAGCAACTCTCGTTCGCGTGCCAAATGCATACGAGAGTGTGGCTAAGCTTCTCCAGCTTTATCAGAGCATGCAGCAGAAGCGTGTGGGCATAGATTCTCTAGCATTCATTGACAAAAGTGCGAAGATTGGAGAGAATTGCTACATTGGTCCTTTCGTCGCAATTGCTGAAGACGTTGAAATAGGTGAAGGTTGTGTGATTCATCCTCACGTAACAATCGGCAGAGGTGCTAAGATTGGCGCTAACACTGAGATTTACAGCAATGCTGTGATTTATCATGGATGCAAAGTTGGAAACAACTGCGTTCTCCATGCAGGATGCGTCATTGGTGCCGACGGCTTTGGCTTTGCGCCAACACCAGAAGGGTATGACAAGATTCCTCAGATAGGCATTGTAACAATTGAGGATAATGTTGAAATTGGCGCAAACACTTGTGTTGACCGTTCAACAATGGGAAGCACTATCGTTCGCAAAGGCGTGAAGATTGATAACCTTTGTCAGGTTGCTCACAATGTTGAAGTCGGAAAGAATACAGTGATGAGTGCTCAGGCTGGTATTGCAGGAAGCTCTAAGATTGGCGAGTGGTGTATGCTTGGCGGACAGGTAGGCATTGCTGGTCACCTAGTTGTGGGAGACAAGACAATGTTTGGTGCAAAATGCGGTCTCACTGGCGGTAACATTGCGAGAAAAGGCAATGTGCAGCTCATGGGTTATCCTTCTCAGATCCATAAAGACTGGCAGAAATCTCAGGTCGGCGTTCGACAGTTGCCTGAAATAATGAAGGATATTCAGCTGTTGAAAAAAGAAATAGAAGAACTAAAAAACAAACAATAATAATTGAAGACGATAATGGATATCTTTGTTAAGGTATGCGTTGTCGTCTTTGTTACTTAAAAGGATATGCAAAAGCAACAAACCCTGAAAGAAAGCTTCACCCTCAAGGGCAAAGGTCTTCACACAGGACAGTTTATCACAGCAGTTTTCAATCCTGCTGAAGAGAATCACGGTTACAAGATTCAGAGAACAGATATTGAAGGACAGCCAATCATTGACTGTAATGCAGAATATGTTGGTGACACTCAGCGTGGCACTGTACTCGTAAAGGGTGACATAAAGATTTCCACTATTGAGCACGCTATGGCAGCTCTTTATGCAAGCGGCATTGATAACTGCCTCATTCAGCTTGATGGTCCAGAAATGCCTATTCTTGATGGCAGCGCATTGCCTTTTATCGAGGAGATCCAAAAGACTGGACTTAAGGAACAGGACGCAAAAAAAGATTATTATATCGTTAAGGAAAAGATGGAAGTGACAGGAGAGAACGGTGAGCATCTTATCCTTATCCCAGATAACAAATTCTGCGTAAATGCACAAATTGCATTCGACTCTCAAATCCTCGACAATCAGTTCGCAAACCTGGAAAACCTTGATGACTTTGCTGCAGAAATTGCATCTGCTCGCACTTTCGTTTTCGTAAGAGAAATTGAGCCACTTCTCAACCTTGGCCTTATCAAGGGTGGTGATTTAGATAACGCTATTGTTATTTATGAGAAAGAGCTTCCACAGGATCGCTATGACAAGCTTGCTGATACTCTTGGAATTCCTCACATGGATGCAACTAAGCTTGGCTATATCAATCATAAGCCTTTGACTTGGAACAATGAGACAGCACGTCACAAACTTCTTGATATCATCGGTGACCTCGCTCTTGTTGGCAAACCTATTCTTGGTCGTGTAATAGCAACCAAACCTGGTCACACAATAAATAATAAGTTCGCGCGCGCAATAAAGAAGGACATCAAGAAGCATGAGGTTCAGTGTCCTGTTTATAATCCAAATGAGGCTCCTCTCATGGATGTAAACCGTATTCGCGAGCTCCTTCCTCACCGCTATCCAATGCAGCTCGTTGACAAAATCATCTCTGTTGACGAAACTGAAATAGTTGGTGTTAAGAATGTTACAAGCAACGAGCCTTTCTTCACAGGCCACTTCCCACAGGAGCCAGTTATGCCTGGCGTTCTCATTGTAGAAGCAATGGCACAGACAGGCGGTCTTCTTGTGTTAAACAATGTTGAAGAACCTGAACGCTGGTCAACATACTTCATGAAGATTGATAATGTGAAGTTCCGTCGTAAGGTTGTGCCAGGCGATACTCTCATTTTCAAGGTAAAGATGGCAGGTCCTCTTCGCCGAGGCATTGCAACAATGACAGGCCTTGTTTTCGTAGGCGAGACAGTTGCTGCTGAAGCAGAATTTACAGCTCAAATCATTAAGAACAAATAATTTATATGGCAAAGATTAGTCCTTTAGCATTCATTGATCCAGAAGCAAAGATTGGCGAGAATTGTGAAATCGGTCCATTCTGCTTCATTGACAAGAATGTTGTAATTGGTGATAACAATATACTCATGAATAGTGTTACCTTGCTCAGCGGCACTCGCATGGGCAACGGCAACACTCTCTTCCCTGGTGCTGTGATTGGCGCCATTCCTCAAGACTTGAAATTCCGTGGCGAGGACACTACTGTTGAAATTGGCGACAATAACAAGATTCGCGAGAATGTAACCATCCATCGTGGAACTGCAAGCAAGGGAAAGACTGTTGTTGGAAGCAACAACCTCATTATGGAGAATGCTCACATTGCTCATGACTGCGAATTCGGAAGCGGCATCATCATGGGTAACTCCACAAAGCTTGCCGGTGAGGTTATCGTTGATGACAATGCCATTATTTCTGCAGTAGTTCTTGTTCATCAGTTCTGCCGTATCGGTGGTTATGTAATGGTTCAGGGTGGAACACGCACAAGCAAGGATATTCCTCCATTCATCATGGCTGGAAAGGAACCTGTTGCTTATGCAGGATTGAACATCGTTGGTCTTCGCCGTCGTGGTTTCAGCAATGAAATCATTGACAACATTCACCATGCTTATCGTCTCATCTACAACTGTAATCTTACTGTTGCTGAGGCAATTGAGCAGATTAAGGCAGAAGTGCCAATGAGCAAGGAAATTGAGTACATCATTGATTTTGTTAGTGCATCAAAGAGAGGTATCGTTCGATAACTCTTTTCACAGATAAATCTCATCACATACCATGGTTTACCGATTTACTATTATCTCAGACGAAGCAGAAGGCTTCATGAGAGAAATCAAGATTGATGCCGATGCAAAGTTTTTGGAGCTCCATAAGCTTATTCTCAAAGCATGTGATTACAATGATGACCAAATGACATCGTTCACAATCTGCGAGAATGGTTGGGAGAAGGGTCAGGAAATCACTCTTCAGGAGATGGATACTGATTCATACGAAGACAGTTACATCATGGCAGAGACTGAGCTCAGCGAGTTCCTTGAGGATGAAAAACAGCACATGCTTTACACTTTTGACCCTCTTGCTGACCGCGTGTTCTTTATTGAGCTATCAGAGATTCAAACAGGAAAGTCGCTTGATGAAGGTGTTATCTCACGCTCTAAAGGCACACCTCCTGTGCAAGTTCTTGATTTCGATGAAATGTTTGCCCGCAATCCTATCGTCGAAGAATCATCAATTTTTGACGATGAAGACATGTATGGTACAGAAATAAGTACTGATGAAATTGACTTAGAGGGTTACGACATTAGTGATGAGTTCTAAGACTCTTATAGTAATACTAGGTCCTACAGGAGTTGGAAAGACGGAGCTGACCCTTCAGCTTGCAGAGCATTTCCAATCTCCTGTTATCAATGCCGATTCACGTCAGATATACAAAGACATTGAAATCGGAACAGCAGCTCCAACAACAGAAGAACTTGCAAGAGTAAAGCATTATTTTGTTCACACTCTCAACCTTGATGAATATTATAGTGCTGCTGAATATGAGAAAGATGTGTTATCTTTGTTAGATGATCTCTTTAAGAAGCAAGATGTTGTTGTTCTATCAGGAGGAAGCATGATGTATATTGATGCTGTAACAAAAGGCATTGACGACATACCTACTGTTGATGATGAAACAAGAGAACATCTGAAACGCAGATTTGAAGAAGAAGGATTAGATGTACTTTTATCAGAGCTTAAATTGCTGGATCCTGAGTATTACGACATAGTTGATAAGAAGAATCACAAAAGGGTAGTGCATGCTCTTGAAATCTGTTACATGACAGGAAAGACATACACATCTTTTCGTAAAAACATCACTAAAGAAAGACCATTTCGTATCATGAAATTTGGCTTGCAACGCGAGAGAGAAAATTTGTTCTCAAGAATCAATAAGCGTGTTGACCAGATGATGAATGATGGCTTGATGGACGAAGTCAAAAGAGTTTACGATAAAAAAGAATTAAATTCGCTTAATACAGTAGGCTACAAGGAGCTGTTCAAGGTTCTTGACGGAGAATGGGAATTGCAGATGGCTGTTGAACGAATAAAGAAGAACACAAGAGTTTATGCCAAGAAACAGATGACTTGGTATAAGCATGATGAAGATATACATTGGCTAAATGCCGATGCTATGAGCACAAAGGAAATGATAATTGCTATTGAAAATGAAATCATTATTCAGTAAAGTGTTTACTTCCATTTGGCGCACAGTAAAGATAGCGTGGAAATGGTACATGTGGCAATACAGAGGAAAGTGGTATCAAAGAGTATTCACACCTATTGCTTCGTTTTTCGTTTTCTTCTTTCTCTATTTAGGAGCTGTAGATTGCAACTTCCTTGGTCTCTTTGGCGTCTCGCCAACGATGGATGTCATTCAGAATCCAATCACCAACGAGGCTTCATATATCTATTCTGCCGACAGCGTTGTTGTTGGCAAATTCTTCAATGAGAACCGTTCGCCGGTAAAGTTTGAAGAGATCTCTCCTTATGTTATTGACGCTCTCATCTCAACAGAGGACGAGCGTTTCTACTTGCATCATGGCATTGACTACCAAGGGCTTTTTGCTGCCGCAAAGGATATTGCTCAGGGCAATCCACGAGGTGCAAGCACGATCACTCAGCAGTTGGTAAAGAATCTATTTAAGATTCGCTCTCAATATTCAACCGGACTTTTAGGAAAGGTTCCTGGACTCAGCATTCTCATTCAGAAGTCAAAGGAATGGATTACTGCCATAAAGATTGAGAACATGTATAGCAAACAGGACATTCTCACTCTTTATCTCAATACTGTTGACTTCGGAAGCAATGCATTCGGCATAAAGACCGCAGCAAAGACATATTTCAAGACAACTCCGCAGAATCTTACTGCAGAGCAGGCAGCCGTTCTTGTTGGCCTTCTCAAAGCCACAACAACATATAATCCTAAGGTTAATCCACAGAACAGTTTTGAGCGACGCAATGTTGTTCTTAACAATATGTACACTCATGGAAACATAACAAAGCACGAATGTGATTCTCTGCAGAAGATACCTATCAATCTTATCTATAATGTTGAGAATTCATACGATGGTTCTGCCCAGTATTTCCGCGAGGCAATCAAGGACTATCTCTCAGATTGGTGCAAGGAGAATAACATTGATCTCTATTCTGATGGTTTGAAAATTTACACAACCATCGACACCCGAATGCAGAAATATGCAGAGGAAGCAGCACAGAAGCAGATGCGCATTATCCAGCAGCGTTTCAACAGCCACTGGGGATCAATGGCTCCATGGCGTGATGAGCATGGCATAGAAATCAAGAATTTCATTGAAGATATTGCTAAACGCAGCGAAGCATACAAATATCTTAGCAAGAAGTATGATGATAATGCTGACTCAATAGACTATTATCTCAACCTTCCTCACACCGTCAAGGTCTTCGATTATAACAACCCAAAGCATTTAGTAGAGAAGGAAATGTCCACAATGGACTCCATTCGTTACATGGTTCGCTTCATGCATTGCGGTATGGTAGCTATGGAACCTCAGACAAGCTATGTCCGCGCTTGGGTAGGCGATGTTGATTTCAACTCATGGAAGTACGACAAAGTAACAGCAATGCGCCAGCCAGGCTCTACATTCAAGCTCTTCGTCTATGCTTCTGCCTTTGAGAATGATGACGAGATAACACCTGTTACAGCATATCGTGACCAGCCATTCTCTATGCGTGTGGAAGATGAGAAGAACCCAGGACAGACCAAGCTGTGGTCACCTCACAATGCTGATGGCCGCTGTTCTGGTGCAAACATGTCTCTAAAAGCAGCATTCGCTCAATCTGTAAATACCATTGCTGTTCGTCTTGGACAGGATACAGGCATTGACAACGTGGTTTCAATTGCACATAAGATGGGCATTGAAAGTCCTCTTGATGCAACTCCAGCCTTGGCATTGGGCTCTTCAGACGTTAATCTTCTGGAACTTGTCAATGCTTACAGCTGCGTTATGAACGATGGCAAGCAGCGAAAACCTATCCTTGTCACAAAAGTAATTGATAGAGATGGGCATGTGATTTACGATTGCGACAAGGATGAGCCTCAGGCAAAAGAGGCAATGCGCTACAAGACAGCATTCTATATGCAGCAATTGCTTTGGTATGGTGTTTATGGAGGTGGAACATCCTCTTCTGTAAGATCATATATTGGCTGGAACAATGATTTCGAGATTGGAGGCAAGACCGGAACTTCATCCAACCATTCCGATGCATGGTTCGTTGGATGCTCTCCTAATCTTGTCGTTGGCTCATGGGTAGGAGGAGAATACCGAAGCATACACTTCCGTACTGGTGCTCTGGGCCAAGGCTCAAGAACAGCGCTTCCTATTGTTGGAGATTTCTTGGGCAAGGTTGTTGCAGATCCAGCTTTCAAGCATTATCGCGCAAAATTCCCTAAAGCAAAGGAAGAAATACCAACAAAGAACTACCAAGGCGGCATAAATTATGTTCCTGTCAGACGTGATAATTCAGAAGACGAAGACTATGATGGAGCAGGAGAGGACAACTTCACCCCATCTGATGAGTCTTCACCAGCAGTAAACACCACAGCAACAGAAGTAAGTGCCGATGAGTAACAGCCACATTGATAGCAACATTGACACCAGCAACCAGCAATTCAAGGATGCACTAAATCATGTCCAATTTACCAACCAGTCATTATTTCTAACAGGTAAAGCAGGAACAGGAAAATCTACATTCTTGAAATACATTTGCAGCACGACAAAGAAGAAACACGTTGTGCTTGCGCCAACTGGCATTGCTGCTATCAACGCAGGCGGAAGCACTCTTCACAGCTTCTTCCATTTGCCGTTTCATCCGCTTGTGCCAGACGATTCCCGTTTTCAAGGGCGAAGAATCCGCGAGTTCTTGAAATACAACAAGGAACAAGTGAAGCTTCTGAAACAAGTGGAGCTTATCATTATTGATGAGATCTCAATGGTCAGAGCAGACATCATTGATTTCATCGATAGAATCCTTCGCACATATTCTGGTTGCTCTCGCCTTCCTTTCGGAGGAAAACAAATGCTTTTCGTTGGTGATGTTTTCCAGTTAGAGCCTGTCGTCACACGCGATGAGAGGGATATTCTGCAACGCTTCTACGAGACTCCCCATTTCTTCTCAGCCCGTGTGTTCCGAGAAATACAATTGGTATCAATAGAGCTTACAAAGGTGTATCGCCAGAACGACAATGTCTTTGTAAATGTGCTTGACCATATCCGGACAAACACAGCATCAAGCCAGGACTTGCAATTGCTGAACACATGCGTTGACCAGGACATTTCCGATGGAGAAGGACTCTTTGTGACGCTTGCAGCACGTCGCGATGTCGTTGACCATATAAACCAAAAGAACCTTGCAGATCTTGAAGGCGATGCGGTAAGATACAAAGGAGAGATAAAAGGCGATTTTCCCGAGTCCATGCTTCCAACGCTGATGGAATTAGAGTTGAAAGTAGGAGCGCAGATCATCTTCATCAAGAACGACCAGGACAAGCGATGGGTGAACGGAACCATCGGCATGATCGTCGGCATGGATGCTGAAGGCAAATATCTTTATATACATACGGATGATGGAAATGACTATGATGTAGAGCGAGCAATGTGGGCGAATGTCCGTTACACATATAATGAAAAAGAAAAGAAGATTGAGGAAGAAGAACTTGGAACATTCACACAATTCCCTGTACGTCTTGCCTGGGCAATAACAATACACAAGAGTCAAGGCTTGACCTTCAATAAGGTTGCTATTGATTTCACAGGAGGAGTGTTTGCAGCAGGCCAGACCTACGTTGCCCTCAGCCGTTGCCGTTCGTTAGAAGGCTTGCAACTGAAGCGAGAGGTGATGCAATCTGACGTCTTTGTCAACCCAAACATTGTGGCATTCTCCCAGCAGTTCAACAGTCAGCGAAATATGGACATTGCGCTGAAGAGAGCAAAGGCAGACATTGAGTATGCAGATGCCGCCAAGGCCTTTGACGAAGGTGATTTCGGCTCATGCCTTGACCACTTCTTCATAGCCATTCATGCCCGCTATGACATAGAGAAAGATTATGCAAAGAGATACTTGCGCCGCCGATTGAACAAGATAAATATCCTTAAGGCTGAGATAGAGAGTCTCAAACAGCAGCTTAAGGATAAAGATATGGAAGTCAAGGAAATGCAGTTTGTGCTCAACGACTATGCCAAGGAGTACTATGCATTAGGCGAGGAGTGCGTGAAGATGCACGAGCCACAGGCAGCAATCACAAACTTCGACAAGGCAATCAGGATGAACCCTCGCTACCTTGAAGCATACATAGCAAAGGGTAGGGTGCTCTTGGACAAAGGCAAGCTTCGCGATGCACTTCATGAGATAAACCTTGCGCTTGACATCGTACCGACACATTTCAAGTCCGTCTATACCCGAGGAAAGATATTCTTCAAGATGCAGGAATACGAACAGGCTTTCAACGACCTCAATCGCTGCATAAGCATGAAGCCAGAGAATATCAGCGCTCATCAGCTGTTAGGCGACATCTTCTCTGCCATGGGAGATGAAGAAAATGCCGCTCTGCAATGGACCATCGCAGAACGGCTGAAAAAGAACAAAAAAAATAATTAATTATTCCAGAACTCCCAAGATGCAAGTGCCTGAAGGAACAGCATTTCAAGACCATTCTTTACGATAGCACCTCTTTCTGCACCTTTCTTCATGAAGAGAGTCTCATCAGGATTATAGACAAGGTCGTAAAGAAGATTATTCTCTGTCATTGATTCGTATGGAAGGTTAGGACATTCATCATTGTGCGGATACATGCCCTTAGGTGTGCAATTTACAATAACCTCATATTCCTTTATGACATCTGGAGTAATTGCTTCGTAGGTCACGCAGTCAGGACGATCGTATCTTGAAACGAATGTTGTTTCAATGCCTAACTTCTCTGTAAGTCCATAATGAATAGCTTTTGATGCACCGCCTGTGCCAAGAATGAGAGCTTTCTTGTGATGAGGACGGAGCAATGGCTCAATGCTCTGCACAAATCCGATGACATCGCTATTATAGCCTTTAAGCGTGACATTCTTGCCTATGTGTTCAACTTTAACAACATTTACAGCACCTATAGCACGAGCTTCCTCGCTGATGTCATCCAAATAGTTCATCACTTTCTGCTTGTAAGGAATTGTCACATTCAGTCCTCTCAGTTCTGGGTTGTCTGAAATGATGTATGGGAACTCCTCAATGCTTGGAATCTCAAAGTTGAGATACTTGGCATCAATGTTTTCAGCCTCAAACTTATCGCTGAAGAAATTGCGTGAGAAGGAATGTCCGAGTGGATAACCTATAAGTCCGTATTTGTCCATATAAAGCCCCTTCCTAACCTCCCACCATAGGGGAGGGACACCATTCGGGGTGGGTGTCTGGTTTTAAGTTAAGTTATAAGCTGCTCACAGCTTCTCTGCTGTATAAAGTATGCACATGCCAAAGGCAAGCCGCTTGAAATTCACATTATTGAAACCAGCCTGACTGATGATACTCTGCATGCGTTCTGCTTGCGGAACAGCATCCATCGTCTCAGGCAAGTAACTGTAGGCTGTAGCGTCTTTTGAAAGCAGTTTGCCGAATGTAGGCATAATTACCTTTTTATATATATAGAAGAGCTGCTTCATCGGAAAAGATACGGGAGTGCAGAGATCAACAACAGAAAGATGACCTCCATTGTTGAGCACACGATGCATCTCCTTCAGACATTGGTCGAGATTCTGGAAGTTGCGAAGAGCAAAGGCTGAGATGACAGCATCAAACTCATTGTCTTTGAACGACATCTGCGAGCAGTCCTCATTCTGGAATGCTATCTTATCTGCAAGCCCGAGCTTCTGCACCTTTTCCCTTCCAATGTTCATCATTCCCTCGCTGATGTCGCAACCGACAATGCGAGAAGGATGAAGCTTCTTATGAGCAAGGATAGCGAAGTCGCCAGTGCCTGTAGCAATGTCGAGAACGCTATCCGTGCTTGTGCGATTCTTAAGCAGGAAATCAATGGCATTGTTGCGCCATATCTTATCTACACCAAAGGAAAGGGTATGATTCAGAGTGTCATAGCTGTGGGCAATGTTGTCGAACATGCGCTCCACTTGCTGACGCTTGCTGCCTTCCTCTCCGTATGGCTTTATCTGCTCTTGCTTATACATTATCTTGTAGCGAGGTAGTCGTTTACGCGCTTTTCAATACGAGCAGCAATATCATCGCAAGCCTCAGACTTGTTGAACTTCTCGCCGATGATACCCTCATAAAGCTCGATGTAACGATCAGAAACTGACTCAGCATATTCGTCAGTAATCTCTGGCATTGTCTGACCAGGCTGATTCATGAAGTTGTGGTCGATAAGCCACTGGCGGACGAACTCCTTAGAGAGCTGCTTCTGTGGCTCACCCTTTGCGAACTTCTCCTCATAGCCTTCTGCATAGAAGTAGCGTGAAGAGTCAGGAGTGTGAACCTCATCGATAAGGTAAACCTTGCCATCGCGCTTGCCGAACTCATACTTTGTATCAACAAGGATAAGTCCCTGCTTTGCAGCGATTTCCTGACCACGAGCGAAGAGCTTGCGAGTGTAGTCTTCCATCACTTCATAGTCTTCCTTAGAAACGATACCCTGAGCAATGATTTCTTCCTTAGAGATGTTGAGGTCGTGACCTTCATCTGCCTTAGTAGTAGGTGTGATGATTGGCTCTGGGAAACGCTCGTTCTCGCGCATTCCCTCAGGAAGCTTCACGCCGCAAATCTCACGACATCCATTCTTGTAGTCGCGCCATGCAGAGCCTGTGAGGATGCCGCGGATGATCATCTCAACGCGGAAACCTTCACACTTGTAACCGATAGTCACCTGTGGATCTGGACAAGCAAGCTTCCAGTTAGGGCAAATGTCAGTTGTAGCATCAAGGAACTTAGCAGCAATCTGATTGAGAACCTGTCCCTTGAAAGGAATGCCCTTAGGGAGCACAACGTCGAATGCTGAGATACGGTCGCTGGCAATCATTACCATGAGATCGTCGCCAATGAAATAACAGTCGCGAGTCTTACCGCGATAAACTCCTGTCTGTCCAGGGAAGTTGTAATCAGTTTTTATTAAAGCTTTCATAAAAGACCTACCCCCGACCCCTCCCTTTCAAGGAGGGGAGTAGAATGATTTGTTGGGGTAATTCTACTATTATTATTTATTCGTTATTATCAATTGTTTGTTTTTATCTATTTTAATTCAGATTCGCTTTTGGAGATTCCATCCTCTGGTATCTACTCCCCTCCTTGAAAGGGAGGGGCTGGGGGAGGGTCTTCTCATATTTGTTATATGCATTCACAATTCTTGTCACAAGGCGATGGCGAACAATGTCATTCTCGTTCATTTCGATGAAGCCAATGCCCTTAACACCTTTCAGCACCTCGCACGCTTCCTTCAAGCCAGAGCGGACAGAGTGGGGAAGGTCAATCTGAGTCATATCGCCTGTGATGATCATCTTCGTGTTCATGCCCATACGAGTCAGAAACATCTTAATCTGCTGAGTTGTAGTGTTCTGCGCTTCATCGAGAATAACAACAGCATCGTTCAGCGTTCTTCCTCGCATGAAGGCAAGAGGAGCAATCTGAATGACGTTCTGCTCCATATATTCTGTAAGCTTCTGTGCTGGAATCATGTCCTGAAGAGCATCGTAGAGAGGCTGAAGATAAGGATCAATCTTATCCTTCATGTCGCCTGGAAGGAAGCCAAGTTTTTCGCCAGCTTCAACAGCAGGACGGGAAAGGATGATTTTCCTCACCTCCTTATTCTTCAATGCACGAACGGCAAGAGCGATGCTGACGTATGTCTTGCCCGAGCCGGCAGGACCAATGGCGAAAAGCATGTCGTTCTCGAAATAAGATTCAACAAGCAGTTTCTGGTTGTCCGAGCGAGGTGCAATAGGCTTGCCCATAACGGAATAGCAGATAGCCGCGTTATCCGTTGACTGGCTTGCAGCAGCTTCGCCCTTAATGATTCTGAGGATTGTTTCCTCCGACATGGAATTGTACTTTGCGCAATGCTTATGCATCTTCTCGATGTTCTCCTCAAAGGCGCACATCTCCTCCTCGTCGCCCATCACCTTGATGATGTTGCCACGAGCCACGATGCGCAGCTTTGGGTAGAGCGCCTTTATCATCTGCAAATGGACATTGTTCACGCCATAGAATGTAACGAGATCAATGTCCTCAAGAACTATATGCTTTTCTATCATGATGCAAAGATAGTGAAAATTTTAACTAAATGAATCAACAAACGCTGAAAACCATCAAAAAGAGCACTATGATTGGAGCGTTTTAACGATAAATAGCATAATTTGCGAAAAGATGCTGTCTGTTAGAAATTCAAATCGATTGAAAATCTAACTCCATTCTTCTTTGTTTTACTTTCGCCAGGTATTGGAGCCATGTCTGTGTAGCTGAGGCGACGAACGTATTGGATAGTGAGAACCTTGAAAATGTTGCATAATCCAATAGACGCTTCCATGTATGGCTTCTTGCCCATAACGAAAGTGGTGTAGTGCCCGTCTCGCATAGGGAAGCGAAGCAGGTCGTTGTCGTCAGTGTTTACAAACGGGTTGTTCTTGTCCGAGAGTCCTCCGTAGAGCATCTTGAATCCTACCACTTCACGAAGCTTCATCTTGCTTATCAGAGGAATGCGATTAAGCAGTTTGCCATTGAAATTCCAGAACAAGAAGAGCGATGCGTATTTATCGTTAAGAAATTCCATGTTGCGCAACATGTTGAATGCCTTGCTGTTTGACTGACCGAAATAGGACAGGTTTGAAGCTGGGACAAAGAGCATAGGGAATGGCACTTTATTCCATTGGTAACCTCCCTTGACGAAAATCTCAACACGTCCTAAGGCAGCAGGGAGCCATACCTTTTTCGACACGCTTGCTTCTGTCATGTTGTAGCTGTACTGACCTCCAAGCACTCCATCCATACCCATTGTGTGGTCAATCTTGAATACTGGCGCCTCATCATTTACAGGCATTCGCTTCTGCTTGTTGTTTATGAATGACTCGCGAGGAGCGAATCGCAAGCCCACTTTCGCGTCAGTGGTTTTAATCGACGAGAGAAGTGTCCCGTCCACATTATGCTGATAGATAAGCTGACCAGCAGGAGAGAGCTTTGTGTGGTCAAGCTCAAGAGAGAACGAAACATTGTTGCGTGTCTCGCGCAGGTAGCGAATCTTAAAGTCGTTGGCATACATCATCTGGTCTTCCTTGCTCACCTTGAATGAGTTAAGCACATCGTCTTTTGAAGTTCCCCTATATTTGTCTATTGGCGAAATGTCGTCGAACATGTAGCTTACGCTGATGGAGTGGCGAGGGAACTCATGCGCCATGTATTTCTTCTTGATGAACGAGTATTCACCCTCTGCCATGTACTTGAGTTTCTTATCCTTAGTGCCATAGGCAGCGTATCCTCTAAAGAAGAGTTGAGGATTCAGGTTTGCCGTAGTTTGAAGAGGCAGCTTAATGCGCCATCCATCTATCTCATTTTGCGAGATTATGGTGTTGAAAGGCATGAGATCCAGCTTGTTTGGACGTTGAGTGAGTTCAATGGAATTCTCCATGAGTGCTGCCATGAGGAACTTGCCTACAGGACCTATTTTCTCTGATACATTCTCTACTGTACGTGACAGATTTCTCTCGGTTGATGACAGCTGCTTAGTGCGAACCGATGCCCAATACGTAGTGTCTTTTCTTTCAGCGTCAGGCATTGTGTATTCGGTCAGCGTGGATTTGAACATCTTTTTGTCGGTGATGGCATCAAAGCTGTAATTGCTGTAGGTTGTGTAGCGTTGACACACCAGATCTAAGGCACCGAAGAAGCCGCTAAGCTCGACCAGCATATCATCTGTCTTTAGCACCCTCTCTCCTGTAGGCAAAGTGACAAAGTCTTGAATGACAAGCATATTGGTGACGTAATTCACGCCAGAATTGTTCGGGATGTTGAGAATGGCTCGCTTCACTTGTGTTTTGTCATCATCAGTCACAAACAGGTGTCCTGCAAAGCCAAAATCTTGTGTGTTGTTAGGCACGAACACCAGATCTATGCATTTCTCTCCATCCACCATTATTGTGTCCTGTATGTAGAAATGATAGAAACTGATAGCTTCCGATGTAGAGATAGGACTGATGAATGGGTGTTGCAGGATTCGCACATTATCTTTATAGATGTCCACATCTGTGAAGATATCCTTCACATACCCTGCAAGCATGTCTCCCGAAGCCAGCAGCGACTGAAAGCCATCGCTGCGCCTTGCATTGACGATAGTCTTCTTGGAGTTTGTGCTCTTGCGGTAGTTCTCCTCCTTCACCGTCTCATCCACCATGATTGGCAGTATGAGTTTACCTGTTTCAGGACATATCTCTGCTATAGGACTGTTTTCCACGTCGTTGTATGAGAAAGTTAGTTTTTCGTATTTCTCTAAATGGTAGAAAGCTCTGTCGTTGATGTCGCTAAGATGCTTATTGGCAATAACTTTTCGCATCAACTCTACTGCAGGATTATCTTTTCTCTTGTATTTTATTTTTGTTTTTTTTACAACAACCTCGCTTAATAAAACATCGTCAGAATAGAGTTTTATAACAGAGTGAACCTCTTTATAAGCATGGTTTACAGTTACGACCGTTGGTTTATACCCAACACATGTTATTTCAAGTTTCTTATTATTGGGAATAATTTGTACTTGAAACTTTCCATTTACATCAGAAGATGCACCTATATTGGTACCAATATATTTCGCTGCAGCATACTCAATAGGATCACCTGTAGCTGCATCAACTACAATGCCATAAAACTGTGCCTTAGCTATAATCGCTAAGGCAAAGAATATTGATATTATAAAACAACGTTGCGTCATTATTGTGGAACCTCACTTTGCCTTTTAGTACTTGTTTGTTATCTTTACTAAGCTAAAACGCCAACAAAGTTACTCTTATTCCACCAAACACACAAATAAATTACTTTTTTTTTAAGATTTTTAATGTATGACATATTATAAATCGTGATTCATCAGACGGTAATGTGCCATTTCCTCATATTTCGTGCCTGGTCGTCCGTAATTAGCAAAAGGATAGATGCTGATGCCGCCGCGAGGAGTGAAAATGCCGGTAACTTCGATGTATTTCGGATCCATAAGCTTGATGAGATCCTTCATGATCTTGTTCACGCAGTCCTCATGAAAATCGCCATGATTGCGGAAGGAAAAGAGGTAAAGCTTGAGCGATTTGCTCTCTACCATCTTCATATCTGGAAGATATGAGATGCGAATCTCTGCAAAGTCTGGCTGACCAGTGATAGGGCAGAGGCTTGTGAACTCAGGACAGTTGAATCTCACCCAATAGTCATTTTCAGGATGCTTATTCTGAAAAGCTTCCAAAACTTCAGGAGCGTAGTCCTGTCTGTATTCTGTTTTCTTACCTAATGCTTGCAAACCTTCGTTGCTTCTGTTTGTATCCATATTGTAATGCTTAAATGTATTGCCTCGTAATCCGCATTTCAGTTACGAGGCAATTAAAATTTTACTTACGAGGTAATCATATTTTCATATACGAGCAAAAGCTCAACACAAATACGAGGAAAAGCTCGCGAGCTTACCGAGTATAAGCTCGCAATGATTACGAGGTAATGCTGTAAGCTAAATCTCGCCTATCTTGAAAGCGTTGTAACTTATGTCAACATCATACACATCGGTGTCCTCTATTTTCTTCACAAACTTGACAACTTTGAGTGTCAAAGGAAGAACGATGATTTCGTAAAGAGTCTTTGCTACGACCTGAGTCACCATAAGATTTATCATCACTTCTACAGGCACCTTTGGCTCTCCATCAAAGAGAAGAGGGAAGAGATAAAATGCCAATGGAAAGAAGATTAGGGAGTCAACACTCTCGCCTACAAGAGTGCTGGCAATTGCTCTCAGAGAGAAGAAGAAATTGAATTGTCCCTTACCTCTATTTGCCATTTTCATCTTACTCATAATAAGCGCATTGAGGAAGCTTCCTGCAATAAAAGCTAGAAGACTTGCAACGGTGACGTAAGGAGTGAATGAGAAGATTTCTTTGAAGGCTTGATCGGAGCCTGACTCAATTGGAGGAAGCACACACGCCAGTCCTCCAACGGCAACGACAAAGAAGTTCATCAGGAAGCCAAGCCAGATGATGAGACGGGCTTTGCGATAGCCCCACACTTCGGCAATGACGTCATTGAGAATGTAAGAGATTGGGAACACGATGAAACCGCAAGTAAGGGAAATTGGACCCCATACGTGGAAAAGTTTGGTTTCAAGAAGATTTGATGCCACGAGGCATACACAGAAGAGTATTCCTGCCAACATGAAGGAAACACTCACTTGCTTTTTTACTTTCATTTGTTTACTTGTTTTTGTACGTGGTTGTCAAGAGACACGCTTGTTTTGTTGAGGTAGTCAAGCACTCGGAGCTTGTTTTTTACGAGGTGTTCAAGCACTCGGAATTAAATTCGAGTGCAAAGTTAGGCAAAAAGATTAAAAAAAGACATGAAAACATTTTTTATTTGAACAATTTGGTCTATATTTGCAAATAAAATAAATAAATACCGACAATATGAATAAAGGAATCGATTGTTTCGTTGCATTTGCGGATACCGAAACAACATTGGCAACTCTCAAGCAGCTCAGAGAGGAACCATTGGTGAATAATATATATGTGCTGATGAATGGTGATGAGCCAAGTCCATTTTTAGATTGCAAGGCTATCCGTTGCGAATCGATGCATAAATCTTTCTGCGCCAAGCAGGCAATTCAGCATCTTGAATCGCAGTATGCTTTGGTGATTTCAAAGAAAACATCAATCACATTCGGATACAAGGCTATCAAGAGAATGTATTCTGTAGCGAATAGCGTGAACAGCTCTATTCTCTATTCAGACCATCTTGCTGTGAAGAATGGTGAGACTGTAGCATGTCCAACAATGGATTTTTACTACGGTAGCGTTCGTGACGACTTCGATTTCGGTTCCGTCACTCTCGTTTCTGCATCAAGCCTTCAGTCATATTTCGCATCTAACCCTGATGCAGACTACAAATACGCTGGATGGTACGATTTCCAGCTTTATTGCCTCAGAAGAAAGCGCAGCGCAGCGCTCTTCCATCTTCGTGAAAACCTTTACACAGAAGAGGAGATTGACCTGAGAAAGAGTGGCGAGAAGCAGTTTGACTATGTTGATCCTCGCAACCGTGAGGCACAGATAGAAAAAGAGCTTGTGTTCACCAATCACCTCAAGGAGATTGGCGCATACATTGACCCAGAGAGCGTGATGAATGTGAATGTTGAACGCTCTGATTTTGAAAAAGAAGCATCTGTAATCATTCCTGTCCGCAACCGCGTGAAGACAATTGAAGACGCCATCAAGAGCGCTCTTTCACAGAAGACAAACTTCGAGTTCAACGTGCTTGTTGTTGACAATCTTTCAACAGACGGAACCACAGAGGCAATTAAGAAGCTTGCAGACGCAGACAGCCGCGTGGTTCACATAATTCCGGAGCGCAAAGATCTCGGAATTGGCGGATGCTGGAGCCTTGCTTTCAACGATTCTCGATGCGGACGTTTTGCTGTTCAGCTTGATAGCGACGACCTCTACAGCGGTCCTGATACTTTGCAGAGAATTGTTGATAAATTCTACGAGGAGCATTGCGGTATGGTGATCGGTTCTTACCGCATGTGCAACTTCCAGCTTGAGACTTTGCCTCCAGGACTTATTGACCATAGAGAATGGACGGAAGAAAACGGACGCAATAATGCACTCAGAATCAATGGACTTGGTGCTCCGCGTGCATTCTTCACTCCACTTCTACGCTCCATAGGAATGCCAAATACAAGCTATGGCGAGGATTATGCCGTAGGACTTGCATTCAGCAGAAAATACAAGATTGGACGCATCTATGACGAACTTTATCTCTGCCGTCGTTGGGAAGGAAACAGCGATGCTGCCTTAAGCCCAGAGAAGGTGAACAGGAATAACATCTACAAGGACAGCCTACGCACGATGGAGATTCTTGACCGCAGAAGCCTTAACGAATACTGGAAGTGCGGCATTGCCAATGAAGATGCAGACAACCTCATCGAAGAACAGCTTAAGGTTTGGCCAGAAGCCAAGGAAAGATACGAACAGCTGGAGAATGTCGTCACAAGCGACTTCCTTGTCCATGGAATCAAGCTATCCGCTCAGTTCAATCCTGCCCGTATAGTTTCAACAGGAGCTAAGATTGATGAAAAGACCATAAAGCATCGTCCTTGCTTCCTTTGCGACATAAACCGTCCAGAGGAACAGATCAACTATCCAATACTGAGCAAATACCACCTGCTGGTAAATCCTTTCCCAATACTTCCACATCATTTCACTATTCCTTCACGCCACCACAAGCCACAGGCAATCAAGGACACTTATATTGACATGATGCAGATAGCTGAGATTCTGAAGGATAAGATGGTGTTCTACAATGGTCCTCTATGCGGAGCAAGCGCACCAGATCACATGCATTTCCAGGCAGGCAGCCGTGGTGTCGTTCCTTTTGAAAGAGATTTCAATGAGTTTTATAGTGGAAAACTCTCTCGCATTTGGCCAATCACAAACGAGGAATGTATGGAGTTCATTTCGCAAGAGCCACTTAGCGACAATACCGGCATTTTCTCTTTGAGAGAATACGTTTGTCCGGGAGTGGTTATCATTACTCGCACCCCAGAAACAAACGAATATCTGTTCAAGAAGATTTACGATGCTCTTCCAGTTCCAGAAGGCAGCTACGAGCCAATGATGAACATCATGGCATGGACAACTATATCATCATACGACAAGTCACAGAGAATAGTTTCTGTCATCTTCCCTCGTGCAAAGCATCGCCCAGATTGCTATTTCAAGGAAGGCGAAGAGCAGATAATCGTAAGTCCTGGCTCGCTTGACATGGGCGGTCTTATCATTACGCCTCGTGAGGAAGATTTCAAGAAGATGAATGGCGATATTGCAGCAAGCATCATTCGCGAATGTGCAATATCTTCTGAAGATGAGATGAAAATGATTATGAAATTCAAGCTCGGCAAGGAGATTTAATGGAACAGAGTGTTGATGTTGGCATAGTGAGGGCGAAGGAACTCAAGGTCATTTTCAAGGGAACCTACACAAAAGAAGGCAAAGAGTTTGAGGGAGAGAGGACGATGACCCTGCAAGACATCGGAAGTGTATTCCTCCCAAAGGACGAGAATTGCTCTTTCACACTTAAAGATGTTGTTATCGGCATTGGTTTTCATTGGGAAAGAAATGAAGACCAGACATTTCGCGGTGCTTTGAAGCTTATTGAAGAAGAAGGAATGATAAGAGCCGTAAATATTGTCCCTATAGAAACCTATCTCACAAGCGTGATAAGCAGCGAGATGAGTGCCAATGCTTCTATTGAACTGCTTAAGGCTCATGCTGTTATTTCACGCAGCTGGGTGCTTTCTATGATAGAGAAAGCAAAAGCTTCAAAGGAAGGAAAGGCTGCTTCTGCCAATCATGAGATACTTAACGAAGGCACTATTGTCCGTTGGTACGATAGTGAAGCGCATAATGCTTTTCATGTTTGTGCTGATGACCATTGCCAGCGCTATCAGGGAATAACACGACAGTCAAACCCTAATGTTGTCGAAGCAATTAAAGAAACACGAGGACAGGTTCTTACATATAATAATATAATATGTGATGCACGTTTCTCCAAGTGCTGCGGCGGCATGATGGAGGAATTCCAGTATTGCTGGGAGAACATAAAGCATCCATATTTGATTGCAAAACCAGATCCTTATTGCAACACTCGTGATAAGAGGATTCTTTCGCAAGTGCTGAACAATTACGACCAGGAAACAACGGATTTCTATCGTTGGAATGTCACTTATGAAGCTGATGAACTGAGCGAGTTGATAAAGAGAAAATCTGGCATTGACTTCGGAAAGATACAAGAGCTTATTCCTGTTGAACGCGGAGCATCTGACAGAATCGTAATGCTGAAGATTGTTGGAGAAAAACGAACGGTTACAGTTGGCAAAGAGCTTGAGATAAGGAAATGGCTTTCAGAGAGTCATCTCTATTCATCTGCATTTGAGGTTGAAAAGACTGACGACGGTTTCATTCTTCATGGAAAAGGGTGGGGACATGGTGTAGGACTCTGCCAGATTGGTGCAGCTGTTATGGGCGACCAAGGCATTCCTTATCGCGAAATCTTATCTCACTATTATCCTAACGCAAACATAGAAACACGATGGTAAGCAAGAAGCGACATAGTCCATGGATTTGGATTCCGAATCTTTGTGCGGCAGAGGAAATACCCTTTGCCGTTGTGACTTATGTTGCCCTGCTCATGTTCTTGCAGTTCGGAAGCGACGAGACTATGGCTTCCATATACAGCGGCTTGCTTTTCTTGCCATGGGTGATGAAATCATACCTTCGTTCAAAGGTGAGAAATGCCGGTTTCTTCAAGCGACACATCCACATTGCTGAAGGTATGATATTCTTGTGCCTCATGGGAATAGCAGTCTATCTTACAGAGTTCAGAGTACGTGATTGGGGACTTTTTATATTCATGTTCGTCCTGTCGCTCTTGTGTGCATGGCATGAGCTCATCGCAAGAATGTACTATAACAGAATGCTTTACCCACGCCAGCAAGAACTATATAACAAGACAAAGATGCTGTCCTCTCAAATGACTCTCATTGTCACATACGGCGTGCTGATTATCATTGCTGGTTTTTTCGAGGTGTTTTTCCGCAGCTATCAGAAGGCTTGGGCAATGGAAAGCTCTCTCGTTGCAGGAGGTTTCTTGCTGTTCCTATTGCTCAACTTCATCACGCTTCAAAACCCAAGGATTCACAATCCATACCGTTATGAATCTCTCATTGGCGCTTTCAAGAACGAGATGCATGTGATAGAGAGAATAAAGGAGAAACCTAATGTTGCTCGTGTGATTTTCAGCATTATAATACTCTTGCTTCCTCAGGCATTGCTGTTCAACACAAGAGTGTTCTTCCTCATGGCTCCTGCCACAAACGGAGGACTTGACTGCTCCGTTCAGGATGTCGGCTTTGCTCAGGGAACAATAGGCGTTGTTGCATTTTCTTTGGGAATAGGATTAGGCAGATTGCTTAACGAGAAGCTTGGCGAAATGAAGACGTTCTGGCCAATGGTTATTGTGCTGACACTCTCGCCATTGTTCTACATGCTAATGTCGCAGAATCCGCTTGTAGGCAACATTGTTGCCCTTTGCTGTATGACGTCGCTTGCTCAGTTCTGTTTCGGATTCGGACTTAATGTGTGCCTCGTCTTCGTGCATTTCATTTCTGGCAACAGATACCGCAACACTATCAATTATCTTTATGTGCCAATGATAGCAGGAGCGATGATCGTTCCTCTTATGGCATCAGGATGGCTCAGTCAATTACTCACATACGACACTTATTTCCTTGTCCTGACATGTATGGCGCCAATTATTTGGCTTGTGCTGCTGTGCTGCAAGACACAAAAAGTATTAACTAATAACGAACTTGCAAATGTCGATAATAAAGAATAAACCATACGCTTGGGTGCCAACGCTCTACATCGCCGAGGCTATACCATACGCAGTCGTGATGACATTAAGCACTCTCATATTCAAGAATATGGGAATGTCAAACACAGATCTTGCCCTCTACACATCGTGGCTTTATCTTCCTTGGGTAATAAAGCCATTGTGGAGTCCTATTGTCGATGCTCTCCGAACAAAGAAATGGTGGATCGTCTGTATGCAGACGCTCATAGCAGGAGCACTTGCAGGTGTGGCATTCTCGCTCAACACCGACGCATGGGTGCAATGGTCATTGGCTTTCTTCTGGGTAATGGCATTCTCAAGCGCAACTCACGACATTGCCGCTGACGGATTCTACATTCTAGCTCTCAATAGCCATCAGCAAGCGTTATATGTAGGAATACGAAACACATTCTACCGTGTAGGAAATATCCTTGTTCAGGGCGGTCTTGTGATGCTGTTCGGCTGGCTTACAGCAGGTGCGCCTTCGTTTGATGGAAAGAAACTCATTCCGTCACTTGAAGAGCAGATCGCTTCATGCTGGAGCCTTGTGCTCGGGGTACTGGCTATCCTGTTTGCCATTTTCGTCATTTGGCATTTCATGGTATTGGGTTCTTTTGAGAATAAGGCAAAAACCGAGGGCAAGCCATTTGCAGAAGTGCTGAAAGGCACTATGGTTGAGTTCGTGAATACCGTTAAGATATTCTTCTCAAAACCTCAGATTGTCTGCGCTCTTCTCTTCATGCTCTTGTTCCGTTTCCCAGAGGCGCAGCTCGGAAAAATGGCAACACCTTTCATGCTTGATCCTATCGACAAGGGAGGACTTGCATTGAGCACAGAGACAGTAGGCTTTGTCTATGGAACCGTCGGTGTGATTGGCTTGACAATAGGCGGAATACTTGGCGGATTTGCCGTTGCTGCCCATGGCCTCAAACGTTGGTTATGGCCAATGGTGCTATCCATATCACTTCCAGATGCAGTTTATATCTATCTGAGTTACAGCCAATGCCAAAATCTCTATGTAATAAACTCATGTGTATTCATCGAGCAGTTCGGCTACGGATTTGGATTCACAGCATACATGCTCTATCTTGTGTATTTTGCTCGTGGAGAAAACTCCACATCAATATACGCACTTTGCACAGGCATCATGGCGCTTGGAATGATGCTTCCAGGCATGATAGCAGGAAAGCTATGCGATACAATTGGCTATCCTTCTTTCTTCCTTTGGGTAATGGGGTGCTGCCTTGTAACAGTACTTGTCAGCGCATTCATAAAGGTTGATGCTGAATACGGAAAAAAGAAACAAAGTTAACTAACTTCATGAAATTAACTCCCGTTATTGTGAAGCGCTATGCTTGCTAAGAAACTTAAAAACAATTTGACAGTATGAAACATTTATATTCTATAATAGCAGTTCTCACTATTGCCTTATCTTTCACATCGTGTGGCGAGGATCGCACATATCAGTATGAGGAAAAAACTCAGCACAACCAATGGATGCTCGACTTAATGAGCGATAAGTATCTTTGGGCTGATTCACTTGCATCATACGAACCTGCATGGAAGGATTTCTTTGCAGCTCCAGCCGATTTCATGGCAAAGCTTGCAGGCAGATCGAAGCAGAACGACAAGTGGTCGTATGTTCTGATTGATACGCTTAATACGGACATCCATCAGCGTGGCTATTACAATCATTACGATTCCTATGGCATGGACTTCGTCCTCGTAACAGATCCTACAGGAAGAACAACTCGCCAGTATGCAAGAATTATAACAGTCTATGATGGCAGCCCTGCCCACGAAGCTGGATTGAGACGCGGCGATTACATCTACTCATACAATTCCTACAAATTGTCAAGCAACAACATCGCAAGGCTTCAGAAAGGTCCTGCACGTGATCTTGAAATCTGCCATCTCTCTATCAACGAAGAAACTGATGAGTATTATTGGGAAGAGACTCTCAAGCTTCCATTGCCTGCATCTCGCTACGTTGAGGATAAAGCGTTCCTTATTTATAATAATCCTAATTATCCAATCTGTTTGCCAGGAACTGATGCAGAAGTAGGTTATTTGAAGTGCAACCGACTTGTTGAAGCTCCATACGAGAAAGGAGCAGGAAAATACAAAGGCACAGAATACATAGAACAGCTTGATTCTGTAATGCATACGCTCATGCAAAAGAACATTAAGGAACTGATACTCGACCTCAGTCTTTGCAACGATGGCAACCTCACTATGGCGCAGCGGCTTGCAAGCTATATCGTAGCGCCAGAATACCGCAATACTCCATTTGTCAAGACATTCTGGAACGAGCGATACAAGTCCAAGAATGTGTCTCTTCTATACAATTCTTCTAAAGGCAACCTTGGTCTCTCTCGCGTGTACATTATAACATCTAAATACACACAAGGAGCAGCAGAATGGCTTATACACTCTTTGCAGACAACTATGGGCGAAGACAATGTAATCCTCATTGGAGAACCAACAGCAGGACAGAATGTAATGACTGAAGAAATCGGTTATGACTATCATGTTCATGCGTGTCCAGCTGTAGCATACGTTGCCGATGCCAATGGCGATTACAATTATGGAAGTCTTTCTCCTATTGGCGACTATATTATCAATGAACTCGACTTCTTTACTCTTGGACAATATGGTTCAGAAAACAATATATTTGTGCAAATTGCATACTATGATATGCTCTTTGGGAGACAAAATGTCACAGAAGAAGACGAAAATAATAAAGAAAACTGACAATATGACCGATTGTAGCTGTTTGGAACTCTGTTTGCTTCAATCCTTTAGCGAAAGGAGATTAAAACATGAATACAAACAATTACAATCAGAACAATCAGCAGGAAACTGCTAAGGAGGTTCTTGAAAAGTATGCAACGAACCTCGTAGAACGTGCAAAGAATGGTAAGCTTGATCCCGTGATCGGCAGAGATGAAGAGATTCGAAGAATACTGCAGATTCTCAGCCGACGCACGAAGAACAATCCAGTTCTTATCGGTGAGCCAGGTACAGGTAAGACAGCCATAGTTGAAGGTCTTGCACGTAGAATTGTCCGTGGTGATGTGCCAGAGAATCTTAAGAACAAGCAGCTCTATTCTCTTGATATGGGAGCTCTCATTGCAGGTGCTAAATATCAGGGAGAATTCGAGGAGAGACTAAAAGCTGTAGTGAAAGCTGTAACAGAAAGCCAGGGCGAAATCATTCTTTTCATAGACGAAATCCACACTCTTGTAGGAGCAGGACAAACAAGCGGCGCAATGGATGCTGCCAACATCCTCAAACCAGCGCTTGCTCGTGGCGAACTCCGCAGCATTGGAGCAACAACTCTCGACGAGTACCAGAAGTACTTCGAGAAGGACAAAGCACTTGAACGCCGATTCCAGACGGTGATGGTTGACGAGCCTGATGTTCCCAACAGCATCAGCATCCTCCGTGGCTTGAAGGAGAGGTACGAGAACCATCACAAGGTGCGCATCAAGGACGAAGCCATCATTGCTGCCGTTGAATTGTCCAACCGTTACATCACCGATCGTTTCCTTCCAGACAAGGCCATAGACCTTATGGACGAGGCTGCTGCTAAGCTTCGCATGGAACGTGACTCTGTACCTGAAGAACTTGACGAGCTCTCACGCCACCTCAAGCAGCTTGAGATTGAGAGAGAAGCTATCAAGCGTGAGGGTGACAAGGAGAAGCTTGCAGAGCTCAACAAAATCATCGATGCTCTCAAAGAAGACGAAGCAAAACAGCGCGAAAAGTGGGAAGGAGAGAAAGCTCTTCTCAACCAGATACAAAGCGACAAGCTTCAGATTGAGCAGCTTAAGTATGAGGCTGAAAAGGCTGAGCGTGAAGGCAACTATGGCCGTGTAGCAGAGATTCGCTACGGAAAGCTTCAAAGATTGGAAGAAGACATAAAAATCGTTCAATCCAAGCTTGCTGAAGCGCAGAATGGAGCAGCAATGGTCAAGGAAGAGGTCGAAGCAGAAGACATTGCAGACGTTGTCAGCCGCTGGACAGGCATCCCTGTCAGCAAAATGCAGACATCTGAAAGAGAGAAGCTTATCAATCTTGAAGAGGAACTGCACAAGCGCGTCATTGGTCAAGACGATGCAATCAGAGCCGTAAGCGATGCTGTTCGCCGAAGCAGAGCAGGATTGCAAGACCCAAAGCGCCCAATCGGTTCGTTCATTTTCCTCGGAACAACAGGTGTTGGTAAGACAGAGCTTGCCAAGGCGCTTGCCGACTATCTCTTCGACGATGAGACCATGATGACTCGTATCGACATGAGCGAATACCAAGAGAAATTCAGCGTCACCCGACTCATCGGTGCGCCTCCTGGATACATCGGTTATGAGGAAGGAGGACAGTTGACTGAAGCTGTTCGCCGAAAGCCATACTCAGTCGTCTTGTTCGATGAAATTGAAAAGGCTCATCCTGACGTGTTCAACACACTTCTTCAGGTGCTTGACGACGGCCGATTGACCGACAACAAGGGTAGGGTGGTCAACTTCAAGAACACCATCATCATCATGACAAGCAATGCCAAGCGTGACGACCTCTTGAAGATCTTCCGTCCAGAGTTCCTCAACCGTATCGACGATGTAATCACATTCGTTCAGCTTTCAGAAGAAGAGATAAAGCAGATTGTTAAGTTGCAGGTTGACAATGTAATAAAGCTTATTGCCAATAACGGAATCACTCTGCAAGTGACAGACGCAGCAATATCCTTCATAGCAGATGTAGGCTACGATCCTGACTTTGGCGCACGACCAGTAAAGCGTGCCATACAAGACCATCTTCTCAATGCCTTGAGCAAGAAGATAATCTCTGCAGACATCAATCGTGAAGTCCCAATCGTTGCTGATGTTGAAGACTACAAGATTGTCTTCAAGAACAACATTTAAGATTATCCTATCTTATTGATTTTTTCCAGCATTTCGCCATCGATGATTTTGATTTTCTTACCATCGATGGCGATTATTTTTTCTTGCGCAAAAGCCGACAAAGTGCGGATAGCATTTGATGTAGTCATGTTAGACATATTCGCAAGATCTTCTCTTGAAAGATAAATGGAAAGAGTGGCACCGTCTTCCTCCAGTCCGTAATTGTCGCGAAGGAAGATCAAAGCCTCGGCAAGACGTCCGCGGATATGCTTCTGAGTCAGGTTGACTGTGCGCTGGTCGCTATTGCCAAGCTCGACACATAGAAGCTTGATGAAGAACATAGCAAAGCGGTTGTTCTCCATCATCCATTTCTCAATATACTCTATAGGAATGAAACAAACGGTACTGGTTTCAAATGCAGAAGCTGAGGTAACGTAATTCTGGTTTGCGAAGTATGCTCTGTAGCCGAAAAACTCCACAGGCTTTATCACGCGAATAATCTGAGTTTTTCCGTTAATGCCATCCTTGTAAACCTTCACTTTTCCACTGATGAGACAATGGAACATCTGAGGCAATTCGCCATCACGATAAAGCACCTCATTCTTCTTGAAATGCTGGATGGTTATGCAGTCCTTAAGCTCCTCCTGCTGCGCTTCCGTAAGCAGTTCCATGATGGAATGAAGCTTGCTGATAGCATCCTCAAATATTATAAGCTCTTTCTTTCTCATTACCTTAAAAACCGTTTGTTATGCAAAGGTACGCTTTAGTTGATAATTACACAAACAAATCACGAAATTTTCTGCTATTAAACATGTTTTGGACATGTCGGACTAAAGAAATTTGCTTTTTTTTGAAAAAACATTAAATAAACTTTGTCCAAGCAGAAAAAAATCTCTAAATTTGAACATTAAACTAAACTCAATCTAAATCTATACATTAATTTATATATAAATAGATAACGATTTAATACCTAAAAATACAACTATGAGTTATTTACGATTTGACAAAACCCTGATGACCAACCTGCAGGAATCGCTCCCTAAGGAAGTGCTCCGCACGAATAGATCAGGTGCGTACTCTTGCTCGTCTATTGTTGACTGCAATACGCGTAAATATCACGGTTTGTTGGTGGTTCCTGTACCAGAACTCGATGACGAGAACCATGTGCTTCTTTCGTCACTTGACGAGACTGTCGTTCAGCATGGCGCTCAGTTCAACCTTGGAGTTCACAGATACTCAGGCGGCGTGTACAGTCCTAACGGACACAAGTACATCCGTTCCTGCGAATGGGATGTACTGCCAACGACAATCTACCGTGTGGGTGGTGTGATCTTGAAGAAGGAAAAGGTGTTCCAGCATTTTGAGAACCGCATCCTTATCCGCTACACACTTCTCGACGCTCACTCAGTGACAACCCTTCGTCTTCGTCCATTCCTTGCCTTCCGCAACGTTGGCGTATGCACACATGAGAATGCAGGCGCAAGCCGCGAGTATCAGGTAGTGGACAATGGAATCAAGACTCGCATGTACCCTGGCTATCCAGAGCTCTTCATGCAGGTGAACAAGAAGAACGAGTTTGTTTTCGAGCCTAACTGGTACCGAGGCATCGAGTATCAGAAGGAGCAGGAACTCGGCTATGACTTCAACGAAGACCTCTACGTTCCAGGCTATTTCGAGTTCAACATCAAGAAGGGCGAAAGCATCGTCTTCTCTGCTGGTGTCAGCGAAATCAAGTCAAACCAGCTCAAGAAACTCTTCGACCATGAGTATGAGGTGCACGTGCCACGCACAAGCTTCACTCAGTGCCTGAAGAACGCAGCCCACCAGTTCCACCACGAAGTAGATAACGAAACATACATCCTCGCAGGCTACCCATGGTTCAAGTGCCGCGCTCGCGACATGTTCATTTCTCTCCCAGGACTCACACTCGCCATCGACGAGGTTTCTTACTTCGAGAAAGTCATGGAGACAGCAAAGAAAGCAATCTACGACATTATCGAAGGCAGAGAGCTCAGCGTGAAGATCTACGAGATGGACAAGCCTGACGTGCTTCTCTGGGCAGTATGGTGCATACAGCAGTACTCACGACTCGTTTCTGCCGAGGAAGCTGTCAAGAAATACGGAAACATTGTTAACGACATCGTTAATTTCATAAAGTCAGGCAAGCACAACAACCTCGTGCTGGAGGACAACGGACTCGTCTCCACAGAAGGCCGCGAGCATGCTGTGACATGGATGAACTCAGAGCTCAACGGCTACCCTGTCGTTCCTCGCTCAGGCTACGTTGTTGAGATCAACGCACTCTGGTACAACGCGCTCATGTTCAACGCAGAGCTTCTCATGATGCAGAACCGCAACAACGAAGCAGACGCTTGCTCAAAGCTTGCCGACAAGACAGGCCCATCCTTCAAGGAAGTATTCCTCAACCAGCACGGCTACCTCCTCGACTACGTTGACAACGGCTTCATCTCTTGGTCCGTTCGTCCAAACATGCTCATCGCAACATCACTCGAATACAGTCCACTATCTACTACAGAGAAAAAGAAAGTGTTCGACATCTGCACAAAAGAGCTCCTCACTCCAAAGGGCATCCGCTCACTCTCTCCAAAGTCAGGCGGCTACAACCCAATCTACGCAGGCAATCATCAGCAGCGCGACGCAGCCTACCATCAGGGCACCGTATGGCCATGGCTCTCAGGCTTCTACCTCGAAACATGCCTCAAGGTTTACAAAAAGTCAGGTCTCTCATGGATTGACCGCTGCTTCGTAGGTCTTGAAGAAGAGATGAGCTACCACTGCATCGGCACACTCCCAGAACTCTTCGATGGCAACCCACCATTCTCTGGCCGTGGCGCACTCTCATTCGCTATGAACGTAGCAGCAGTGCTCCGTGTGCAGAAGACACTCTCAAAATTCTATAACTACTAATAAAGGAGGACAGAAGATATATGAAAGTATTAATGTTCGGTTGGGAATTCCCACCTAAGATTTACGGCGGACTTGCTGTAGCTTCCTACGGTATCACAAAGGGTATGGTTGAAGGTCAGCCAGATGCCGATGTGACATTCTGCCTCCCTAAGCCAACTGGCGACGAGGAGAAATTCCTTCGCATCATCGGAATGAACCAGGTTCCAGTCGTATATCGCGACCACGACTACGAATACGTCAAGAACAACATTCCTGGATACATGTCACCAGAAGACTACTTCAACTGGCGCAACCACATCTACGCAGACTTCTCATACATGCATGTCAACCACATGGGATGCCTCGAGTTTGCAGGCGGCTATCCAGAGAACCTTCACGACGAAATCAACAACTTCTCAATCATAACAGGCGTTCTCGCACGCTCTGAGCAGTTCGACATCATCCATGCTCACGACTGGCTCACATACCCAGCAGGCGTTCATGCCAAGATGGTAAGCGGAAAGCCACTCTGCATCCACGTTCACGCAACAGACTTCGACCGTTCACGCGGAAAGGTGAACCCAACAGTTTACTCCATCGAGAAGAACGGTATGGACCATGCAGACTGCATCATGTGCGTGTCCGAGCTCACTCGCCAGACCGTCATCCGCGAGTACCACCAAGACCCACGCAAGTGCTTCGCAATGCACAATGCCGTATATCCACTTCCACAGGAATACCTCGACATACCACGCGTCAACCACGGCAAGGAGAAAGTCGTCACATTCCTCGGACGCATCACCATGCAGAAAGGCCCAGAATACTTCATCGAAGCTGCCGACCTCGTATGCAAGCGCTCAAAGAACATCCGCTTCTGCTTCGCAGGCTCAGGCGACAAATACTGGGAAATGGTCGATCTTGCAGCAGCCAAAGGCATCGCCGACCGCTGTCACTTCCCTGGCTTCCAGAGAGGCAAGCAAGTGTATGAATGCTACAAAGCATCCGACGTATTCGTAATGCCATCCGTTTCCGAGCCATTCGGCATCGCACCGCTCGAAGCAATGCAATGCGGAACGCCATCCATCATCTCCAAGCAGTCAGGATGCGGCGAAATCCTTTCAAACGTAATCAAAGTGGACTACTGGGACATCAACGCAATGGCAGATGCCATCTACTCACTTTGCACAAACGAAGGACTCCACCAGTATCTTGCAGAAGAAGGCATCAAAGAAGTTGACGGCATCACATGGGTGAACGTATCGCTCCGCATACGCCGACTCTACGACGAATGCATCAACAACGGAGGCTTCATGGATAAATCATGGGAATACGTAGAAGCAATCCGTGAAGAAATCGATCCAATGAAGGGACGATAAAGAAATTATTACATAAATAATAAAGAACATAAAAACAATACGAACTCATGAAAAAGATTTGTCTTTATTTCGAGATTCACCAAATAATACATCTCAAGCGCTATCGTTTCTTCGACATCGGTCGCGACCACTACTACTATGACGACTACGAGAACGAGCGCTCAATCACAGATATAGCTGAACGCAGTTATGTTCCAGCACTTCAGACACTTATCCAGATGGCACGCGAGAACGACAACTTCAAGGTTGCACTCTCACTCTCTGGATGCGGACTTGAGCAGCTCGAGCTCCACGCGCCACAGGTCGTTGACCTCCTTCAGGAACTCAACTCAACAGGCAAAGTAGAATTCCTCTGCGAGCCATACAGCCACGGCCTCGCATCTCTCGGCAACGAAGAAAGCTTCATCGACGAAGTAAACCACATGAGCGCAAAGATCAAGGAACTCTTCGGAAAGAAGCCAACCGTATTCCGCAATTCATCACTCATCTACAACGACGAGATCGGCTCAATCATCGCAAACCTCGGCTTCAAGGGAATGCTCACAGAAGGCGCAAAGCAAGTACTCGGATGGAAGTCTCCACACTACATCTACCACTGCGCTACAGACCCACGCCTCAAGCTCATCCTCCGCGACATCAACCTCTCAGAGGACATCACAGAGCGCTTCTCAAAGCAGCCACTCTTCGCCGACCAGTACATCGACTGGATTGCCAACACACCTGAAGGCGAAAACGTAATCAACCTCTTCGGCGAGCTTGTCACATTCGGAATCTTCCACCCACTCTCAACAAACATCCTCGAATTCCTCAAAGCACTTCCAAAGTGCGCAGAAGAGCGCGGCATCAGCTTCGCATTCCCATCAGAACTCTGCAAGGAAGAGAGCGTAGGCCCACTCGAAGTGCCATACAACATCTCATGGGTTGACGAAGAGCGCGACACATCATGCTGGCTCGGAAACGTAATGCAGCGCGAAGCATTCAACAAGCTCTACAGCATCGCAGAGCGAGTACGCGTATGCGGTGACCGCCGCATCCAGCAAGACTGGGACAGCCTCCAGGCATCCAACAACTTCCGCTTCATGACAACAAAGCCAGGCATGCTCTACCGCGGCATCTACGACTCCCCATACGACGCCTTCACAAACTACATGAACATCCTTGGCGACTTCATCGCACGCGTGAACAACCTCTACGGCGGCGCCGACAATGAAGAAATCGACGGACTCATCACATTGATCAAGAATCAGGGCGACGAAATCGAAGCAAAGAACAAGGAAATCGAAAAGCTCCGCAAGAAGCTCGAGAAATACAACCCAACAGAGCTCGAAGCAGAAAAGCCAGCCAAGAAAGCCCCTGCAAAGAAAGCAGCAGCTCCAAAGGCAGCCCCTGCCAAGAAAGCTCCAGCAAAGAAAGCTGCTCCAAAAGCAGAGCCAGCACCTGCAGCAGAAGCACCTGTAGCAGAAGCACCAAAGGCAGCACCAGCAAAGAAGGCTCCAGCCAAGAAAGCAGCTCCAAAGAAGAAGTAATCCACACATACACTTCTATACAGCAAAAAGCCATTCGGAACTCAATCCGGATGGCTTTTTTTTTGCCCACAGATTTCACAGATTACACAGATTTTTCTCATCCAAAGATGAAGTTATCGCGAAGTGCTTGGCTTGCCAAGAACAGAGAAGAAGAGCTCCGCATGGTCTTACTCAGCGAAGCGTTCTTCTTTCTCTTAGGATGCCCCTATTTAGGCTTGCCCTCGTCCCGCATGGTCTCCCCCTCCACGGGGGAGATACCCCCTTGTGGGGAGAGAGGGTCTTCTACTCCTCATCCAGTGTCTTGCTCGCGCTCTGCACCTCAAGGTCATTGAGCATGGTGCGAAATGCCTTTCCAGGGCGGAACTGGATCTTCTTGATAGTCACCGTGTCAGCCGTAGCCTCCTCAGCAGTCTTCACGCACTTAGCGTTGAACACAGGCTTGAACGAGCCAAAGTCGCCCAGACGGATAGAGTGGCCCACCTGCATGAACGCCACCATACGGTTGATGAGAGCATCGATCACCGCGCGAGTCTGGCTGGCATTGACACCGCAGGCAAT
>JAGHUI010000088.1 GCA_018064885.1 Candidatus Minthosoma equi | reverse complement strand
TTCAACGTAATCGTTGGCCAGCGTCAGGGCAAGACTTTCGAGAAGGCTATCGCTGACGGATGGGTTCCAGGCGAGACTCTCTTCTCTATCGAAGAGGCTGCTGACAAGGCATCTATCGTTATGTGCCTCCTCTCAGACGCAGCAGTAATGTCTGTATGGCCAACTCTCCAGAAGTACCTCACTCCTGGCAAGGCTCTCTACTTCTCTCACGGTTTCGCTATCACTTGGTCTGATCGCACTGGCTGCGTTCCTGCTAAGGACATTGACGTTATCATGGTTGCTCCTAAGGGTTCTGGTACTTCACTCCGTACTATGTTCCTTGAGGGCCGCGGTCTCAATTCTTCATACGCAGTATATAACGATGCTACAGGCAAGGCTCTCGATCGTACTCTTGCTCTCGGTATCGGTATCGGCTCTGGCTACATGTTCGAGACTACATTCCAGCGCGAGGCTACTTCAGACCTCACTGGTGAGCGTGGCTCACTCATGGGCGCTATCCAGGGTCTTCTCCTCGCTCAGTATGAGGTTCTCCGTGAGAACGGTCACACTCCATCTGAGGCATTCAACGAGACAGTTGAGGAGCTCACTCAGTCACTCATGCCTCTCTTCGCAGCTAAGGGTATGGACTGGATGTATGCTAACTGCTCTACAACAGCTCAGCGCGGTGCTCTCGACTGGATGGGCCCATTCCACGATGCTTGCAAGCCAGTTGTTGAGAAGCTCTACGCTTCAGTTAAGTCAGGTAACGAGGCTCAGATCTCTATCGATGCTAACTCTAAGCCAGACTACCGCGTAGGTCTTGAGAAGGAGCTCGCTGCTCTCCACGATTCTGAGATGTGGCGCACAGCTGAGGTTGTTCGTCAGCTCCGTCCAGAGAACAACTAATTCTGCAGTATCGGATTTTATCCGCATATAAAATGCCTCGATTGGGTTCGCTCCCAGTCGGGGCATTCTTTTTTGTGAAGAGTTTTTGACCTATACGCCATTCTCATTCTCTATAGTTCAGCCCCCTTATACGGTTAGATGCCTTCCCCTATACATACTCTAAAATCCTGCCTAAATGATATTCCACACAACCTTCATCGCTGTTATAAGTTGTGTCTATCACCTCAACCAAGGCACTATTTCTGTCCTTGCTATATCCCACGTTCAATCGCAGCGCATCATATCTGCGTAGATACCTCTTTCCGTCAGCCTCGTCAATGTAAGTGTATTTGTTCAAGGTTGTTTGCTTCAGTTCTCGATATTCAATAGTCTTTGTTCCATCAAGAATCTGCTTTAGATACTTCTCTTTTATCACGAGAGACAGCACCTTCAAACCGCTGACATCAAACGTAGATTGCCTCTTAACCACATGTTTCTCCAGCTTCTGAAGCTCCGCATTATATGAGAACTGCGTTATACTTCCATCCACTATCTTCTCTATCACTTTTTCGATGATTTCTATTGGAGCAACATACCACTCACTTGGCGTATGCTCCTCACCCTTTTCGTCATACACCTTCACCTGAAACTGCACAGCATTGAAGAACTGATGTATAAGACTTTCAAACATATATGAGTTCATGTTCACAATTTGTGCCGTTGTGACAATTTGTACAGGAGCCATCAAGTACGTAGGCTCATGCTCAGCGTTTGCTATTCTTTCTTCCACACTATTAGTGGTAAATCCAATCTTATAAAGATTCTCCACATTAGCAATTTCCGGATTGGGCGAAAGTGAGCGAAGAACATAGACAAAGCCCGTCGTTTTATCGTCATCTGAAAGCGTATCATTGAAGAACTTCTTGTCCACATTCTCCTGCAGTTCAGTCACTCCATAACCGTCCTCGACCACATTCTTGCGCAGAGTCTGCAACAAAATGTCAGACTCCGTGCCATTATCATAAATCGTTCTGGTACGAGCATCCTTCATGCCATTGGCTGCCCTTTTCGATTCACCTATCTCTGCAAGATAAACAAGCTGTCCACTTACCACATAGAACGAGCCTTTCTGCATGCTCGAAGTCTTGCCAATACGCATCAAGCTGCGCTTTCCCTCCTTCAATTCCTTCTGCACTCTGTCAAACAGAGGTTTGAACATCTCAAAATCCCCGCACTCCTTCTTCTGAGCATAATGATCAGGCTGCAACCTTTTCCTCTCCATCACCCTCTTCATGTCAGCAGGTATGTCGAAAAGCTTAGCCTCGTCGTATGTCACGCTCAACAACGGATCGTTGAATATTGCATCAAGCTCTTTATTTATATCCATAATCCCATGTTCTTTAATGTTTCAAGACTCACACTCATCAGTTTCTCCTTTATATTCTTACTGTCTCGTTGCGGTTCACGTCCATTGGCAGAGATCCACATCCTTAAATCATCAATCTTCTTCTGCATACGGTCATCAGTAGTCACAGCAGCAACAGGAACCCTCACGTTGTCAAACAAAGGATCCTCGAATATCTCAAGCAGTTCTTTAGGCCATTCCATATTTTCTATATTTTATTGTTAGCATTCTTGCTCCCTCCCTGCAGGGAGGGTTGGGGTAGGGCTTACTTATCCTTCATAATCCAACCCCATCATGTGTCTCAGTTTCTGATTCTTCAATATCTGTACAGCCTGTGCCAGTTCTCTCTCTTGCACATTTGGAGACTCTATTGAAGGAGCTGCACCATTATGCTTAGCCATCCACTCACGCAAAGGTCCCTTAAACAACACGATAGCCTCTTCCACACTCATGTCATACTTCTGCTCTGCAATCGTGTCTTGAATTATCTTGAGTGTTGGAGCATCCACCGACTTAGAGATCACCTCGTACGCTCTCTGATAAGGATTGATTGTATCGATAAGGTTGATGCTCAGTTTGTCTATATTGATGAACTTATTAGTCAGTTTAATCAGCCTATTACCCTCGCTCTCCTGCTCACTTTCGCTACGTGGTTGAATCGTGCCAGGACTCACATCTATAGGCTGACCATGTTCGTCCGTGATATTGTTGCCCTTGATGAGAGTGTTGAGCAAGAAGTGCTGACGCACCTCCTCCACCTCCTCTGGCGTAAGGTCTGGGTATCGCTTCATTATCACCTTCGGTATGATGTTCTTTGTCACATTCTCTGGAGTAGTGCTTCCGCTGATAGCACGAAGCATCAAGTCATCCTGAAGCACAGCTGCTTGAAGGTCATCAAGTTGCTGTTGAATAATCATCTGCGTCTTTTCTGTAGATAGCGGCTTCAGCCCTTCCACAACAATAGTGTTCACCAGCGGATCGTCTTCGTTATCGTTATCGTTTTCTTCTTTCACCGTCTTGAATTTCCAGTTCGGAGCCATCACCTGTTCCATCAGCAGCGAAGCCGTGATAGCTTTCAGGAAGTCATTCACTGCCACCTTCACCTCTGCCTGTTCTGCATCAGGCATTGCTATCATGTTGACGAAACGTGCCGTGTCCTTGCCTTCGCTGTCACGAGTACAGCGACCAATGATCTGCACCACCTCTGTCAACGAGCCACGCACACCTATAGTCAGACACATCTCACACCATGCCCAGTCAAAGCCCTCCTTTGCCGTGCCAAGAGCGATGATTATGTCCATATCATCAGGCGACTTCATTCTTTGCAAATAAGTCTGTATGCGAGCTCTCTCGTTAGGGCTATCTTCCACCAGGTCAGCCACTTTAAGCAATCTGCCGTCCTTAGTCTTTAGAGTATAGACACATGTGTTATAGTCATAACCCACCTTCTCACCTATCAACGTCATAATATCATGCGTCTCGTCATACTTTTTGCCCGTCGAAGCTCTGGCATTCACACTCGGAATGTGTATGATAGTCTTCTTCGTAGTGTCAAGCACCTCGCCGATATGCTCAATGTAGCTGCCATGATAGAAGTGATAGCCAAGCACGAGGTTTTTCAAATGCTTATATCCATTCAACTGCTGATAGTAGTTGTATGTCACAGGATAGAACTTCGCCTCATCCTCCACTCTCAGCACTGGCACTCCATCGCCTCGGAAGTAGCTGCCCGTCATTGCCACAATGTGACCTGTCGTATTGTTGATAATCCTTCGCACTATGTCGCCAAGCCCCGACTCTGCATCAGCACTCGTATGATGAAACTCATCAATAGCCAACAGACAATCATTGAAATCAGCATCGTCTATCATCTTCATGCCGTTGCGAAGAGTGGCATGAGCACACACCAGCACCTTTGCGCTGCTGCTCTTCATGAACTCCACAAACCTATCCGACTTTGCCGTGCTACCCTCATCGCCCGCATCGCAAAGATTGTATGCAGGTGCAACCCTCCAGTCAGCAAAGAAACCAAACTTTTTCAAGTCGGTATTGGCAAACGAGCGACCGATGCTCTTCTCCGGCACAGCCACCACCACTTTCCTAATGCCTTGGTTCTGCAGTTTGTCAAGAGCCACGAACATCAGGGCTCTCGACTTGCCACTGGCAGGCGGAGCCTTCACAAGCAGATATTTCTTGTTGCGAGCCTCAAACACTCTTGCCTGCATTTCTCGCATACCAAGAGCATTTGTTGTAGTAGAATGTCCTGTTTGCTGATAGCGAATATCAACAATGTTATTTGCGTTCATATTATAAATAATGTGTATGAACGCTCTTGAAATATGTGGGAGTTTGGCAGAGGAGTAGAGCCTTCTATAGAACCTATAGAGCCTATAGCAACTATAGGAATCTATAGCCCCTATAGTCTCTATAGCTCCTATCCTCCCATCCTCTCTATTATCCTTCTCAGCCTTTCGACCTCTGCTTTAAGCGCAGCGTTTTCCTTTTCCAACTGAGCAAGACGCTCGTCCTGTCCTTTTCTATATCCAGTTCGAGCAGCATACATGCGCTCCTTTATTCCACCCTCTTTCACAAACTGAATCTCCTTGCCCTTGATGTATTTGTTCATCATGGAGTCAATCATGTGGCAGAGGGTAAGAGCTATGTTTGCCATCTCTTCGCTCGACCATCGGTTGAAGAAAGGCTGATAATCTTCCAACGAATTGCGAGGAGTACAGAAGTCCACCATTGGCTGAAACCTTGGATGACCTGGTTGCCAAAGTGGCAGCTGACGACTAACAAGGAAGTCTCTATAGTCCTCACGCAATTCATGTATGCTGGCTCTTGCCACATTCAGAAGCTTCAATTCCATTTCCGTTGAAGTAGCCCCATCGGCAGAACCTTCCACAATATTTTGTTTGCCAGAACGTGCTGCCTGCACCATTTGGTCAACGGTGCGATCACCGTATTGTGGCAGGAAACGGCTGCAAAACACGAAAGTCATCTGATAGAGAACATCTGATTTCTTGTAGAAATGGAGTGTTTCCCAGTTCGTCTGCGACTTAATGACTTGAGGCACTTGCAGGTCCTTGTATTTATCATACGTCGAAGAGGGGGCGGTGGAGGTGTTGTCCATAAGCAATGATTTATCTAATAAACAAACCACACATCATAGCAATTCAAGCCATTTTTGACAATCTTCAGAAGAGTCAAAAAAGATAACTTTTCCTTCGCTATACTCTTTGCGTGATTGTTCCATCATTGCCAAAGTCTCAGCAGAAAGTTCTTGAGAAATTGCTGTTTGCATATTCTATATTATTTTTTTGCAAAGTAACACAAAATACTCCTAACCACCAAACTTTTCCCGCATTATTTCAAAGAGCGATTGATTTAGTATTTACAAATTTATTTGAATCTTGTTTATTCACCTACAAATCTATATCTGCAGATGTTGCTGAACAACTTATTTGTCCTGTATGTAGTCGATTTGCCTGGCAGATTTCCTATATAATCCGAATCGCCAACCACAATCAGTTTATGGCGCGCTCGACTCAAAGCCACATTTAGAAGTCTCTCTCCTTCATCGCCTTTATATATTTTCCCTATTGTTGCCTTTCGCTTGTCTTCTTGCAAAGGACAATCCACAACATCATATATAATAACATCACATTCAGAGCCTTGGAATGTATGAATTGTTCCCACTTTTATTCTCTTTACAAAGTTCTCCGTGTACTCTCTTTCCCTAATGAGGGCAGATATTAGAGACACTTGTCCTTTATAAGGTGTTATTATTCCTATGCTAAATATATCATCTTCACCTTTCGCATATTTATCAAGCAATCCAATAATATGTAAAGCATGAGGCTTGTTTTGACGTGTTCCACCCTTTGTGAATCGTACCGCACCATCTTTTACGTTCTTCAAGGCTATGACACCTTTAGGGAAAGGTCCTTTTGTCGCAATTTCGTTCACATCTTCTATTTTAGCAACAAGCTTATTGTCATAGAAAGCTCCATTTATCAAATCCACAATCTTCTTATTGGAACGTCTTTGGTTTAACAACTGATGTAATGCGGGATGCTTGGTATGCTCCATATCTATGCCACAAATTCCGAAAACACTATCTATTAACAATGAATCATGCACTAAAGCAATCGGGGAAAGTTGCTGAAAATCGCCAACCATTATGATGCGCTTTGACACCTTTGAGGCAAGAGCAATAAGACTTGGCATTGAAAGCATACTTGCCTCATCTACTATCAGATTGTCAAACTCGCCTTGGTTTAATGACGAACTTAACACAAAGTTTGATATTGTAGAGAACACCACCTTTGAGTGCTGTACCAAGTGCTCTGTGTGATTTCTCAATTCGTCACGAAGATTCTGGTTTTCAGCTTTGATTTCTATAGCCCTATCCGATAGATCTTCTCCTTTTTCTTTCAATTCTTTAAGTACGACCTTGTTTTCCGCAATTTGTCTGCGTATTCTTTCTGTTTCAGCATCGTTAGGAAATAAGAAATTTGTTGCCAGCACCTGTTCGTCAAGAGTTCTGCCAGCTCTGTATAATTCACCTGCACTTACTGTTCTTTTTTCTTGTTTTATAACTTCTACAACCTTATTGACCAACTGATCAACAGCAACGTTAGAGAGACAGCACACAGCTGTTCTACCCTCACCTAAGACATACAAGGCATAAATAATAGAAGCAAGCGTAAAGGATTTACCTGTTCCTGGAGGTCCCCATATAAACGTTATATCTTTATTTAATGCTGCATCAAAGGCTTTTGCTTGTGATTCATCCAATCTTGCTTTTAATCCAGGTGGCACAATTCCGTGCTCTACATTGGTCAAATGCGTGCTCTCTTCGTTGATTATCTTAAACAATGGAGTATTTTCATCACAATCGGAAGCTGCAATTTCTTGTAACCTTTTCATTAGACCTTGCAACACAAAGACCGCATCCAACATCACCATTGCTGATGCAGAATAACTTAAAAGGGAAGCACTTGTGAAATAAAGAAAGCCTTTATCATAATCAAAATCAATGGTTTCACACGGATACCTCTTGGTTCCTGTCTTATATACAAACGGAAGCCCCTCATGGAAGTGAGGATCATTGCCATCCTGCATTTTTAGAGTGGCACGGTATATGTAATTACCATTGACCCTTTTAGGCATTGAACGAAGTGCTGTAACTTTATAGCTATCAATATTACGCGGATTACTTTGCTCGGAAATCTCTCTTCCCAATGCTACTTGAATGTCATGAAACAGAAGTGCCAAATCGTCCATTGATTCAAGTTGTTCATCAACAATACCAAACATCTCTGGGAAATGCTCTTCGATCTTGTCCATGAGGAAAGCATATTTCAGTTCAGAACCAAAATATATAGAGAAATCTCTTTTTACTGCACTCATCATATCTGTTCTAATTTCACTATTTGGCTCATAAGAGAACAATCTGCTCGACCATTGCAGATGAGTCAGAGGTGTTTCTGCAATACCTAAATCTATTGCCTTCAACACACAATACTCAAATAAGTCTTCTGACTTATGGCTTCTTGGTCTGTCTAATGAAGAATAAAACTGATTTGTACTTGACATTTCCTTGTAATATTATTATTGCTATTTCTTTGTCATCTTCTCATACATCTTAAATAGGCATTCCAACCTCGCTTCATCATTGGCGAATGGATAGCCTGGGTAGCAGGACTCTACGATGTCGTCGAGACGTTCATGGGCAGCTTTGAGGTCGGCTGGCATGGTGTCGGGATCGTAGAGGTCTGCAAGTGTTTTGCCTATGGTGAGGTATGGTTCTCGGGTGAGGAGAATGTCGGTTGCTGCATCTTCGATTTCTTGTTTCTTTTGAGAGGTTAGTTTTGGAAAAGGGAACGGATTATAGCATAAACCAGCAGAATAGCGATAGTCTGATTTTAATCGACCACCTACCGATCTAACCCAATCCATGTGAATACGAGAAGTTATAATTCCAAAAAGATGTATAGGCGCATCGTAAATTGCAAAAGCAGAATTCGTAACCACATCTGAAGCCTCTAAATATCCTATAGGAATGTACAATCTCCTTTCAGAAGAAGTAGAAGGCACTATTATCTTGGATGCACACAAATCAGGATGCTCTCTAAACTGGTGTGCTCTGTTTGCTAATTCTGCTCCATCTTTACTTTCTAGTCGCGATTGCCTTGTAGCTTCCACTCTTTGTTTTATAACAGGATTGCACAAAGCCTCTTCCAATTCCTCATCATCAATCCACAAACAATACCTGAACTTGTCGTTTATAAATTCTTCTGATCCAAATATCCTTCTTGTGTACTTTGTACATTCTGGATATTCCCTTATAAAGGAATCATACTCCTCTTTGTCGAACAAAAGATTGCCACCATCATAAGGCATGCATCCAAAACATAGTTTAGGATAGTCTTTTGGTTTTGTTGTTTCTTTATAAATAACAGTCTCAGTGTCTTTTGTAAGATAAGGGCTTATGTACAAACATTGAGTTACCTTTTCTCCTTCATAAAGAGAATGGTGCTTGCTGGTTTTTGTCGAAACACCAATAATCACACAAATAACCGCTGCATTGTGTTTGGCATTATTTGTCCACTTGAATGATGTATATGCATAATCTATACACAAATTGCTCTTGAATATCTCTGGCCACAATACCGCAACTTGTTCGCCTTGACATATAGAGTTAGTGCTTACAAAAGCATATTTCGATTTAGTTCCTTTCACAAATTTTGCACCAAGATAGAACCAATTTGCTATATAATCAAGAATCTTGCTGTTTTTTATTTTACCGAATACATGTGCTATATCTGCCTTTTGCTCTGCAGATTGTAGTTTACTTCCCAAATACGGCGGATTTCCAAACACATACACCTCATCATCTTTCGCATGCGGACACACCACATTCCAATCCAACCTGCAAGCATTGCCACACTTTATCTGAGTGATTTCCTTCAATGGCAATGCCTTTGTGTTCACGCCAAAGTCCTCACGCATCTTTTTGTTCATCTGATGCTCTGCCAGCCAAAGGGAGAGCATGGCACTCTCGTGTGGGAAATCGAGCAACTCAATGCCGTAGAACTGCTGTATGCTAATAACCGATCCGTCAATGAACTGGAGTGAGCCTTGCGGATTGCATTTGCCGATAAGAGAGAGAATGTCCATCTCAAGCAATCGGAGCATCTTATATGTGATGATAAGGAAGTTGCCGCTACCACAAGCAGGGTCGAAGAACTTCATCTTCGACATACGAAGCAGCAAAGCACGGCACTTCTTCTCAATAGGCTTGCACTGAGACAGATACTGACTCTGCGAAAGCATGCCCACATCCTTCTGCTTCTTTATCTTGTCTTGCTCCTCGCTCAGCGCTGTGTATTCGCTTCTCAACTCATCAAGGAACAAAGGGTTGATGACCTTCATGATGTTCGGCACACTTGTGTAGTGCATACCCTGATTAGCACGCACATCAGGATTGACAACAGCCTGAATCATAGAGCCAAAGATGTCAGGATTGATATTCTCCCAATCCAACTCACCACTGTCTATGATAATCTGACGAGCCTTGTTGCTGAGCATAGGGATGTAAGTTTCACGTTCAAACAAGCCACCTCCCACGTAAGCGAAATTATTGTTGCAGTATGTTTGCATCATTCCCATACGGATTGGTTTGCCACCCATGAAGCGGAACAGCTGTTCAAGCACATCCTTCACGTTCGTTGCATCGTGAGTGAACTGCTTGATTGCCCTTGTAAACGAGTTGCTTGGAAAGATACCGGTGTCTTCTGCAAAGAAACAAAACAGCAAACGTGCTATGAAGGTGTTGAGGTCGTGAAGGTCGCTGTCGCTCGTAAACTCATTGTAAGCTCGTATCTCATCGTGCAACTTTGCCAACTTCTCCGCTGCCTTTATATCTGCTTCCGACTCCTCCACATACTCTATGCGTTCCACACCTGCAAGAGGGTAGAAGAACTCGAAGTCGCAATAGAGACGCGCCACCTGCTGCTCAAACGAATCCTTCTTTCTCAGGTCATAAGCACGAATCGTCTTTCCATCACTTACAGCTATTATCTTCGGATTGGCACGAAGCACCTGAGCATCGCCCTTCAACTCTTCAAGCACACCAGCAAGACACAAAGTCGTTGTTGCTTTATAGCAAAACTCATTCTTCACCAAAAGACCGTCGAATGTACTGACAACACCTTTGCCTTCCTTCATTCTTTCTATCTCGCGGTCACCCTTGCCAAATGCTTTTAGTATTTGATAACCAATCTCATTTGCTGCGACATGTCGATCTTTGAACACGCTCAGGTTCTTCTCAATATCCTTGTATGATAGCTGTACTTTTTTTGCCATAAGGAACACTGGCACTCTCTTTCAAGAGTTCCCCTCCAATGCTCCCAATTGGATATTAGATTGTGTATTATTAGGTTAGTGGCATAAAAATAAAAAAGCGGGGAGCCTTCATCTGCTCGTCCGCTACTCCTGGCCTTCCACAGCCTTTGCTACAAACAAGCAGAGTGACTCCACGCAGATGACAATATATAATACACCCATAAGTGTGCCAAGAAGGCATGGTTAGCCTTCGGCACACTACGGGAGTGCATATAATCATCCCGTGGCATCTACTCTTGCAATGTTTTTGGTAGCAATTCTTAATGTGGAAGTTTGGAATAGCCAAAAACAAAGCGTCGTAAACGCCTTTTTATTATCTATGTCATCTCACATATTATAATAATATGGTAAGACCTTGCAAATATACACAAAAGTATCTAAACAAAAAGCACCGACATGCAACTTTTTTGCATGTCGGTGCTGAAAATATGGCTATGTTGTATCTTTTGGCGGAATTATCTCACATGTGCTTGATGCGTATGCTCGTAAATGCTTTTTCCTTTTGCCTTGCAATGCTTTTTGCATTTGCTCGGTAAACAAATGAATTCAAGCCGTGAAATGATGATTTCACGGCTTGGAATGATTATTTCACGACTTGGAATGGTGATTCCAAGCCTTGGAATGACAGCTTTTTTTGAGATAACAGTAAAATGTGTGCTTAGTTAGCCGCTTCAAACTCCTTGAGGAAGCGGACATCATTCTCAGAGAAGAGACGGAGGTCCTTCACCTGATACTTGAGGTTGGCAATACGCTCGATACCCATACCGAAGGCGTAGCCCTTGTACTTCGTAGAGTCTATTCCATTAGCTTCGAGCACGTTAGGATGAACCATGCCGCAGCCCAGAATCTCAAGCCAGCCAGAGCCCTTGCACATGTTGCAGCCCTTGCCCTTGCAGAGAGTGCAGCTCACGTCCATCTCGGCAGATGGCTCTGTGAATGGGAAATAGGATGGACGGAGGCGGATCTGAGTGTCCTCGCCGAACATCTCCTTGGCAAAAAGGAGGAGCACCTGCTTGAGGTCGGTGAAGCTCACGTCCTTATCCACATAGAGACCTTCCACCTGATGGAAGAAACAGTGAGCACGGGCGCTGATAGCCTCGTTGCGATAGACACGCCCTGGGCAGAGCACACGCACTGGTGGCTGCTGCTTCTCCATCACGCGAGCCTGAACGGAGCTGGTGTGCGTGCGGAGAATCACGTCTGGATGAGCCTCGACGAAGAATGTGTCCTGCATGTCGCGAGCAGGATGGTCGTCAGCAAAGTTCATGCTTGAGAACACGTGCCAGTCGTCTTCCACCTCTGGACCCTCAGCGAGCGAGAAGCCGAGGCGAGAGAAGATGTCGATGATCTCGTTTTTGGCAATGGTGAGAGGGTGGCGAGTGCCAAGGCCTACAGGGTAGGCTGTGCGGGTGATGTCCATAGCGTCGGCATCTGTCTCCTGAACGGCAAAGGCATCGCGGAGAGAATTGATCTTCTCGGTAGCCTTTGTCTTCAGCTCGTTGATCTTGATTCCGATCTCCTTCTTCTGATCGGCAGGAACATTGCGGAAGTCATTCATGAGGGCTGTGATGCAGCCTTTCTTACTCAGATATTTGATGCGGAGTGCTTCTATTTCGTCAGCTGAATTTGCGCTGAGACCTTCAATCTCCTGAAGCAAGCTTTCTATTTTCTGTAACATATATATGTGTGATGTTGAAATTTTCGGCAAAGTTAATGATTTTTATTGATATTCTATCAATGTGAAAAAATAAAGTCTTACATTTGCATAAAATTTTGTAGAAGAATGGCCTGAATTAAGGTCAGAAACATGGTTTGAATATGAGAAAATATACATTCGTTGTGATGATGATGTCTGCTTTGTTCCTCGCTGGATGCTGGGGAACGAAGGATTCTGGCTCTTTTTTCGATGATGAAGAAGAAGAGGCAGATTCTCTGGAGAGCAGCTTTTCGGGCGACACTCTTCATCTTTTCGAGGAGGAAGAGATTCCGGTCTCTGTTGATGAGCTTTTCGACGATTTCTTCTTCAGTTTCGCAGACGATCCGCATTTCCAGTCACAGCGCATAAATTTCCCTCTTGCCTGCAAGGATGGCGACGAGACGATCTCGCTCAGCAAGCAGGAGTGGAAGGAGTACAACCGCTTCAATACGCAGGATTTCTATTCCGTCATCTATGAGCGCGAGGAGGATTTGGAGTTGCAGAAAGATACGACGATTCAGGAGGTTGGCGTGGAGTGGATCTATCTTCAGGAGAATTATGTCGAGAAGTTCAATTTCCGCCGCATGAATGGAAAATGGACTCTCGTGGACATCGTCAAGGAGAGCGAGGAATCCACTCCGAATGGCGATTTCCTGAAGTTCTATGCCGATTTCATTGCCGACAGCATCTCGCAGAGGGAAGCTATCTCACAGCCACTGAAACTTGTCCTCACTGCTACTGATGGAGAAGAGGACCAAGTGGAACAGCTCACTGTGGATCAGTGGTTTGATATGAAAAAGGATCTCCCGTTTCCTAAAGACGCTCTTGTGAACATCGACTACGGTCAGTCGAGCATCAGCCAGAACCGCAAGACTCTCCTCATGGAGGGCGTCAGCAATGGCTTGCAGATGAAATTCAAGTTTGACAAGCGTAATGGCGAGTGGAAGCTGATAGAAATTGAATATTAGGGGCGCATAGCATCCTCTTTTTGATGAGTACCAAAGACTTACATGCATCATGAATATATACAGCGATTATGATTTGAAGAAGCACAACACGTTCGGCATGGACGTGAAGGCAAGCACATTTATCGAATACAATTCGGTGGATGAGCTGAAGAGCATTATTCCTACGCTTGGTGGCAATGTGCTTCATATCGGCGGAGGCTCAAACCTCCTTTTCAAGGGCGACTTTGAGGGTACTATTCTTCACAGCGCAATCAAGGGTATCGACATTGTTGAGCACGATGACAAGGAGGGCAAGGTCACAGTGAGAGTGGGAGCAGGCGAAGTGTGGGACGATTTCGTGGCTTGGGCAGTAGAGCATGGCCTGGGCGGAGTGGAGAACCTTTCGCTCATTCCTGGTGAAGTTGGCGCAAGCGCCGTACAGAACATTGGCGCATACGGTGTGGAGGCAAAGGACGTGATTTCTACGGTTGAAACCATAAATCTGAAAACAGGTGAAGCTCGCATCTTCACAAACGAAGAATGTAGCTATGCATATCGTCAGAGCATTTTCAAGAACGAGCTCAAAGGCATGTATGCTGTCACTCATGTTGTTTACACGCTCAGCACAAAGGCTGAATTGAAGCTTGAATACGGCAACATAAAAGCTGTTCTTGGCGAACGAGACAGCCTTACTTATGCTGATGTTCGTCAGGCAATTATCGATATTCGCAACGCTAAGCTTCCAGACCCAAAGGTGCTTGGCAACGCTGGCAGCTTCTTCATGAATCCCGTGGTGAGCAGAGACAAGTTCCTCAGCATACAAAAGGACTATCCTCAGATGCCTTTCTATGAAGTAGAGGGTGGGGTGAAGATTCCTGCCGGATGGATGATAGACCAATGCGGATGGAAGGGCAAGTCGCTTGGCAGAGCAGCTGTCCATGACAAGCAGGCACTTGTGCTTGTGAACCTTGGAGGAGCTACATCTGACGAGATTGTCGCTCTTTGCGAAACCATCTGCCGTGACGTCAAGGCAAAGTTTGATGTTGACATTCATCCTGAGGTGAATTTCATATAATTAGCTGTGTTTCTTTTAATAAATATGAGTGCCATTTATTAAAGTGTAAGTGAAAACTATATGAAGGTAACGATATTAGGCAGCGGAACATCCTGCGGAGTACCTCAAATAGGCTGTAAATGTGATGTTTGTACGTCGGCTGATCCTCGTGATAGGAGGCTTCGCACATCAGCAATGGTGGAAGTTGACGGAAAGCACATCCTTATTGACTGCGGCCCTGATTTCCGCGAACAGATGCTGACGATAGACTTCAAGAAACTCGACGCTGTCCTCATCACTCATGAGCATTATGACCATGTTGGAGGACTTGACGATCTTCGTCCCTACAGTGTTTTTGGCGACGTCAATGTCTATGCAGAGAAGTTCTGCGCCGATCATCTCATGGAACGCATACCATATTGCTTCACGCCGAAGGATAAGCGCTATCCTGGCGTCCCTGCCATAAATCTGATTGAGATGGAACCTCATGTTCCCATCGACATTGATGGCATCCAAGTTATTCCTATACGCGTGATGCACGGAAAATTGCCAATTGTCGGCTTCCGCATTCGCAACTTCGCCTTTATCACAGACATGAAGACAATCCCAGAAGAGGAGTTCAACTATCTGAAAGGCATTGATTATCTCGTCGTAAATGGACTTCGCCACAAGGAGCATCCAAGCCATCAAACTATAGAAGACGCCATTGACTTCTCAAGACATATAGGCTCGCCGCAGACATGGATAGTCCACATGAGCCATCATATCCTTCCTCATGAAAAAGAGCAGCAGAACCTCCCAGATGGCTTCCATCTCGCTTATGATGGAGAAATAATAGAGGTTTGAGAAACTGAGTCTTATTGGACTAATGGGTCTAATAAGACCAATAGGACTAATAAGACTAATAGGACTAATAAGTCCAATAAGCCTAATAAGTCCAATAAGCCCCATTAGCCCCCCATAGCTTTAAATAACAAAGGACAGCCCGTTAGAGCTGCCCTTTAATTATATATATATGTGTGTGGGTGGATTAGAATGTTGTATTCTGGAGGAATGAGATGAGCACACCTGCAGCAACGGCAGAACCGATCACACCTGCTACGTTTGATGACATGCAGTAGTTAAGAACGTGGTTCTTTGGATCGTACTGTGTAGAGATGAGGTTACATACACGGCTTGCCATAGGAACGGCAGAAAGACCAGTAGCACCAATCAGCGGATTGATCTTCTTCTTAGAGAAGCAGTTCCATACCTTAACCATGCAGATACCAGATGCGATAGAAAGACCGAATGCGAAGAAACCACCTACAACGATACCGATTGTTGTCCAGTTGAGGAATGCCTGAACTGTCATTGTAGCACCTACACAGAGTCCGAGGAATACTGTACAAGTGTTCATTACAGCATTAGAGATTGTGTCGAACAGACGAGCTGTATCAGAACCGATCTCCTTCAAGAGGTTACCGAACATGAGCATACCGATAAGGCTGACTGCGGATGGAACGAGCAGTGCCACGATAGTAGTAACTGCGATAGGGAAAATGATCTTGATGATCTTCTCGTTCTTCATCTTGTTCTTTGGAGGGAAGAGCTTATCCTGCTCCTTCATGTTGATCATGAGTTCCTTCTTAGAACAGAGAAGCTTCACTACGAGAGGAATAATCACAGGCACGAGAGCCATGTAAGAGTAAGCGGCGATGGCGATAGGTGCAAGGAGGTGTGGAGCAAGCTTGATAGTAGTGAAGATGGCGGTTGGACCGTCAGCACCACCGATGATGCCAAGAGCAGCAGCTTCCTTGATTGTGAAGAATCCAGAGCCTACAGCAACGAGCAGTACGGCAAAGATACCGAGCTGAGCAGCAGCACCGAAGATGGCGAGCTTGAGGTTGCGAAGCATAGGACCGAAGTCTGTGAGGGCACCTACACCCATGAAGATTACTGGTGGAAGGAATCCGGTCTTGATGAGCATATAGTAAAGGAAGTTCATCAATCCGAGTTCGTGAGCAATAGCTGGGAGCGACATTTCCCAGATGTTCTCAGCGAGCACATTGCCGGCAGCGTCGCGGATGCATCCTGCCTCGTCAGCCTGGTAAACACCCATCTCACCGCCAGGGAAGTTTGCAATAAGCACACCAAAGGCGATTGGGATGAGGAGCAGTGGCTCGAAGTGCTTGACAATACCGAGGTACAAGAGTACGAAGGCAAGCAAGTACATGATGATGAATGTACCATTGGCAGCGATGATGTCGCTGAACGCTGTCATGTGGTACAAGTTGTCTAATATGTTATATAGTGCGTCCATGTTCTAATTAAGCCATTTTCATGATTGGATCGTCTTCTTCTACAGAGTCGCCAGAGTTGACGAGGATAGCAGTGATTGTGCCAGCCTTGTCTGCACGGATAGCGTTGAATGTCTTCATTGCCTCGATGTAGCCAAGAGTGTCGCCAGCCTGAACTGCGTCGCCCACCTTCTTTGGAGTCTCAGAGTTGTCCTTAGTGAGGTAGAACTTACCCTCAAGTGGAGCGAGGATGTCTTCGCCTTCACCTGCTGGAGCTGCTGCTGGTGCTGCTGCGCCTGCTGCTGCAGCTGGAACTGCATCGCCGTATGCGATTTCTACCTTGTAGTTAACGCCGTTAACCTGAACTGTTACGCTCTTTGGACCCTCTGCGCCTGCTGCTGGAGCGTTCTTAGCTGCCTTGCGCTTAGCGAGGTCAGCCTCGAAGTCAGCCTTAGCCTTGCCGCTCTTGTAAGCGCGGTACTGCTCTGGGTGCATAGAGAGTTCGAAGAGTTCTTCGTCGTCCTGACCAAGTTCCCATCCGTTCTCCTGCATTTCCTTCTTGAACTCATCAAGCTTGTCTGGGTAGTAAGACTGTGGATCCTGAGTCTCGAACTCACGTCCCTGCTCCTTAGCCATCTGAACGAGCTCATCAGCAACAGGACCAGGCAACTGACCTGACTTGCCGAGAATCATATCCCAGATGTTGTCAGCAATCATAGACCAGCGAGCCTTGCCCTTCTCCATCTGCATTACGTTCATGAGCGCGAGGTTCTTAACGTACTGAGAGAATGGAGTAACGAGACATGGGTAACCAACCTTTGGCCAAACGTAAGCAACTTCATCGAAGAGCTTAACGAGGAGTTCGTCAGTAGTGAGCTCTGGCTGGTTGTTCTTCACCTTCCACTTGTTGAGAGACTTGAGGTTGTCCTCAAGGTCAGTCATGAGTGAACCCATCATACCGCCTGGAAGACCTGGCTTAACGAGGAGTGAGTTGTTGAGGTGGTTGAGCTCAGGGATGTAGTAGCCGAGGAAGTCGTCACACATTTCCTGAATCATTGTGCGAACCTCCATGTATGCTGCCATGTTGATGTCCTTAACCTTGAAGCCAGCATCCTTCAGCATTTCCTGAACTGTGATGATGTCTGCGTGACCTGTACCCCAAGAGAGTGGAGACATACCAGTGTCGATGTAGTCGCAGCCAGCCTCAGCAACTTCGAGGATAGAAGCCATGTTGAAGCCAGGGCCTGCGTGAGAGTGATACTGGATCACGATGTCCTTCTTGATAGCCTTGATGCCCTCAACAATCTTGCCGAGAGAAACAGGACGGCCAATACCAGCCATATCCTTCAAGCAGATTTCGTCTGCGCCAGCCTCGATGAATGTCTTAGCGAGGTTTACATAGTACTCAACTGTGTGGATAGGAGAGTATGTGATACAGAGAGAAGCCTGAGCAATCATGCCTGCTTCCTTTGCATACTGTATAGATGGGATCACGTTGCGTGGGTCGTTGAGACCGCAGAAGATACGAGTGATGTCTGTGCCCTGCTTCTTCTTTACAACGTAGAAGAGCTTGCGAACGTCCTTTGGACATGGGCTCATACGGAGACCGTTAAGCGCACGGTCAAGCATGTGAGTCTGGATGCCAGCCTCGTGGAAAGGCTTTGTCCATTCGCGAACAGACTTGTTTGGGTTCTCTCCATAGAGGAGGTTTACCTGCTCGAAACCGCCACCGTTAGTTTCAACACGGTCAAAGCAACCCATCTTGATGATTGCTGGAGCTACTTTCACGAGCTGGTCAACACGTGGCTGGTACTTGCCTGCACTCTGCCACATATCGCGGAACACGAGTGAGAATTTTACTTCTTTTGCCATATTCTTTTTATCCTTAAAAATTTTAGTTTACAATTTAGTTATTTTAGCCACACGGCCCTTGCCGCCTGTAATCTGAGCAACAGTAGCATCAATTACTGCCTTTGTTGTTGCATCAATAGCAGCAACAGCGTTGTTTGCAGCAGCAACAGGCTTCTTTGCCTGCACTTCCTCTGGTGCATACTTGTTGACAAGCTTGATGAGAAGGGTGCCGAGCAAGATGACGATGATCAAGATGCAGAACACCGTGAGCATACCGACAGCCATCAGCTGCAGAGCTCCGAAAATGTCATTTGTAATCATATATGTTTTATTAGTTTGTTTTTAGTCCTTTCTGTTCATGCAAAATGGCAAATGCTCTACCTTATCTTTTTACCGTACCTATTGACAAATTTGTAAAGATGTGCCTAAAATCGTTGCAAAATTACTAAAAAAAACTCTAATATATATACAATAACGTGTTATTTTGCCGAATTTCGTGTGCCTTTTTTGCAAAATGGGGAAATTTGACTTAATTTTGTGCCGAAAATCTAACTAACTTCACTAATTAATTCAATTATGGATATTGTATTTGGAGCAATCGAATCGACGTTTGCTTACATTATTGCCCTTGGTGCAGCCGTGATGATGCCTATTATTTTCACCATCCTTGGTTTGTGCATCGGCATCAAGTTTTCCAAGGCACTCAAGAGCGGACTTTACGTCGGCGTAGGTTTTGTTGGACTTGGAGTTATCACAGGTTTGCTGACCTCTTCACTTGGTCCGGCATTGAGCACCGTTGTTGACATCTTAGGTCTCAAGCTCAACGTCTTCGACATGGGCTGGCCTGCAGCAGCATCCGTGGCATACAACACCACCGTAGGTGCATTCATCATCCCTGTCTGCCTTGGCGTCAATCTGCTTCTGCTTCTTTGCAAATGCACTCGTACAGTCAATATCGACCTTTGGAACTACTGGCACTTCGCCTTCATCGGTGCAGTTATCTATTTCCTCTCAGATTCTATCCTCTGGGGCTTCTTTGCCGCTATCGTGTGCTACATCATCACACTCGTCCTTGCCGACATGACAGCAAAGAAATTCCAGTCATTCTATTCAGGCATGGAAGGCATCAGCATTCCGCAGCCATTCTGTCAAGGCTTCACTCCTTTTGCCATTCTCATCGGCAAGCTTCTCGACCTCATTCCAGGCTTTGACAAGCTCAACATAGACGCAGAAGGCATGAAGAAGAAGTTTGGACTCTTTGGCGAACCAATCTTCCTCGGTATCATCATCGGTTTCTGCATCGGCGCACTCTCCAAGATTCCTGAGTTCGGAGCATGGTGGGCAGAGCCAACATTTGCAGGCTTCATGGACATCCTTCCAACGCCGCTTAAGCTTGGCGTCAGCATGGGTGCAGTGATGGAGCTCATACCACGCATTACAGGTCTCTTCATCGAAGGTTTGAAGCCAATTTCAGAAGCAACTCGCGAACTGATTGCCAAGAAGTTCGGAGAGAAGGCAGAGTTCTATATCGGTATGTCTCCAGCACTTGTTATTGGACATCCAACAACACTCGTAGTGAGCCTCCTTCTCATTCCTGTAACAATTGGCGTAGCCGTAGGTCTCTCACAATTAGGCATTAACCAGTTCCTACCTCTTGCATCACTTGCAGGAATGTTCTATGTCTTCGTAATGGTGCTTCCATACACAAAGGGCAATGTTGTCAAGTCATTCATCGTAGGACTCGTGGTAGTTTCCATTGGTCTTGTATTTGTAACCCTGATGAGCGAGAACTTCACAAGTGCAGCTCAGATGGTGAGCGCGGCACATCCTGATGATGCAGCCGTTAAGGTGCCAGAAGGCTTCAGCGCAGGAGCTCTCGACTTCGCCTCTTCACCAATAGCCTTCCTCATCTACGGATGTATCAAGTACCTCACAACATGGGTAGGCGCAGCAATCCTTACAGCCATTACAGTAGCTATGGTTGTTTGGAACCGTATTCAGATCAACAAGAAATAACACATTATTTTATATATGAAGAAATTTATAGCATTAGCTGCATTGGCTGTATCACTCACTGCCAATGCTCAGGAAGCTGACCGCACTGTTGGCGACCAATTCATCCATTTCCAGACAGCATGCCATCCTCAGGATGTTATGCACTACGACACAAAGACTCTCCGCGATCGTTTCGTGATGGAGAAGGTTATGGAAGCAGACAAGATCAACCTCACTTATTCTCACTACGACCGCTTCATCTTCGGTGGTGCAATGCCAGTCAGCAAGACTCTGAAGCTTGAGAACTTCTTCGAGCTTGGTCTTGATGTTGACAACACTATTCCAGAAAAATACTTCATGTATAACCGTGAGCTTGGCGTCGTGAACTGCGGACAGGGCGAAGGCGTAGTCATTGTGGACGGCAAGGAATATGCTCTCTCTCCAAAGGAAGCACTCTACATCGGCCGTGGTCATATCGGCAAAGGCAAGGACGTCAACAAGTCAGTTGAGTTCCGTTCAAAGGATGCCAATAATCCTGCTAAGTTCTATCTCAACTCAGCTACAGCACACCAGCACTACAAGACTCAGTGGATCACCCTCGATGGTCGCAAAGGTTCGCTCAAGGCAGCTGTTTGGGGACCTGTAGGCACAGTGGAAGAGGCTAACAACCGTACCGTATATAAGCTCATTGTCAACGACGTTCTTGAGGAAGGCCCATGCCAGCTTCAGCTTGGTCTCACACAGCTCAATCCAGGTGCTGTATGGAACACAATGCCACCTCACACACACGGTCGCCGCATCGAGGCTTACTACTACTTCAATCTCCCTGACGGACAGACAATCTCTCACGTAATGGGCCAGCCAAACGAGACACGCAACGTATGGCTCCACAACGAGCAGGCAATCATGTCGCCAGAGTGGTCAATCCACGCAGCTGCTGGAACATACTACTACACATTCATCTGGGGTATGGCAGGCGAGAACCTTTACTACAACGACAAGGACAACATTCCTGTGATTGACATTAGATAAAGTTTCCTAACAAATATTCACTTATAATCATTAACTAAAAACTATTTTTCTTATGAGAAAATTTTACTCACTTGTTGCTCTTGCAATGATGTCCCTCTTCGCTACATCAATGCAGGCACAGACAATGACTGAGGAGAATCCAACTCTCGATCAGATGGGCTACCGTCTTGAGAAAGATGTTGACTTCGCCGGAGGTACAGTAAACGGTAAGGAAATCGTTCCAGGCGATGCTCTTTCCTTTGGTCCAGAAGAATCATATAAGATCAATGGCTGGGGTGTTTACAAACTCCTCAACGAAGGTCTTGAGTTCATGTCTGTTCAGCTTGCTGACGGACAGATCAACCTCGTGCAGGGCACAGGTCTCCGCTCTACAAAGAACGAGCGCTGGATCGTAGTTAACGACCTCCGTGTAGGTCAGATCGTAGCTGTAGAGCTCTCTCGCGAGGATTCAACAGCATTCGTTGTTAACTCAATTGCTTGTAACGGTAATACAGGTTGGGAAGACACCCCATCTGATCCAATCGTCGTAGAGCCAATCTCTGGTTCTATCCACGAGCTTCAGGATCTCGCTGCTGAGAAGGACGAGGAAGGCAACTACATCTCTGGTGCTCCAGACAAGTTCCGCTACTTCAAGGTTATCGAAGAAGGTCCTCTCTGCATCAAGTTCAATGGTAAGTCTGCAAACATCCTCTACCGCATGCAGATCTGGTCAGACAAGAACGATGCTGAGGCTGTTTCTACACCATCCCTCAAGGTTATCGGTGTGAACAACGACGCACGTAAGATTGAGTTCAAAGCAGGTGTCTCTACTCTTGGCAACGAGACAAAGACATACTACTCAATCGATGGCTCCGATCCAATCTTCATGAAGGAGACAGACGAGATTATTGGCTATGACTATATCTACGGAGAGGATGGCGAAAAGGAAGACTCTGTTCCTGTTTACAAGAAGGTGCTCGATGCAGACTTGGTTGCAGAAGTAGGCGACTATGGTGACATCGAGTACAACCCAGAAGACGGATTCATCTCTGTTAGCGCATCCGATGACGCAGAGGACGGTGCAGAAGATGGTAACGTGACAATCAAGGCTGCTTCTGTATCTATTGAGACAGGTGCTGTTTCTAATGTTGTTACAATCATTGTTCCTGTAGGCGAAATCGCTCTCAACGAGCCAACACTTTCACTCTCAGGCATGGAAGGCACAAAGCGTACATACTCTGTAGCTTGGACAAACAACACCCTTTGCGGCGAAGACTACCAGTTCATCCTTTCAAATGACGAAGGCTACTACGAAGAGCTTGACCAGAATGTAAGCACAGGCATCACAGTATCTGGCAACTCTGTAGTTACTGTATCTGTAAAGGTTGAAGGCTACAAGACAGCTGTTGCAGAGAAGGAAGTTGATGCTAAGGGCATTGATGTGAATCGCAAGGCATCTGTTGTAGCTGACGAAGATGGCAATGCAGTACACGACTGGGATTTCGTTAAGATCACAGACGAGCAGAAGCAGATCATCCGCGGTGAGGTAATTGAATCATGCTACATCCTTGTTGACAACGGCGAAACTGTTGACTCACTCGTTTACTCTGCAGAAGAGTACATCAATGGCGAAGCAAATGACGGCACAGACCTCTCTGTTGCTACTCCAAACTACGCTCCATCATGCTGGTGGTGGGATGGCTCAAGAACTCGTGCTACTCTCAACGTTGCAAACGCTGAGGAAGGCTACGAAGGCAACATCTCAGACCTCAATGCTAACGGTTACGGTTATGTAGATGATACAGCAAATATCTTCAATGGTCTCAGCATCAGCTGTCCTCCAAACGCAAGCAACAACAGCTGTATCTTCATGTATATCAACGACGACCTCGGTGCATACTTCATGGCACGTCCAACAATCACATTCCCACGTGAGGCTGCAGCTGCTGGCGAATATGTAATGTTCTACATCGGCCAGGGTGGTTCTAACTTCACAAATTCTCGTTGGGCAACATTCTACGAGGTTCCTACAGGCGAGCTTCTCTCTGTAACTCTCCCATCAGGTGGTGTTCACGTATTCTACATCGACGTTTACACATACGACAACCTTCCAGCAGACGAGTACGATCCAACAGCTGTTAAGGCTCCAATGACTTCTGGCATCCAGAAGATTGCAGGCTACTACTCAATCAACGGCGCACGCCTCGCTGCTCCACAGAAGGGTATCAACATCGTTAA
>JAGHUI010000112.1 GCA_018064885.1 Candidatus Minthosoma equi | reverse complement strand
GCTGCGGTTGAAGAATAAACGACTGAATGCTGATAATTAGTGAAATACGAGGCAAGAGTTTGGAAAACAGACTCTTGCCTCGGTTCTTTTTGCTCATATTCTGCGGGTTACGTAAGCAGAATAAGTTGACTAAAAACCCCAATTTGTTGACCAGATTTTTATGGCATGTTGACCAAGCAAAAAAATGGGTTCTTAAAAAAAGTCTGAAAATACCCCCTTGTTGACGATATGTTGACCAGATTTTTGGGTGATGTTGACCAGATTTTAATCTGTTTTCTTGATTGAAAAGCATGGTGTAAACAAGGCTTCAAAAGTGTAAACATTTCACTAATTATAATACGTATGGCAACTCTTAGACCAACAGTAAAATCAAAACTCAAAACAGGAATGTACATTGTTTACATTCGTGTAGTACAAAATAGACAGAGTTCTTTTATCAGAACCTCATGGATGGTCAATGATAAAGGAATCAAGGGAAAGGACGTTATTGATCCTTTCGTAATTCAGCAGACCTCAAATCTGATAAGCCGATATTATGGCTTGCTTAACCAAATTGATATTTCAAGTTGGACAGCATCTGAGGTTGTAGCCTATCTGACAAAGACCACTGAGGATTTGTCTTTCTCTGAATATACGAGAAACCATATTGAAAAGTTGAAGGCAAGAGGTCAAGAACGAACCTCTCGCAATTACCGTTATGCCATCAATCATCTGGAGAGATTTGCAGAGTCGGACAACATCATGTTCTCACGTCTTACATCTTCTTTTCTTAATCGATGGATAGAATCTCTTGCAGAGACTAATCGTTGCAAGGAACAGTACCCTGTTTGCCTTCGAGAGGTTTATAAAGCAGCAATGAAGGAGTATAACGATGAGGAGCAAGGAATAGCCAGACTCAAGAACCCTTGGTGTAATGTTACAATTCCAAGAAGTGACATTCCCGAGAAGCGAGCTATTCCTGCAAGTATGTTGCGTAAGTTCTTCAATGTGGTACCTGATAGAAGCCGATTTACCAATCCATTGATGGAGGTTGGTCAGGATGTAGCTCTGATGTCATTCTGTTTGTGTGGTTTGAATGCAGTGGATATTTTCAATGCAGAGAAAGACCAATATGTCAATGGTATCTTCCACTATGAACGACAGAAGACAAGAAAGACTCGTGCAGATAAAGGATATTTTGAAATCCGTGTGCCAGAGTTCTTGAAGCCAACTTTCGAGAAGTATCTTTCAAAGAATGTAGATACTCCATGGCTATTTAACTTCCATGACCGTTTGTCCACATCAGATTCTTTCTGTGCAAATGTGAATACTGGAATAAGGCAGATTTGGGAAAAGGTTGACCCCAACTTCAAAGCTTCTCTCTATGCGTTCCGACATAGTTGGGCAACCATCGCTCAGAATGAATGTGGAGCAACTTTGAATGAAGTTGACTTTGGACTTAACCACTCTATAAATAAAATGGCTAAGGTCTATGTGAAGGTTGATTTCACTCCGGCATGGATTCTTAACGAAAAAGTCATAGATTTTGTTTTCTTTACCGATCACGAATCTAAGCATGTAGAGAAGGAGGATAAGACGTTTGAAAGAATATCCAAGTACAATAATGTACGTGCGGAGGCGTATGTGATGGGCAAGAAGGTCTGCGCCCTTGAAGACACAGGCTTCTCAAACGTAGATCAGGTTATGGACAAATTGGTTGCCCTACTCCCTAAGAAAATCAAGAATGCACGAGTACAATTCAAGGTAACTAATGTAGATAAGAATCTAACCCAAATGTATCAGAGGTTGGTTTAACAAATAGCTCAATCTTTCTTTAACGAAAAAAACTCAGATACGGTATTGTGCCATATCTGAGTTTTCTCGTTTTCGATGATATTACAAAAGATAGTTCTGCTGAATGTTTGCTAATTTCTGAAGGTCAACTAACTTGAATCTTTTTTTACCAGGAGAAATTCTCGATGGTTGCAACTTGCCGCTTTTGATCCATCTTTCAACATCTGCTCTTCCAAACATTTTAAAAGCCTGGGACTGACTGATTTCAAGTTTGCCTTTCTCTATCTGATACATCTTGAGTGCAATCTTTGTAGCCAGATCTGATGTAAAATGGTCATAGGTCACAGATTTATCTGCAAATATCATTTCTATAGTATTTTCCATTGTCTGTACGCTTTAATTGTTATACATGAAATGGAGGGGCTGCCTCCGCACTTGAATCGATTCTTGTGCAAAGGTAGCCCCTGAAAATCATAAGCGTGCCACTATCAACTATATAGGATTGTATATATAGCAGTTATATAGTCATCCATTTTTCAGTTGATAGGATTAGTTGCATTTTACAGACTTTCTTTCAACTTCTTGACGAAAGAGTTACATGTGTCATAAAAGCCCAGTTCTTCATCTGGCTTGTTCGAATTGGGTTTCTTGCCAAGGCTTGCGTTTCTTGCCTGTGCCAATCCGCATCGAAGCTGTGAAGCACGTAGAGGCTGATTGTCCAAAGACGATGATATAAGTTTATTCTTCTCTATGATCATCTGCCAAGCATGTGGAATAATACCTTTTTCGCGAAGTTTCCCGAAGAATAGAGCAACATTTCGGTTGACTGTCGCCTGAAGAGGATGAGTCAACTTACATTCAAAGAGGTTCTTGATCTCCTCCTTGGATGCTTCTGGTTGGAATAGCGTTGCAGATTTCGCAAATTCTCTGATAAGACTAATCTGCTCATCATTGAAATGAGCCAGGAACACAGGTTCTGGCTCTACGATTTTCATTCCTTTGTTGAACAGTTGGTTCATCAGAAGAAAGTCCTCCTGTGTGAATGAGGTCTTTGTGAAGAATGATTCCACAAGATCAGTGCGATCTTCGAGAAGTTCCTTCAGTGCAAAGACACGCATGAGGTGAAGTCTAATTGCTTCCTCGTTCATGCACACACATGGAAGGTGATAAGAAACGAAATCATTCACATAACGAGAATAAGCCTTCTCGCCGTTCTTGATTTCTGACTGGTACTGCTCATAGGCAGCACGATACAGTTGCCAAAGCTCGTTCTCAGGCAACTCTTTCTCTGTTTTCTTTGTACAGCTTAGACAGCATGTGCACAAAAAGAGAGAGCACGGGGTTGTTCTTTAACCGTTTCATTTTCTTTTTGTGAATTAAACGTTAATGAAATTATTGTGAATTATACTACATACGTTAT
>JAGHUI010000028.1 GCA_018064885.1 Candidatus Minthosoma equi | reverse complement strand
TTCTTCTTTCTTTAGAGCCTCTTGTCGGATTCGAACCAACGACCCCGAGATTACAAATCACGTGCTCTGGCCAACTGAGCTAAAGAGGCGGGTGGGTAAGCGAACTACATCGCGCCGCTACAACCTGTTGCCTTTGCTGCGGTCAAGCCCTGGAGGATTCGCAAGGAGCTGGCCGTATAGGACTTACCCATGTTGTGCTTTCCTTAAAGCGAGTGCAAAGGTAGAGGTTTTCTGCGAATACACCAAACAATTCTTGTTTTTTTTTCTCTTTAAGCACAAAAAGGTAAAAATACACAACTTTTTACCCATTATTGAAGGATAAAAAGGACATAAACCTTGAATTATGAATTGTGAATTATGAATTATGAATTTATTTCCGTACCTTTGCACACGATTATGGAAGAAATAATAGTAAACTTATTTAAGGATGCCCTTGAAAACCTCAACTACGGATGGGTTATCCTGTTCATGACTATCGAGAGCTCGTTCATTCCCTTCCCTTCTGAAGTGGTGATGATTCCTGCCGCCTATATGGCTTACGATGGTGAAATGTCTTGTCCAATGATTGTTATCTGCGGAACCATCGGAGCATTGCTCGGCGCATTCATCAACTACACACTCTCAAGATACTTGGGACGTCCTATCGTGTACAAATTTGCCAACAGCAGATTCGGTCACATGTGTCTTATTGATGCAGAAAAGGTGGAGCAGGCAGAAAAGTTCTTCGACAAACATGGCGCTATAAGCACACTTATTGGCAGAATGATTCCGGCAATTCGTCAGCTCATCTCCATTCCTGCAGGATTGGCAAAGATGAGTATTCTCCCTTTCTCGCTATACACAGCTATTGGCGCAGCCGTATGGAATTGCATTCTCGTTGCCATCGGCTACTATCTGGGACGCATCATGCCAAAGGAAGAACTGATCCAGACAGTTTCTCATTACAGCCACATTATTGGCTACAGCGCAATCGCCCTTGTCGTTCTAATTCTCGCGTTCCTTATTTATAAAGGCGCAAAGAACCCTAACTCAAGAAAATAATAATACTAAATATGTTTGAAAATCTTTCAGAAAGACTTGAACGTTCTTTCAAAATACTTAAAGGTGAAGGAAAAATCACCGAAATCAACGTGGCAGAGACACTCAAGGATGTCCGCAGAGCTCTCCTTGAAGCCGATGTCAACTACAAGGTTGCTAAGACCTTCACAGATACAGTAAAGCAGAAAGCCCTCGGCATGGACGTGCTCACAGCCGTCAAGCCAGGACAGCTCATGGTGAAGATTGTTCACGATGAACTTGCTGAACTCATGGGTGGCGAAGCTACTGAGCTCAACCTCACAGGTCACCCAACAATCATTCTCATGGCTGGTCTCAACGGTGCTGGTAAGACAACAATGTCTGGTAAGCTTGCACTTCGCTTGAAGACTCAGAACCATAAGAAGCCTCTCCTCGCTGCCTGCGACACATTCCGTCCTGCAGCCATGGAACAGCTTCGCATCCTTGCAGAGCAGGTTGATGTTCCTTGCTACATGGAACAGGGTGCAACAGATCCGGTACAGGTTGCTCTCAATGCCATCAAGGCAGCTAAGGCAAACGGCCAGGATGTTGTCATTGTCGATACAGCTGGTCGTCAGTCAATTGACGAAGAACTCATGCAGCAGATTGAGCAGGTTAAAGCTGCCATCAACCCAGACGAAACTCTCCTCGTAGTGGATGCCATGACAGGTCAGGATGCCGTAAATACAGCAAAGACATTCAACGAACGTCTTGAAATCGATGGCGTTATCCTCACAAAGCTTGATGGTGACACTCGTGGTGGTGCTGCTCTCTCAATTCGTACTGTAGTAACAAAGCCTATCAAGTTTGTCGGTACAGGCGAAAAGATGGAAGCACTTGATGTATTCCACCCTGCTCGTATGGCAGATCGTATCCTTGGTATGGGAGATATTGTCAGCTTCGTAGAGCGCGCACAACAGCAGTTTGACGAGGCAGAGGCAAAAAAGCTCGAAGCTAAAATTCGCAAGAACAAGTTTGACTATAACGACTTCCTCGGACAGATTCAGCAGATCAAGAAGATGGGTAACATCAAGGATCTCGCTGCCATGATTCCTGGTGTAGGCAAAGCCATCAAGGATGTTGACATTGACGACAATGCATTCAAAGCTGTCGAAGCAATGATTGGTTCCATGACACCATATGAGCGTGAGCATCCTGAATGCATCAACATGAGCCGCAAGCAGAGAATCGCCAAGGGTTCAGGCACAAGCATCGATGAAGTGAATCGCATCACAAAGCAGTTCGAGCAGATGCGCAAGATGATGCACCAGATGACTTCTCCTAAGATGGCAAAGGCTATGCAGCAGATGCAGAGAATGCAAGGAATGAGAAGATAACAAGACCAAACACAATACATTCTTACTATGCAACTAATTGACGGAAAGGCAACTGCGGCTGCCATCAAGCAGGAAATTGCTGCTGAGGTCGCAGAAATCGTAAATAACGGTGGCAAGCGTCCACACCTTGCAGCTATCCTTGTTGGTCACGACGGAGGCTCAGAGACTTATGTGAAGAACAAGGTGCTTGCTTGCGAGGCTTGTGGTTTCAAGAGCACACTCCTTCGTTTCGAGGACGACATCACAGAGGAGTTCCTTCTTGAACAGGTTGACAAGCTCAACAAGGATGCTGACGTTGACGGATTCATCGTTCAGCTTCCATTGCCAAAGCACATCTCAGAGCAGAAAGTCATCGAAGCTATCGACTACCGCAAGGATGTTGACGGTTTCCACCCAATCAACGTTGGCCGTATGGCAATCGGTCTTCCATGCTATGTTTCTGCCACACCGCTCGGCATTGTCACACTCCTCAAACGTTATGGCATTGAGACATCAGGCAAGAAATGCGTTGTCCTTGGCCGTTCAAACATCGTAGGCAAGCCAATGGCACAGCTCATGATGCAAAAGCAGTATGGCGACAGCACAGTAACAGTTTGCCACAGCCATTCTAAGACTCTCAAAGAAGAGTGCCAGCAGGCAGACATCATCGTTGCAGCAATCGGCAAGCCAAACTTCGTAACAGCAGACATGGTGAAGAAGGGTGCAGTAATCATAGATGTAGGCACAACACGCGTTCCAGATGCCACACGCAAGAGCGGCTTCCGTCTCAATGGCGATGTTGACTTTGAGAACGTTGCCCCACTCTGCTCATACATCACTCCCGTTCCAGGAGGAGTAGGTCCTATGACCATCTGTTCACTCATGAAGAATACTCTTTCTGCAGGCAAGAAAGAGTTCTACAAGTAAATAAACATCCCACAAAAATACCAAGAAACGAAGAAATTTGACGGAACAAGTCATTTTTCTTCGTTTTTATTTTGTCATTTCAAAAAAACTCCCTACCTTTGCACTCGCTAAACGAAAGGATAGCCAACATGGTGGATGTAGTTCAGTTGGTTAGAGCGTCAGATTGTGGTTCTGAATGTCGTCGGTTCGAGCCCGACCCTCCACCCAAGAAGCTTCGCAGCAATGCGAGGCTTTTTTTGTTCCTAAGCCAACATACTTGTGTTTTTTGCTTCAACATACATTTAACCTATTTAGTTTTTCGTTATATTGCAACATGAAAACAATCATACGCTGTGCCGTTATTCTTACAATGTTCATCATGCCGTTGTGTCTGCATGCAGAATATTCCGATCATCGTAACCGTAACGTTGATTCTCTGGAGCATGTGCTGAAGACTCAAAAACTTGAGGGGAAAGAATTGTATCGAGTTTATAGTGGACTGATGAATGGATATTTGCAAACTAACGCAGAGAAATCATGCTACTACGCTAAATTAGGCATTGAGTTGGCGGAGAAGAAGAAGTTTTATAATGGATTGTACGAATCTTGGAAAACACTTGGACTTCAGGCGTATGGCAGCTGCATGTATGATTCTGCACAGCATTGCTTTGATAAAGCTTTGCGCGCTACAGAGATGATGAAGAGCAACAAGCTCTATAATCAAAATGACATAGACAACAATTTATCTCAGCTATACGGTACATTAGGCAATCTTTACAACATACAGGGAAAGCTTCATCTAGCGCTCGACTATTACCAGAAAGCTTTGCCAATCTTCAAGCGTCATGGATGGAAGGAAAGCGAATGCATCCTTTATTATAATGTGGGAGAACTGTATCTGGAATTAGGCAATTATAAGGCTGCCGAAGAGAACTACAAAAAAGCACTCAATGCTGGAATCCAAACTGGCGATTCACTAATGATAAGCGGTCCTTATTCGGGATTAGCAATGACTTCTCTGAATGCAGGCAAATACAAGGTTGCGCTTAATTACGCTAAGAAAAGCGTTGTGTATTATGAAAATCATAGAGACGAAGAACTTGAAAGTCTGCTTGACAGTTATGTGCTATTTTCAAGAATTTATCACTTGGGATTCAACGATTTGACTACAGCACAAGACTACATGACTAAGGCATTGCAATTGACAGAGAAAGCAGATGCCCCAACCAATGTTAGTGATGCTTTTGCACAACAGGCAGCACTATGCTTAGCTCGCAAAGAGTGGACAAAAGCCATAGAGTGGGCAAAGAAGGCATTAGAGGCAAACGACCAAGACCCACAGCATAACATCGGTCTTTATAAAACACTTGCCAATGCATACTCTGCCATAGGCAACACGATTGAAACACAGCATTATATAGACCTGCTTCATGACACTATGGAAGAGCAATCAACGACTAAATATCAGTCGGCTCTATCAGAGATGGAGGTGCGCTACCAAACGCTTGAGAAGGAAGCTCAACTGCATGACTTAGAGCAGCGTCACCGTATGTCAAAACTACAAAATTGGTTGTATATCGGTCTTATTGCTGTACTGATAATTGCTGTAGTGGTCATCATCCTTGTAAACAAGCAGCGTCGCAGAATCAGCAACATGCAATCTAGACTTCAAGGTGAAGCAGATGAGCGCACACGCCTTGGCAGAGACTTGCACGACCGTCTGGGTGGCATTTTGACGTCCATTCACATGCAGTCAAGCAATGACGAAATACAGAAACTCTCAAAGCAAGCAACAGAAGAGATGAGACGCGTCGCACACCATCTTATGCCTGCTTCATTGAAAGATAAAGGATTAGCAACAGCCCTGCGTGATTTCTGTCGTGCAAACGCCACAGTTAGTTTCTCTCATCATGGACAAGATCTACGACTCCCTGAACAGCAAGAAATTATGCTTTATTGCGCAACACACGAACTGGTGAACAATGCCTTGAAGCATGCTAACGCCTCACACATAATGGTGCAGCTGATGATAGACGAGGAATATGCAGCAGTCATTGTGGCAGATAACGGCAAGGGCTTTAACCCTGATGAAGAATCAAAAAGTATGGGATTGCGCAACATTCGCGAACGAGTTGAATTGCAACAAGGAAGAATGAACATAAGCAGTTCGTCAGCAGGAACAGAGATCAACATAGAGATTCCTCTATAGAGCGTTCCCCCAAATGGGGGTATTTATCTTCAACTATATGGTGAAACCGTTAAATCTTGCTATCTTTGTTCCCAATATGATAAAGATAGCAATTTCAGACGACCATAAGGTCATTACCCAAAGCCTTGATGCCATGCTCAAGCAGAGCGGAGATTTCAAGGTAATTGCTCATGCAAGCACCAATGCAGAATGCGAGACGATGCTTGAGCAGAACTGCGATATTGATGTTCTGCTTCTTGATGTAGGCATGCCCGACGGAAACAGCCTTGACTATGTTGAGACATGGAAAGACCGCTACCCAGACGTACGCATCCTCATATTTTCCACATACTCAGAGGCTGCAGTAATAAACAGAGCATTGTCATGTGGGGCAGACGGCTATGTGCTGAAGACCTGTGGCAAAGAAGAACTCTTTGAGGGTATAGAAACCGTGATGAAGGGCAATCAGTATGTATGTCCAGAGGCTGTAAAGATCCTGCAAGCGCATCCTCAGCTTGATGTCGTGGAACTTACTCCTCGTGAGCGTGAGGTGCTCAAACTTATAGTCGAAGGCTACAGTATCAAGATGATTGCCGACCGTCTATGCCTTGCCTTCGAAACCGTACATTCTTACTATAAGTATTTGAAACTCAAACTTGGCGTACCTAACACCGCTGCTCTTGTACGTGTAGCGATAGAGCAGAAATTAGTATAAAGGTATCTGATACCATATAAAGAAAGGGGTGACACTATGATATTCGTGTCACCCCTTTCTTGTTTATTTCTTGTTCATTATAATTTCACCTCTTATATGCTTTCCCACCAGTTCCCATGTCTTGGGATCATAGAGGTCGCAATCAAAACTATCTTGTTTGTAGAAAGCACCCACATACTCGGTGCCTTCAAGCTCCCATTTCCATATCATGCCATATTTCAGCGGAATGAGTATAGTACCGTCATCGGCTACCACACCCCAATTGAAAGGCTTGTACTGGACTTCCCACATGCCATCACGAGCAATAATTATAGGATAGCTGAACAGTGTCTTTCCTTTCTTGTCAATCACCTTATCGCCAGAGGATGTGTGCATGAGCGCATGGTAGTTCTTTATCTGCATTTCATTTTTCTGGAATGGTATGACACACTCTCCATTATAGTGGAACAACCCATATTGTGCTCCCTCTTTTTCCAGTACCAAAAGATCGTTGGTGGCTGTGTAGCCACGAAGTAAATATTTCTGTGGGAATATCTCCTGATTAAATAGGTTGATCACGCCCCATGTGTAATCGTTTGGTTTGCCGTTAGTCACGCAAGCCATTCCCTTTCCCATACCCCTTACCTCACGATAGTATTGGCCTCCTGCCGCATAACGACACAATTCCTTGACGAGAGCATCAGGGTCTTCAGGCATCTTGAGTTCTGCTTCTGAATACAGATTCTTTGCGGGGTTACGCTGGTATTCCCTCTTTTGTTCGGTCACAGCATCCTTCATGTCACCAAACAACTTCTCGTACTCTGCTTTGTACTTGGCAAAATCCTCTGCAGAAATCATTCCCTGATCCTTTGCCTGCTGCAGGTCGGCAATAGTAGAGTTGAGCTTTTTGTCCACATCTTTCCCATAGTCATGGGCATTAATTTTTTCTACCGTTCTGATTCCATTATTCTTTGCAGCACACAGCTCACATCTTTCCACACGCTTTAGCAGTTCCCGCCCGTGGTCGCTATTGGCAAAACTCTCCGATACAGCCACTTGATACGTCAGGCTATCATCATTGACGTACTGCATAATATTGGTTATATCAACAACCGTCATACGCTGTGCATAGAGCGATGTTGTACACAGAACTGATAGTATAAGGAAAAATGTTTTCATTCGTCTTGCTGTTGTTTTTGGGGTTCGTTTTCTGCTTCTTCAGCATTAAGCCACTTGCCTTCTTTCTGCATCCAGGTTTCCCATCTGTTCAGGGGATGATTACCCAGTGCCACCTCGCGATAAAGCATGATGACAGGCTGTCCATCGATAGTGTCTTTTTTGATTTTAGTATAACTGAGCGGAGTCTCTGCCTTACCCGTTTTCAAGTTCCATATACCACCCTTGGCAGAACGCGATTGCGTGAGATCAAAACCAAACACATAGGTACTGTCTATCTGGGTTTTGATAGTCAAGCCGTTAGTTGTGTCTTGAGCATGCACTGATGTTGGTGCGAAAAGTGCTAAAGACAATACTGCATAATATAGATAATTCTTCATAATATGTAATAATATTTTGGTTAATCTCCCCAATATATCTCCCATGAACTCATAGGTACTGGCATCAGGTCTTTTGTCCATGTATGATAGTGCAGATTATATACTTTCACTTCATGACCTGAACCATTCTCCTTATCAACACATTTGAGACAGCAGCCATTGGCTGGGTCAATCCACAGCTTCAAGTATGTAGCCAATGTTCCTTTCGTGTCGAACACCCAGCAGTTTACGCCGCTTACTTCTTCCATGCCTACATACAATTCTGAAAGTTTCTTCTGGAAAAGCTCTGCATATTCTGCCTTCATGTGCTTGAACAGTTCTATCTCATGACAGCCATATCCCAAAGGAGCATCCTCTGGCTCACCGGTATAGCCATCATAATGACTTCCAGTAACTTCAGGCAGATACTGGAGTTCAGAATGGTACCCCACTCCACTGCGAGTTACATCATATTGTTCTCCGCGTATGTCCACCTGAGTATGGTTGATGTTTCCTGTCTTGCATATTTCGCCCGAGTCCAAGTCAACATATTCAATATAGAACTCCGTCTGTGGAGGATTATAAACATAAGGCCCCTTCCATGGTGTAACGACAGGCACAATCTTCACCTTTACCACCACTGTTCTGTCTCCTTGTTGGGCAGTGATTGTTGCTTCACCAGTCTTTTTGCCGTATATGGTGACAGTGCGTGGTTTCTTTAAGCTCACGGTGGCTACACTCTCATCACTGGATGACACATTGTCTATCGCTGCCAGTTGCGTGGGTGTCCACACATACTGCTCGCCAACAGCCACCTCGATGGTATAGTGAGTCACGATTTGCTCCTGCTGGGCATGAAGAGCAAAGGATGACAGGATAGACAACAAAATGAATAACAATCGTCTCATTGACTTATAAAATTAATAATGTATAATATTCAGGAATAAAAGACACCGCCATTAATGCAAATATTCAGGAAACTCGGCTGAATGTTTCGTGAAAATGAGATAATCAAGTGCCATGTGCGTAGTTTGCTTGCGCCACTGACCCATTGCCTTTCGTGTCTCGGTACCGTTAATCTGGTCAATGACATCAATATAATCATCTTCTTTCTGTATGAGTGACATGTGTATCTTTATGAATCCTGCCAAATCAAGATACATAGGATGTAAACTCCTAATTGCCCTCAAAGCGCAAGCATATCTCACCTCGACGGGAATCGTTTCTGGATTTTCATATCCGGCCCTAACTAAGTTCCACTGTTCTTTGTAATACTTTATAGAGTCGGCTATTGCAGCGACCTTCCTGTTGAATTCTTCGCGATAGACTTTTATGGGAGTAGCAGCCTCGGCATAGGCGTTGATTACTCGCTGCTGGGCAGGAGTGTAACGATGCTTGTTGGCATTCATCTTCTCCATCACGCTCTCGTCGATTCCTGCAGCTTTCAGGAAGTCTTGTGTCTCCTTGGCATTGAGTTTATGCTTGTAGATAAACTCCATGTCGTCTATGGTGAGGCCACCGGTATTGTGCGCCATAGCCTGGTTGGCCTGTTCGCGTTTTTCCTGTTCGCTCATACCCTCATGCACCTTGCTCAAATCGAAGCCATAGCTAGCCGCTCTTTTTGAAGCCTGAGCCATAGCCCATTTTTGACGCTGAGCCGGTGTCATGCTGTTGAGTTTTGTTTCAAGGTCATGCATGTCGCTGGCTCCAAGCTGGCGTGCAGCTTTGTTGGCATCGTTGCGTGCATGGAGTTCAACATTGCCCATTGTCTTGTTCAGGCTTTGTTCGCATTGCTCTATGCCTTTTGCAAGATTTGTTATCCACTCATCGACATACTCGTTGTAATCTGATGAATGCTGGGCTATTTGCTCTACTGATGGCGTATCGGTAGGACGAAGACCCAACACTGCTTCAGGAGTCATTTGGGCAAACATGTTGGTACAACCGATAGCAGCCAATGCTAAAGTGATTATTAACTTCTTCATAATATCCCTATTGATTTGGTTAATAGATAAATCCCCCTCCTTGATACCTGATGCAAGGAAACAAGGAGAGGGGATATAAATGGTCTTAGTTTATTTCTTGATGAACTCTACGCGGCGGTTCTTTGCCTTGCCTTCAGCTGTCTTGTTGTCAGCAACAGGTTCAGAAGCACCACGACCTTCTGCCTTGAGGTTGAAGTCGTCAACACCAAGCTTTGCAAGAGCTGCTACTACCGACTTAGCACGATTCTCAGAGAGAGTCTGGTTGCTTGCAGCATTGCCTACGTTGTCTGTATGGCCAACAACGAGGAAGCGAGCCTGAGGGTTCTTCTTCATGTATTCAGCCACCTTCTGAATCTCAGTCATTGACTCTGGCTTGAGATCTGCCTTGCCTGTCTCGAAGAGGATGTTGTTGGTAACGAACTTGCCTGTCTCAGCCATTGCCTTTGCGACAGCATCGGTAGTATTCTGGTCGTAGAGAGCTACAGCACCCTGAGCGATGCGGAAATTCTTGAACTGAGTACCCTTCTTGTTCTGAATGCCATTGCCCAGATAGCGCGAAATAGACCAAAGAGTCATACAGCTAGCAGGTTTGGCATTAGGAATGTT
>JAGHUI010000076.1 GCA_018064885.1 Candidatus Minthosoma equi | reverse complement strand
TGTTCGATGACTCCTTCGGAATCCGTATGTCTCAAACACACATTACTAAGTGCAATAGAATTAGATGTTGGGTTGTAAAGTTCAACCCACCCACCATAATTATACGATGGGTCAAGGTGCATGTCAATATTTGCAACGCATACCTCATTGATCACCAAACCGCAGTCGTTTTGTTGGCTGTATATTGGGGCAAACGTTGCAAATATAAATAACAGAGAAAAGAAAGCTCTCATCTTACTTCACAAGTATTTTTCTTCCTTGCTGAATGTATATTCCACTTGTTGGTTTCGAAACAAGTCTGTTACCACGTTTGCAATACTCTCTTGTGTGAACGTACACAATGTTAACGTTACACTTAAAATTAAAAATAATCTTTTCATTTACTATGGGGTTTTGATTTGAACGCTGCAAAGTTATGCTAATATTTTTGTTTAGAGCTTATTAATATAGTTTCAATGTGTTTCTGTTAAATGTTAAAAAGTGTTACCCCCCATAAAACTTTGTTATAGTATTATATTACAATTTATTACGTTTATTTCTAATATTCGTAGCTTTTCTTTTCGTAAGATAAATTATGAAACATTAAGAAACATTATTTGCAATTTCTTTGTGATTTGTATTGAATATTTAAAATAATGTTTACCTTTGCAAAAAAATATTTTACCATGCAGTCCCAAACCACAAAATGTCTGTCAGTGTTTTTTTTGATTTTCTTTATTCTCACATCTTGTGATAATAGTAGTAAAGTGTCTGACAAGATAAATCAAATTAAGAAAATAGGTGATACCAATCCAACTTTGGCTTTGTCGATGTTGGACTCTTTGAATGTTTCTATTCCTAATCTGTCAGAGGAAGAGATGAATAGATTCTTTCTCGTTAGACTTCGAGTTCAAGACAAGGCAGATATAATTCCAGAATCAGACCTAATAGCAAAACTGCTTTTAGGGTATTATGAACAAAAAGGAACTGAAGCCGATAAACAGGAGGTTTATTTTTATGCGGGAAGTGTGTATCGAGATTTACATGATACTCCACGAGCATTAGAGTATTTCTTTAGGTCAGCAGAACTGGCAGAAAACTACATTTTTTTAGATTCTGTTATGCTAAGAAATACATATTCAAATCTTTCATATTTGTTTTTTGGAGTTCAAGACTATGCAAACGCTTACAAATATGCAACGAAAGAGTATGAAATGTCCAAAGCTCTTAACAAAACAGAACTAACCTGTCTCATGCATTTAGGCATGTCTTTGTCCGCAATGGATAGTTTGGATAACGCAAAGTCGATTTACTCATATACATTGGATACGATTATGTCAACTCCACATTTGTCTAAGGACACTGAGGTTCTGAGTACCCTACTTTCTTATTTCTCTTATTTCAAAGATATTACAAATGCTTCGAAAAGCTTTTATATTCTTGACCAGAATCATGTCAGCAACGAGGATAATGGGAAATGTCTTGCATACGGAGAGTATTACAATCTTATCGGCAAAAGAGATTCTGCAATCTATTATTATAAACTTATACTACAAAATGAAACAGATCTGTACAGAATGTATGATGCATCAAAAGCACTATTCCATATTTTCAACAAGTCTGGACATATTGAAGAAGCCAATAATTATGCCAACCTATATATTCAAATAAGCGATTCCATTGATTTGGGAAATCGGCAAGAGTTAGCCGCAACAGTCAACAATGAATTTCAATATCATAGAGACAAGCACAAAGAACAAGATATAATAGACGAAAAGGAAAGGTTTCGTTTTTTCTTTATCATTTCAATTGTTGCAATAGTCATACTTGTACTTATAACAATTTCGTTTGTCATATACAGGAAAAATCAGCATTTGAAAGAATTGCTGACACTTTCTAATGAGTTAAGCAAGCGCATTAATGATAACAAAAAACTTCATGAAGATATAGTCGCTAAGGAAAAAGAGCTGGTAGATTCAAATAGATTACTTAATCAATCAGAGTTAGATTTGGAAAATGTAAGATGTCAGCTAAGTAAAGTGAATGAAGAATTGGCAATGACGGAGGAAGAACTGGAGAAGAAAGAACGTATTCTATCAGAAAGAATGGCTCAAAACCAAACTTTCCTAAATTTGTTGCATCAATCAGAACTTGAAGGTAGTGCTGAGGATGTTATTTACGCGATTCGTCAGTCCTCAGGAGGCACAAAGAATATGACAACTGCGGATTGGAAGCAATTGTACAGAGCAATAGATGACCTTTATCCCACATTTAAAGATCAATTACTGAAAGAGTTGGGCACATTTACAGAACAACAGATGCAGGTGTGTTACCTAATGCGAATAGGTCTTTCAAAAACTCAGATTCAAAACATGACTAACCTTTCTCGCGTTACTATATGGAGATGGGTAAAGAAATTTGCGTGGATTCAAGTAGTTGATATACCAACAGACAAATAAAGGCAATAATACAAAAGATAATTGTAAAACATCCGGTAGTTGAATGATTAGCATAAATGAGCGAAAGTACAATGCAACGAAAAATAATACCATAATCCGCGAATTCTAGTCAACTAGCATGGGATATTAACATGATACAGATAAATGTTCGCCATAACAACGCAGGTTACAGTGATAATACTTCGCGAGCAACCACCTCGGCTGGTTTCTTGACCACCTTTCTTGCTTCACGATAAATACACGCAATAGCACCTTTTACCTCCTTTATTCTACTAATAGCAAATTTTGAATATTATATTACACTTTATACTTCATAATATTAAGCAATATTGGATGCAGCCCAACCAGGCAGAAAGGGAGGCGGAACGCTCATCTCTATACCTTATTATTATCGTGGTACTTGTACTATTATTAACAGCATGTGTATTGGTACTTGTGTTCAGGAAAAAGGCAATCATTGCTCATACCAACGAATTGGAGGCTATGCGTATTGCTGACGAATCGCAAGCAAACGAAGCTATTGTCAAGGAGGAAAACATCCAGCTACAGAAACTTTATTATGAGCATCTTTATGCCATTATTCTCCCTATTCTCAATGCCAATCGTGGCAAGACGGGACATATTAACCTTGAAGAATCATCATGGGAACTCATTGAGAAAAACACCGATATGGTACTTCCACACTTTACCACCAAACTGCGCCATAATCACCAATCTTTGTCTAACGAGGACGTGCGATTCTGCTGTATGATTATGATGCGTGTCCCCAATGCCATACTTGCTGATGTTTATGGCATTGCAACCTCGTCTGTGGCAATCCGAAAACAACGAATGAAGAAGAAGCTTGACGCTGATATTCACGAACAAACAATAGAAAACTATTTAGGACAGTACATTATATGAAAAAATACTATATCATAGCATTATTGACAATTCTATCATCATCCCTTTTTGCCCAAGACGTTTGGACAGAAGGAACTACATGGGACGTAGAATATACTCAAGACTCAAACCTGCCTCATACTTTGTTCACACTTATGGAAGCCATGGACATAGAGGGAGTATCATATTTTCCATTAACTGCAAGTACAACAGAAGGTTGTGACACCATTGCTTATGTACGTAGCGAATGTGGTGACTCTCTTGTCTATGCACGTGTCATCTTCAAAGGTGTTTTACTACAGGAATCACTCTTGTACGATTTTACAAAAAGTTTTGAATATGGTGATATTGTGCGATACGGAACCTTAGAAGGAATTGTCACAGAGTATATTTCTAACAAAAGCCCCATCACAAACCTTTATGATGTTATTGAAGAAAGGGATTGTTTGCCTATATGGAACAGTATCATTTATAAAATAGGTCACGTAGAAGGTCCACTTGGGTTGTTCTTTACTGAGCCGGAATCAGAAGGGCCAGTAGGTACCAAGCCAAAGCCGACCAATGTCAGCCATATTCTTTTTGGAACAAGAAAGGGTGTTGCAAAGACATTGTACTCAAAATCAGGAACAAATTCCATCGACAAAACTTCGAGACCTACAAAAACTTCGATTATATACGATTTACATGGAATCAGGCTGTACAGAGCACCTCAAAGAGGTTTCTATATAATAGATGGAAAGAAAGTGTTGAAATAGAATCAATATCTTTACATCTGCTTAAAGGTATAAATGCTAAGCGCACATTACATTTTGCAGAAAATAAAGTTAAAAATGTTAATTCTTTACTATTATGAAATCTGAGAGAATCATACGTCATCACTTTTCTACCTTTATAGATGCATCAATCTGATACACAGCCATATACAAATTCGGATTATGTCCAAGCTTAACCTCGGTCACTATTGGTAGTGGAGTGACAAGCATTGGATACTACGCATTCCGTGAATGCCCTAATTTAACAAGTATCAACTGTATGGGAAAAACTGCTCCAGCGATAAATTCTTATACATTTAGTTCATACAAGGCAACACTTTATGTGCCCGTAGGTAGCAAACAAGAATATGAAGAAGCTGAATATTGGAGTTCTTTTGCAAAGATCGTTGAGATAGGTGAAGAGGAAATGCTAAGTGTACATGAGATGTCAATGGATGAAATTAAGCCAATCATGGCCTATGATGTTATAGGAAGAGAAAACCCTAACGTATTTGGCATCAAAATTATTCGAATGTCAAACGGCAGAGTTAAGAAAGTTTTGATGCGGTAAATGGCACCACAGGAAGAATAGATTAAACTACACGAACTACACGATTCTTCGGTGGGTGGGACGGAATGGATAGAAGAATCCCGCAATGCTGTATGTTTTTCAGCGTTGCGGGATTGTTTTTTTCGGGGCGGCGTATATAAGTTCTGGAGTTGTCGTCAGGGGATGCATACCGCATTCTGCACATCCTCCTCTACAAGAGCGACAGCGGGAAATCTTGTATGCAGGTAGTCGGTAAGGAGTTCTGCGACATCATCGTGCTTCAATTCACCATAAGGGATGGAAGCAAGGAAAACAGAAGCATCCTCACGGAGTGAGACATCGATGGTGAGACTATCTGCCACGAGGGTTGTGAGTCCGTTCGTTATGTCGTAGTAGTACATGCGGTAGGAACGTGTGACTGCAGGTTGCATCTCTCCGTCTATCATGAAGATGTCATCGTTGAAGATGAGACATCTTCCATTCGAGGGGATGCGCTTGTTCATCTCCTCCCCTTCTCGATCGTACTGCAGGAAGAAGAAGTGCTCATCGTCCAGTAAGCTTGCTACTTCTACATTCATACCATGCAGCATCGCTATCCTACGATTGAAGAATGAGCTTATAGCCTGCATGTTGGTCAATGCTGCCGAACGGGAAGCCAATGCTTTCTTCTGTAATATGGACTGCTCTATGGTAGTATGGTTGTTCATTGTCATGGTGTGCGAACTAAGGATATAGACCTTGTGGCTCTTCTTTCCCGACACCTTGACGATCTGATTAGCACCAGACTTAGCCCATTGTATGCGCGAGCGGCTGTCAATGGTCATGCCTGTCTTGAGTATCTTACCATCCACCTTGATGGAATCGCTATTGACATAGAGTACGAGCAACTGTTCTGCCTGCATAGCGAGAGCGAGGCAGAAGAAGAATATCAATATGGCAAGTTTCTTAATTTTCATTCTGATATTGTTTGGTTAAGTGTTTAACGGGTAATAAATTTCCTTCCCAAGGCAACTGCCCATCTGAAGAACTGGTAGTAGATAAGGAACAGCAGCGTCTGCATGTAGGCGCCGAATGCAATGAACAATACGGGGACGGATATCTGTACTGCCCATTTCAGCCATTTGGCACTCGATTTGTAGGCATCGTCGTTGCCCCTCAGTATTAGTAGTGTGAGATAGAAATATGCAATGCAGAGGAATGCCATGAGCAGGAAAGGAACCTCGTTCTCATGTGCCTTCAGGGCAAGGTACGCATTGTAGGTAATTACGCATCCCGAGAGTTCTCCCGCTATGGTGGAATGGATATCATTCTCGAAGAAGTCGCCTATCATCACGATCTTATCTTTGAACATGCCCCTGCATCCAGCATCAATCTGCGGGAGCACATCCGTGCCCAGTTGCAGGATGTTCTTTACGAGATTGCTGTTATACTCATTCCTTATGCATGTACGGAAATCAACTATGTGGGCATTATTGCATAGTTTTCCATCAAGGAAATAGAACAAACCCTTCTGGGTGAACGATACACCATCCATCTCAGTAGCCATTTGCAATGCCATGCTGGGAGTGCCATCCTGCATATACTGGTATTTGAGGAAGTTGTTGTTGCTGATGGATATACCATATTCCGACCTTACCCCGAGTGCCTTGAGCTGCAAAGGGAGTTCTACATTGTCAAGATCAGCAACCATGCACCTGTCCATCGTCTGCATCAAGGAGAACAATGCAGAGTCGGCGGGAGTGACATACTGTTTGTTGAGGGAGATGTCGCACACGATGTAGCGATAGTCATTCTCCTGTTTCAGGGCCCTCATGAGAGTGAGCAGTTTTTCACGGTCCGTGATATCGATGGTGCCGCACTCTATATCCAGAGCATCCCTGACCGGAACCATCGTGTGGTCATAACATGTGTTTACAAGATATAGTTCCTCAGGCACCGCATCATCCTCCGTCACATGACTCTTTGCAAGATGCCAATACTGGAGGAAGGAAACACCCTCCCCCGTGAAGTCGTATGGCAGATTCCACACAAGATATGTGGCAACCAGCAGTATCAAAGCATGTACGGCAGATAGCCAGCGTAGCTTTCCTACCCTGCCCAGCAGCCTGACTAAGAGACGGCACACACCTGCTACCGCATGGCAGCATCTATTCATAATATTTTTCATATAATTCATTCAACAGCTTCATTGCTTTTTTCCTTTCTGTGCTGCGACTGCTCTCTGCAGCTGCCATCGACAGCATCTTGAGGAAGAGGCGTTTGTCCGTCGTCCCTCCACCATGCCCCTTAGTCATGAGATATGCATACGCGTAGGCACCATACTTGGGGAAGTCCTGGTGATCAACCATAGATGACAATATTCTTAAAGCCCTATCTTCATGTACATCAGTACCCACCCCCATGGTATAGCACCATCCGACGCGTATCTTTGCAGTTTCGTCTCCATTCAGATATGCCTTGAAATAATGCAATGCAGCATTCTTTTCCTCTTTCTTTTCCTCTGCCAGAAGTCCCAGTTGGAAGTCTGCAGGTCCATATTCCAGTTCAGCAAGCACGAAATAAATACTCTGCGACGTGAGGTCGTATTCTCTCTTTTCCATTGTGGGTTCGAGTCCATTCCTATCGGCTGCTGCATCAAAGGCATATTTAAGCACAAACGGTATTTCCTTGAACTGCTCGAACATTTGCATGAGGAATGTACATGTTTCCCCTGGTACCTCTTTCAGCAGGTTTGCCGTAATCTCATGTACAGACTTCCCACGCTTGGATAGCGCAGCCTTTACCCCTGGCACGGGATCGAGCTTCAGGGCTTGCCACAAAAGGACATTCGTCGCATCGTCGTTGCTCGGGTGCAGCGTCCTCTTATGGGACATGCAGTCGTAGGGGTAGGCAGACACGCACCTCTTCAAAGCTGCATATGATCTCATGGCTCCGGTTATGATGCCGACGCGACTGTCGTATGTCGTGTGCGCCTTGATTACATGATCGAGCCTCATTCCACACGAATGAAAGCCGCCTATCGCACATATAAAGTCGGTGAGCATGGAGGAATTCAAATCGCCAAGATACCCGCTGGCACACCCCTCATAAGCAGGCAGCATGTCATAATACCGTTCTTCATCGCCCACCTTCTGATAGACCGATGCGAGACATAGTTTCAGAGCAGCCTTGAACTCCCAGTATTCGGTACACATGCGCCAAGAGAGCCACCGCATCCTGTCGGCGTTCATCTCTTTTTCTGTCGGATCAAATACGAGGCGATACAGTTTCTCCAGCCTCTTGACATTAGGTCGCTGGTCTGCATCATTAATATGATCCATATAGTTGTTAAAGTCGTTCCGCACCTTTATCGGAACGTATTCCTCATCATAGCCAAAGCCCCATGAGCGCCCGGGAACAAACAGGAGCAGAATGATTATAAGGTTGAATATTTTCATATACACACAGAATCAATATGTAGTCAGATTAAAGTTCGACAATCGGTTTTCGGTTCTCGATGTAGGTTGCTGGCGACCTCCCGAGAGCGAACTCACCATTGCCTGACAATAACGCTGTAGTTCGCTGACACTCAGTTTCCCGTCATGGTTGGTATCGGCAGAGCGGTCGTTCAGTCCTTGCAGAAGACAATACGAGAATAGGCCGTTGTTCCATTCCTCACCCTCGATGGCAGTCTCCATACCTCCAGCACTACTTATTATCGTTGCCCCGTTGCCTCGCTGCAGATTGGTGAAATTGCCACTGATGAGCGTGTTGAGTTGCTCAGCCTCCACACTTGCCATCTGCGGAGTCGCCACCCCTGCTGCACGGAAGGTTATCTTTCCGTTGACCTTCTGGGTGGAGAGCACCGTAGCCATCGTCATGTCCTCCTTGTCGATGCTACCCGAATGACAGGCATCGATGAGCATGAGTTTCCGGAGCGGTGCCACACCATCTATCAAAGCCTCAAACTCCTCGTATGGTATGGCATTGGCAGAAGGATTGAGGAAGTCTGTATCGTATGAAGCAAGGAAATAGTCGTAGTTGGCATCCACCATTCCATGCCCCGCATAGAAGAGTATGACACAGTCGTCGCGCTTTGCCTGACTGAAGAATTGCGACACACGCTGCAGTTCGCCACGCTTCACCTCCTCGTCAAGCAGGGTCATGGTATGAACCGTATTGTAGTCCGTCTTGCACAGCTTCTCCAGCGATGCCGCCACATCCCGTGCGTCCTTCGATGCATATACGAGATTGTACTGCTGGTCCGAGTATTTCGATGCTCCCACACACGCTATCCAGAGGTTAGGCTTCTTATCCGCCTCGGGAATATTCACCTCTACTGTCTGGCGGTACGACTCTGCACCCCTGCTGTTAAGGCACGACACCTGTATCGTGTTCTTTCCGCTGGCAAGAGTCAGAGGAAGCGACAGACTACGCGCTTTGGCAGGATTCTCCTTCCTCATTACCGGCACACCGTTCAGCCACACACTTATGCTCGCAATGCCATACTTCGTATCGGAGGCTTCTACCACGATGTTCTGCTCTCTCGCCGTGGCTTTGCGCAACTGGTCTGCATTCACTATCCTAAGGGTAGGGACATGAAAATCGCCTGCAAGCATCTCCTCCGTGAAGTTCATGCGGCGCAAGCGCTTCTGATAGGCGAGATAGAGCATGTCCGTCTGTTCCTTCTCCGCAATACCAATACGCTGAAGTACGATATCCGGACGATTATATTTCAAGTCAAACTGGTCGAAGAGGTATGTGTCCGTACCTACTGCGAAGTGTACCATGTCCGTTCCGTAGGCGGATGACATATAGTAATTGTCGGGGGTGCGAATGATATAGTCTTCCCCGTCGTTGCGAGTGGTGAGATAAGCAAGAACCTCCCCTTTCTTGCTATCATAAACCGCCACCGTGCCATCGTCGGATGCAGAAAGCGACATATTGTAATTGGGGTGGTGCTGTAAACTGTTGATGCGTGCTGTATGAGGATGAAGCACCTTGTGCAACATGGCAGTATTAAGATCGTACAGACTCAGATCCCCAGAGTAATTGGCCACTCCAAGATAGTCTCCGAACAAATTTGCCTTGTTGGCTTTGCTTGCCGTTATCTGCATCAGGAGAGTATCGCCCTTCAATACAGATACGAGACGCGACCCGCATATTACCCTGATATTCTTCCCGATATTGGCAACATCATTTGGACCGTTGTACGAACCGGTTTGCGCATACGTCTCTCCCATCGTCTTTCCTGCGGTCATTCTGAGAGGAGAATAAATGCCTGCCAAAGACAGCATGTATTCGTTCGGCGCATCGAGGGCATCAATATTTACGACATCCGAACCGTATTCCGTAGGTTTCCATCGGCTCATACCCATACTGCTCTGATATTCAATGTAAGGCAGAGCTATGCTGTCACCCCTCTTCGTGTTCACGCTCCATATCTGGTTAGCGCGGTCATATACCAGAGTCTTGTTGTCGGCAAGGAATGTAAGCGAATGAATCATGCCCTTACCTGGAAGACGGATACTGTCAAGTTTCGAGCCGCAGAGGAATTCGAAACGGAAGAGTTCGCTCTCTCCATCCCATATAAGCAGGTTGCCATCCTTGTCGCGCCAATGCTTAGGCGCAAGCGAACGTGGAAAATCAACGCGACCAGTCACCCTGCCTGTCTTGAAGTCGAACAGGAACGGACGTCGGGTACCCATCCACCACCAGCGCGATGTTTCCTCTGCCCCCTTCTGGTCGTATTGGTGAGTGGCAAGATAGGCAATCGAATCCACGTTCGAAGACAGGTGAGCAATCGAGCGTCCACTCTGCGCATCCTTCACCATGGCATTAGTTCCCGAAATCTCGCACCGCATCGAGGCAGGACAACGCTTCACGCTCATCCTCTGTACCATCGGATTCACGTACGTACTGTCATCCCAACCGTCATATACGCCCTTTTTTGTGACATCCGTCGGCCAGTAACCAATCTGGTCACCTGTCTCTACATCAAACGCCACGGTAGAGTTCCTTCCAACGCACACCACAGCCGTTGACTTACTGTTGAAATACACCTTCGACCGGTACAGATAAGGACTTCTCGTCTCACGTATCTGCCTTCCTGTGGTTAGGTTCCACAGCACCAGTCTGTCGCGCCCGTCGTAAGTAGCCGCATATTTGCCATCGCTGCTGATGTCATAATCGGTAATGCCGACAAGATGTCCCGTCTGCACAACGGTACGTACCTCCTGAGCATCAGCATGTTCATGCAGCACAAATACTGCGAGAACTAGAAAGAGCAAAAAAACATCCAGTCGCTTCGTCATATACGTATAATAATAAAGATACAATTCCTATTTCACCCCCAAAGATACAAATGTTTTTTCATATTTGCAATCAACCAAAGGATAAACTTGAATTATTCTTCATAATTTACTATTTATCTATTTGCTATCTGCATTTTTGCCTCTGCAATCATATTTTATCATCACTTACCATTGTTCATTTAAAATAACTTTCGCTTGCGAAAGTTGAAATTCTTATTTTTGAGCAGTCTTGTTTTCTTTTCTATACCCTATAACAAAGGCTCAAGTTCCGGTAATATAACCTCTTCGTTCATGTTGTCAGGATGCTGAAGGAACATGCAGTAGTAAATAGGCATATAGACAACTCCTTTGTCTTGATAAACCCTACCCTCATTGCTGAACACTATGGCTTGGTGAATATTATATAGTGGAGTGCTCAGGAAGTTGTCAAGCGCACTATGCACCGTATAGTCCTTGCCTGATTTAATCTCCAACGGTAATACGGTCAGGTTATCATAATCATCGACAAGAAAATCCACCTCGCCTATCTTCTTGCTGTCATAATAGAACATAGGGAAACCATGTGCATTAAGTTCTTGTGCTACTGCCGATTCATAGACTGTACCAAGGTTGATGCTACGGATATCTTGCAACACGGCATTTACATTGTTGCCATACAGAATCTGGGTAAGTAGTCCAACGTCATTGAGATACAACTTTATCAGATTCTTCGACTCTGACTCTTTCAATGGGAAATGAGGATTGCTGATGGCCTTGACTTCAAGAGCGATGCCGGAGTTGGTGAGATATTCAAACTCATCGGCATAATCGGAAAAGCGTTTGCCTTTCTTGTCCTCTATATGCTGATACACAATACGCTTCTTCTTATTCTCAAGGTTGCTGGGTAAGAGGTCGTAGATGCGTCGTATCTTCAGTTTCTTTTCTTCGTCATATTGCGAGGCATCTATCTTGTACAGTTCGTGGATGTTGCGCTGTGCGGCACGAACTCGTATTACGTTCCTGTCCTCAAGAAAACAGTTGACTGCCTCTGGTAATCCGCCTACTAACAGATAATACTGAAAACGCTTCAATAAGTTCTCGTGTGAAGACTCAGGCAAAGACTCCAACTGGAGGTAATGCTCTCGGGCATCTGCTATCCATTCCTCGCTTACACCCATTGCCCAAAGGAACTCCTCGAAGTCGAGAGGATACATCTCCTTTACCTCTATGCTGCCAAGGGGGACGGAAGGCGTTTCGGACAGTGCCACTCCTAGCTGCGACCCGCTGGCAATGAAGCGATACCGTCCTTCTTGACGCAGAAACTTCAGCATCGTCATCAGATGTGGATAACTCTGTATTTCATCCAGAAATATCAGCGTGTCGCTGATGTCGCCAAGGTGCACTCCATAATTACTCAACTGCATGTAGAGGTCTCCTGTAGATCGGACATCGGCAAATACATGGTCTGTTTCCTTGTCTTCTTTGAGGTTTATCTCTACATAATTTTTGTAAAGTTTCTTGCCTACATACCTGATAAGAAAAGACTTTCCTACCTGTCTTGCACCGTTCACCAGAAGGATTTTATCATGTTCAGTACGCAAGAAATTCTCTATGTATTCTGTGAACTTTCGTTTAAGCATATCTATATTATTGAGTATCTGCGTGCAAAATTAATGACTTTATATGAATTGCACAAGAAAAATACACTTATTCCATAAAATATAGCCTAAAAAAATACACTTATTCCATGAAAACGTACTACAAATTCCACACTTATTCCGTTAAACAACCTACACTTATTCCTTGTTAGTGATGTAAATAAGCATAAAACTGTATATTTTATCTTCTACCACACTTCTCCTTCGACCATGAGGTCGAATCCGTCGGGCGGAAATGTGTAGCCATACTGTGCTGCCACCCGAATGATTGTCTCCTGCTCCTCGGGGGTGATGAGAGTGTTTCCGTTCAGCATATCATAATAATGTGTGTTGGAGAACATGCTGTGCAATGTGCGATACACACGATAGGTGATCTGGTTTATTGCGTCCATCTGCTTGTGGAAACCGATGGCGTATTTCACCTTCACTCGGCTGTCGCTATACACAGGGCATTTTTCTCCATCCTTTGGAAACACGGCTGGGTTCACGCACCTGATGAATGGGCTGTCATCCTTGTTCTTCTCTGCTTCTATTGCGCGATGGCATGTGCTGCGCAAAGCACATTCTTTGTTGAAGCACAAAGAGTAGTTGTCTGGCTTCTTTGTGGCACGATCTATAAGTTCTTGCGTTGTGTAAACTTTATACATAATTCTAATGATTTTTGTTTTTTTTGAATGTTTTTTAAAAAGATGCTAACACTTACCCTTTTTGTGGTAATGCTTTGAAAAATAAAGTGTTGTAAGGGGTAAGTGCTTATCTCAACACTTACCCATCACTTACCCAACACTTACCCTTTTTCGAGGGTGTTTCATTCCATTTGTCGGCACGGCGAAATACAAGCGGCGGTTATGCTCCACTTTCTGCTCATAGCCCTGTTCCTTCAGCATCAAGCCCAGGCGGATTTTCGTGGCATGGTTGATCTTCAGCAGCGGATATTGAGTGCTGATGATTGAGGAGATCTCGCCGAGCGACATTGCCTTCGCCTTTTCATCACTATCAGGGCGACGGAAACAAGCCTCAAGCATGTCGTCAATGTCGGGTTTGTTCTGATACTGGATGTTACTCTTCTGTATTTCCATCGTCTCCTCGTTCGTGAACCAGTATCGCTTAGTTTCATCTTTCACCTCATGCAGAATCTGGGCATAGAGCTGGTCGTAGTCGATAGCTGTGTCATTGTCAATCAGTTTGCCGTTAGGAATATGAATACAGATGTAGCGGCGCGAACCTGTAGGATCGTTCAGAGGATGAGGATTGTTCGTCGTTGCAACAAACGAGGCAAAGCGCTTCCTGTCCAGCTGAGCGCGTCCGTAGATAGGGCGTCCGTTCACCTTGACTTTGGAAAGTGTCTGCTTCAGTTCCGAATGCTGAGAATTGCGAATCTGGTCAAGCTCATCAATGTTCACCAGCAGATTGCTTGTCAGCGCCATCTCCTTGTCGTTCTTGTTCGACAGATTGATGTGGTCAAGATAATACTGGCGCAGATGGCTTGGCAAGAGGCGCTGGCAGAATGTTGATTTTCCACAACCTTGAGCACCGATGAGCGTTGGCACACACTCATTTCCGTGCATCGTGTCGTAGCCCAGCCAATGTGCCACGGCAGAGCGCATCCACACATTCATCCAATACACCTGCTCGCTCGTGATTCCAGGAATGCGCATCAGCAAATCTGCCACATGGTTCTCTCCGTCCCAGTCGGGCAGGCTTTCCAGCCATTCTTTGGCAGGATCGAAACTTGCTGTCTCTTCTGAAAATACGAACATCTCCACATGATGCTTATGACCTGCAGCATCAGGTAGAGCAATCTCAACCTTGCGGAGGATGCTGTTCATGGCAGCTGTGGTGAGAGGACGAAACGCAGCCTTGTCTGCAGCGTTTTCATCTATAACCATAAACTCAACCTTGCCGCTGAGTTCGTTGCGGCGGAACACGAAATGTTCCATAAGGAACTGCTCGATCAAGAGCTTGTCCGAACACGCTGACGATTCCATGTCGCACAGCGTCATAGTCTTTGGGAGAATGTTTTCCATTGTACTAAAAACGTTTTGTTTAATAAGTTAAGTTCTTGGGAGTGTCTTTCCAAGACTTGAGTAAATAATAAAAAAATAATGGTTTGCACGGGTGTTATCCCAAATGCTCTGCAAAGTTACAAAATTTTTTTCGCTTTGTCAAGAGTTTGCTCCAAAAAAGGTAGGTTTTGTCAAGATTTTTTTTCTGGGAAAAAAGGTAAGTGTTCTCAAGAATGTTTTTCGGAAAAAGGGTAAGTGATGGGTAAGTGTTGTGGTAAGTGTTGCCCTCTTTTTCTTTAAACACTTACCCTATGTAACGCACAATCATTCAGCGCCTTATTTCAAAATAGGGTAAGTGGGTAAGTGTTTTTCGGAAAACCTCAAAATTGCATTTTTGCATAGCCATGAAACTTCAATAAACAAATGGAGTGTCTGCGTTCTGTCGCCTTTCGCTGTAACGTCATTAAGCCTTCCGATGTAACAGTTTTACGGCTTCGTCCGTAATAGTGTTACAACCGAGCCGTAACACTATTACGGGTGTGGCCGTAAAAACGTTACGGCTGGGTTGTAGTATGGGACAAATGCAGGTTGAGGCTTCTTTTGTTGCGGTATTATTTGTATAGAATAAAAAAAAGCATTATATTTGCCATCAAAAGTACGACAAAATTTATCTTTGTATTACTAATATTTTCTTAATGATCAAAAACAACTATATAACTAACAAGGCATTCAAGACCTTCTTGGTTGCTTCGATCCTGACACAGCTGGTGCAACAGCTCAGAATCCTTGCCGACGGAATCATTGTGAGCAACAAGATTGGTCCTTCGGCATTGGCAGCCATCAACCTCTACACTCCACTAAGGTGATGCTGTGCTGCGAGGAGCTGATGTACAATCTGGTACAGTTCGGTACAGACAAACATAAAGACAGCTCCTTTGACATACGCCTTTCTGACCTTGAAGACAGGTTTGAAGTCCGGATAAAGGATGCCGGCAAGCCTTTCAACCCCGTAATCAGGTTCGAGAAGACGGCTGCACAGGCTTACACCGATGGAGAGTCAATGCAGCTGGGTCTGCAGATTGTAAACAATATGTGCGACGAAATCAGACATAAGTTCATGTTCGGTCTGAATGTCACCACACTTTCTTTCAAGAAGACAAGCTGAAGGGTAAGAAAAAGATACTTATTTTTTTTTTCTATCAATCAACTCGCAGAGATATTTGATTGCATCGATAAACTCCAGTTTGTGATCATAGACGTACGAGAAGAATGCCTTTCGCTGATCATCATTGAACATAGGATACTTCTTGGCATGATGTGAAGCAACCATCTTTATGGTACCTGCCATGCTTGCGGCATTCACAACACGGTCAAGTTCCTCCTCATCATTGATGCAGAAGTACAGGCTGAGTACTCGGCGTATGAACCTGTAGCGCACGTCGTCATCAAGTCCTGTAAACATTTTAGCATAAGGATATACAAAACAAAACTTTGGCGTAAGCATCGAGAATGACCAGCCTATGATTTCCATTATCGGATGTCCTGCACCAATATCACCCATGTCAATCAACATCAGCTGGCGGTCATCACCGTCGCCATACATAAGAACATTGTTCGGATGCCCATCATTGTGTGTCAGCAGGTATCCCTCAGGTATATAGTCAAGGATCTCAAGGAAAGCCTCGTCCCATTCCGGGTTAGAACAGTCGCTTGGCGTATTGAGTTTGTCCTTTATCCACCCTTTTGCACTGCGGAACTGCCCAGGCATTACCTCAATGGCATTGGTAGTCTTGAAGAGGTCAACATACTGTTGCACGTATGTATCAATCTCGTCAGGATGCTCGGTAAGCCATGAAGAGTATGTGTCAGGATTGATAGCCTCCATTACGATACCCGTTCGTCCATCATTGACCTTGGCGGTATCGAAACTGATGACCGTAGGCACTCCCAGCACGAATGCCTCGCGTGCAAGGTTCATCTCCTCAATGAGTTTCTGCTCATCTTCCTGTCGCAGACAGAGTTTGATGATCTCCTCATCATTGATTTTATATACCTCGCCGTTGCCACCACGTCCCAGTAATGTACACTCATTCAGATTGATAGTACGCATCGCTTTCTTAACTGTAATGATGCGAGAGAAACCTGTCATCTCAAAAACATTATAAACGTCATTAGAGACATTTATTACTTCTAAAGAAGGATAGAGTTTCTTGTACTTCAACACGATGCGAAGTCCAGTGCTTGAAATATAGTCAAGTGCGGAGCAATCGAAAGTGAGGTTTGTTACAGGTTCTGATGCTTTGTCAATAGCAGCCTGTATCTGCACATCAACTTTTGGAGCATTTACCGTATCAATGCGGCCAGTTAGATTGTATATCATAGTTTGTTGTATTCATTGTTATTTTTTGAAAGAACTTCACCCCTGCATCTTCACAGCCATTGCCATCATGTCGGCATAGAGGGGAGTCGCTGTGCCGAAACCTCCAGTTACTTCAAGCAATTGTCCCGTGACGAACGACGAGTCGTTGCTGGCGAAATACTTCACTGCGGCAGCTATCTCTTCTGGCTCTGCGGCACGACCAAGTGGAACATGGCGAAGGAAGAACTGTTTGTACTCCTCGGTAAGCACATTTTTCACAGCAGTCGTCATCGTAAGTCCAGGAAGGATGGCGTTGCAGCGTATCTTTGCAGGTGCAGCCTGACTTGCCACCATCTTTGTGATGTGGCAGATAGCTGCCTTCGATGTGCCATAAGCCATCTCCGTCATGTCTGGCACCTTGCCTGCAATGGATGCGATATTGATGATGCTTCCACCGCCGCGCTGTGCCATCAGTGGCAAAGCCAGCTGTGTAGGAATGATGACCGATGCGAGGTTGACGGTGACGAAACGGTTGAAGTCCTCGTACTTGATATGGAAGATATCGGTGTCGAGTTTTGGTATGGTATATCCGAAGTTATTCACAAGGATATCCAAACTTCCCATTCTCTCTATTGCCTTGTCGAAGACGGCCTTGTAACTCTCGGTATCGAAGGCATCGTAAGGAACGGCAAATATGTCGAGACCTTCATCGTTGCACTTCGCCAGTAGTTCGCTGATAGCATCGATGTCCTTCTGTATAGAGCAGATACACACCGTAGCACCTTCCTTAGCCAAGGCCATAGCAGATGCCCATCCAATGCCGCTCGTAGCGGCAGTTACTATTGCTTTCTTGTTTTTCATTTCTTGGGAAATAATTTCTTCAATTGATGCACGCTCTTTCCAGAGCGTTGTCGTGAATCTATTAGTATTTTGTTCCGTTTACATTATACTTGTTACTTTGTGAGTGCCATGCTTTGCGGCATCGCAGTGTTCCAGCATACGAGTGGTTCGGGAATCATGATTTGGAAGGCACCGCTGCGCTTGCCACTGATGCTGTACTTGGCTGCAAGAGTTTCGTCGAGAACCTGTCGGAGGGTTTCGTGGATACGTGAGATCTTCTCGTTGAGGGAGTTGTTGAGAGGGTTGCAGATGCGGCGAATGCTTTCGCGAGCCTTCTCCATGTTGATATTATCGCCTATCATACCCTCGTAGATAGACATAAGCTCGGCGAAGTAGTCGCCAATCTCCTTCAAGACTATACCTTCGGGATGGCGCAGGAAAAGGATGAAGACTGCACGTGGAAGAGGGTGAAGCTGAATCTCAATGTTCTTGTATTCAGGAAGGAATATGCGGTAGTCGGCTGTGATGCACACCCTCGACAATGGTCGCTGAGGCTTCAGCAGTTCTGCAATGCTGGAATCGTTGACACCTAAGGCGCGCAATTCTGCAATTTCCTGACGTATGTGATTCATTTTATCTTGCACCTTGTCGGGATATATGGAGTCGGCAGGGAGCAATCCTCGGTATTTCTGGTCGATGAGTGTGTAGTAGCTGTTGCGCTCTTCGGGAGTAGAGTAGTCACCATAGAAATGATCGAACAGCTTGCGGCGCTGCTTGATCTGATTGCTCACAATGCGGTATCTCTCCTCGCGAAGCTCTCGCTCGGTTTGTACTGTTAAGCCTTCTTTTCGGGCATTGAACAGTGCTTTGAAGTCGGTGTGGCAAGTATTTTCCTCTTTCATTGTTTTTATGGTGATGTGGTTATGCGCTTATGCTATTGCGATGCAAAGTTATACAAAAGCTTTAATTTTTCCAATATTTTTGTCATTGCAAACCTTGCAGAGGTGCAATTGCAAGTCTTGCAGACGTTTTTTTGTTGGTATTGCTGTTTGTTTGTCGGAACTTTGCGGCACGATTCTCTAATTGATAAATAAAAGATAATATGAGTGTACAAGAACTATTTCATGAAGACAACATTACGAACTTCGCCTTTCCAGAGGTGGACGATAAGTCGGTGAACATCATCAAAGTGATTGGTGTAGGCGGAGGTGGTGGCAATGCCGTGAAGAACATGGCTATGCAAGGAGTTAAGAATGTATCGTTTGCAGTTGTGAACACAGACACCCAGGCTCTGTCGAACAGCAACATAGAGACAAAGGTGGCAATAGGAAAGACTGGGCTGGGTGTTGGCGGCAATCCTTCCTTGGGCAAGGAGGCTGCGGAGTTCAGCGTGGAAAACATCAAGCACTTGTTTGATGCCAACACGAAGATGGTGTTCATCACAGCAGGCATGGGCGGCGGCACGGGAACTGGTGCTGCACCTGTCATTGCGCGTGTGGCAAGAGAGATGGATATACTGACAGTTGGTGTGGTGACCATACCTTTCCAGTTTGAGAAGAGCCTGAGGATAGAGAAAGCGCTGCGTGGCGTTCAGGAACTGAAGAACAATGTGGATTCGTTGCTGGTCATCAACAATCAGCGACTGCTGGAAATCTATGCCGATGGCATGACTACGGTGGAGGAGGCTTTTCAGAAAGCAGACGATGTGCTTACTGTCGCTACGAAGTCGGTGGCAGAGATCATCACGGTAGAAGGTAAGGTGAACAGAGACTTCTGCGATGTAAGAACCGTGATGAAGAATGGTGGCGGCACGATAGTGAGCGTTGGTCGTGCCTCGGGGGAGAACAGGATTCTGAAGGCTATGGTAGAAGCACTCAACTCGCCTTTGTTCAACAAGGTTGAGATAGAGAAAGCGCAGCGATTGCTGTACGTCATATACCAGAGCCACGACAACCCTGTGAAGATAAACGAAGTGTCGGAGATAAACATGTTCATGGATAAGCTTGCCAACGATCTTGAGGTGCTGTGGGGACTGTACTGGGACGATACGTTAGGCGACGATGTGAAGGTGACAATCATTGCAACGGGCTTTGACCGTGAGCGACAAAACGAAACGAAAGACGAAAGGGATGAGAAGGTGGAAGTTATGAAAAAATGGTATTATGAGAGTTCGGAAGAGCCTGCTGCTGCATCCTCAGAAGTTGATGACCCAGAAGAAACGTCTCTTCCCGATTCCTCATCTCAAAATGGCGGGGAAGAATGTGAGGAAAGCAATAACGATGAATGTGATGAGGGTAGGGTATTGAATGGACAGGAAGAGGATGAAAATGAGGCAGAGAGCGAGGTAGGTTGGTTGGGAAAGTTGATGCTGAAATTGAACAGCTTGGTTGAGGAGTAAAGAGGGGTAAATCGTGAAAAGTCGTTAAAGTGCTATGATTTTCCTATTTTGGTGTGTGAAAATATCAAAAAAATACCTATTTTTGCATAAGAAAACAATCTTTACTGACATGGAATCGCTTTTTTCATACAAAATCAAGGATTTTGAGGGCAAGACGAAGAGGTTTTGCCAGACGCTGAAACTGAAAGACGATGCTGACGGCATTGAGAAGTACGTGGAGTGGCACAGCAAGGAAAAGCAGTGGAAAGAGGTGCGCGACGGAATTAGGGAGGTCGGCATACTGGAGATGGAGATTTACAGATACGAGAATCTGCTTTTCATGATTGTGGAAACACCAGAGGACTTCGACTGGGAAGCATCTATGGCTCGCCTTGCCACTCTGCCTCGGCAGGAGGAGTGGGAGCGCACTGTGGCTGAGTATCAGGATTGCAACCCAGACGACACATCGGCTGGCAAGTGGAAGCTGATGGAAAGAATTTTCCACCTTTATGATTAGCTGCTGAAAGCACTTGTTTTGATAAGTATCGTATTTAAGATTTCAAGTTTCGTATGTTTTAGAAGTTAAAGAAGTTAAGGGAGTTAAAGGAGTTAAAGACGTTACCTAAGCTTCGGAGTATCGTCTTTAACTTCCAAAGCGACGAAGGAGCTAACTTCTATAACTTCTTTAACTCCTCCCAAGTGAGCAAGTTAAGAACTTGCGAAACTTGAATTTAATATTAACAAAAATCCATTATGTATAGAAAACTCATTACTTTGGCACTATTAGCCAACTCGCTTTTCTCCTTTGCTCAAAAGGTTGTGGAACCAACACCGAGCAAGGATCAGATCAAATTGCAGGACATGGAGATGTATGCCTTTCTGCATTACTCGCTCAACACCTACACCGACCAAGAATGGGGATTTGGCGATGAGGACGTAAGCCTTTTCAATCCGTCAAACCTCGACACTCGCCAATGGGTGCGAACCTGCAAGGCGGCAGGCATGAAGGGCGTGATATTCACTGCGAAGCATCATTGCGGCTT
>JAGHUI010000085.1 GCA_018064885.1 Candidatus Minthosoma equi | reverse complement strand
AATGAATCAAAAGCTTTGTCCAACGAGACAAAAGCTTTGTCGCATGAGCCAAAGCTTTTGTCTCGTTTTTTTTACGGGCATTTACATGATGGTTTATCGGGTAAAAGCACGAAGCAATTGCGAGACAATGGATTTGGCTGTTTTTATATTGTATAGCACAGGCCTTCCTGTTGGCACGGCATTAGCATGCACATGGAACCAGGAACTTGTCGAGAAGGTTGGCGAGGCTATTGGCAACGAGGTTTTGGAATACGGCTGCGACGTTATTCTTGCTCCAGGCATGAACATACATCGTTCTCCACTTTGCGGACGCAACTTTGAGTATTACTCTGAGGATCCATTTGTAACAGGCAAGATAGCAGCAGCTTATGTTCGTGGTGTGCAGAGCCAAGGCGTGGGAACATCCATCAAGCATTATGCTGTAAACTCACAGGAAACAAGCCGAACTGAAGTTGACGAAGTTGTGTCTCAGCGTGCCATGCGTGAAATCTATCTTAAGGGATTCGAGATTGCCGTTAGGGAATCTTCTCCTTGGACAGTCATGTCATCCTACAACCGTCTCAATGGTCCTTTCACACAGGAAAGCCGCGACCTCCTCACAACCATCCTTCGCGATGAATGGGGATTCAAGGGAATCGTGATGACCGACTGGACAGGCCAGCGCAATACAGCCGAACAGATCAAAGCTGGGAGACAGCATCAGGCGACTACAAGGTAAACTTCGGTGCAAGCGTTGAAGACATCCGTGTCACATTATTCTACAGACAAGGCAAGCCAATGTCAATTAAATGCCACGACGTTCTCCGTCCATCTATGGAACTGAATCTATAGTGGGTTGTGATGACTTTTTTAACATTTGTAAATATAATTTCACATTTGCATGCTTTTTTATGGGAAATAATTTGATGTTATGATTGGAATAGTGTAACTTTGTAGCGTCACAAATGACACATTATTATAAATAAACAACAAATAGATATACCTGCTATGGAATTCAAACCTCAAGAAGGCATCACAGATGCTCGCCAGTTGGGATATGGAAAGTTCACCATCCTTGGCATTCAGCATCTTTTTGCCATGTTCGGCGCAACCATCCTCGTGCCTGCGCTCACAGGACTTCCTGTTTCCACTACCCTGCTTTTTGCTGGCCTTGGAACTCTCACTTTCCACCTTCTCTCTAAAGGCACCGTGCCTGCATTCCTCGGCTCAAGTTTCGCTTTCATCGGCGGCTACCTGTCCGTGAAGCAGATGGGCGTTGAGATGGGACTGAGCGAATCGCTGGCTTTAGGCTACGCTTGCATGGGTGTGCTGAGCGCTGGTATTTGCTATTTCATCATGGCTGCCCTGATTAAGGCATTCGGCACTCAGAAGGTGCTGCATTTCTTTCCTCCTGTGGTAACCGGTCCTATGGTGATTGCCATCGGGCTGACTCTGTCTGGCTCTGCCATCACAAACTGCACTTCAAACTGGCTGCTTGCCATTACAGCAATCGTGGTTGTCATAGGCTGCAGCATCTGGGGCAAGGGCATCATCAAGATTACTCCTATCCTGCTGGGCGTGGTCATTTCCTACGCTTTGGCAGCTGCAATGGGCGAGGTGGATTTCACCAGCGTGGCTGAGGCTGATTGGTTCGGTTTGCCTTTCAGCCGCGAGACATCAGTTCTTGCTGTATTTGACAATGTTGACACCACTCTCTTGCTTAGCAGCGTGATAGCTATCATGCCTATCGCTTTTGCTACCATCATGGAGCATATTGGCGACATGTGCGCCATATCATCTACCGTCGGCAAAGATTTCCTTGAAAATCCGGGCTTGCATCGCACACTTATGGGCGATGGTCTAGCTACGGCTCTTGCCAGCCTTTTCGGAGCACCTGCCAACACTACATACGGAGAGAACACAGGCGTGCTCAACCTCACTCGCGTGTTCGACCCTGCTGTTATCCGTCTTGCAGCATGTTTCAGTATCCTGTTGAGTTTCTGCCCTAAGTTCTCCTGCCTCATCGGTTTGATGCCAGCAGCAACCATAGGCGGCGTGAGCCTTATCCTCTATGGCATGATATCATCAGTAGGCGTGAGAAATCTTGTTGAATCTCATGTGGATCTCTCAAGCTCTCGCAACGTCTTTGTGGCTGCTCTCATCCTAGTTCTTGCAATCGGCGTGAAGTATGGCGCAGGCGATAGCATAGCCATCGGAAGCGTCCACCTCTCAGGACTTGCCATCGCAGCACTCGTTGGCATTATTCTTAACGCCATACTCCCAGACAAGCTCGGCATGAAGGTCAAGAGCTTCAACGGAAAGGCAAAGCACGATATAAAAGAAGAAATCTAATACAATAATTCAAGTTTCTTTGCGAGCAAATCGCTTCGCTATAAACAACAATAAAATACATGAAAGTTATCAATCTAAGCGAAAATAGCAGCATTCTCAACACGTTTCTGACTGAATTGCGTGACGTGAACATTCAGAACGATCGCATGCGCTTCCGTCAAAACATTGTGCGCATCGGTCATGTAGAGGCATACGAAATCAGTAAATTCCTCTCATACAGCAACAAGATAATACAGACACCACTCGACAAGTGCATGGTCAACACATGCGATGACGATGTTGTGGTAGGTACAGTATTCCGCGCAGGACTTCCTTTGCACCAGAGCTTCCTTGACATTTTCGATGGAGCCGGCAACGCCTTCGTGTCCGCTTACCGCTATTACAAGGACCGCGAAATGAATGAGGTAGGCATCAAGGTGGAGTATTGCGCATCACCATCCCTCGATGGGAAAACACTCATCCTTGTTGACCCTATGCTTGCCACAGGCGGAAGCATGGAGTTAGCATTCGAAGCATTAAAGACCAAGGGTACTCCTCGCCGCCTTGTCATGGCATGCGTCATAGCTGCTCAAAGCGGAGTCGATTATCTCCAGAAGATTTTCCCTTCAGACGACTTTGTCCTTGTGTGTGGCGCCATCGATCCTATTCTAAACGATCATAAGTACATTGTTCCTGGCCTTGGTGACGCAGGTGACCTGATGTATGGAGAGAAGATTTAAGTTTAGTGTTTAGAGGTAATGAAAGAAAAAGAACTGAAGTCAAACGACGAGTACGAAAAGTTCTGCAAGGAGCAGCTTGACAACATGCTTGATGACATGGAAGATCGTTGCTTTGGTGACATGGCTGAAGGACAATTCGTTAGGTCACATTAAGAAAACATTTCAATCATGATTCAAAAATTTTTATCTATATTTTCTTTGTTCCTGCTCACATCGGCTGCCATGGCACAGGAGGTTGACACGCTCACGCTGAATCATCCTGAGTACCAATCAACTTTGCCTATCGGCAAGAAAGTTCCTAAAATCGAGGCGGCAGATACATTGGGCATCACTCATAGTTTGTCTGACTTCCGAGGCAAGTATGTGGTGCTGGATTTCTGGGCGACTTGGTGTGGCGACTGCCGCAGAGAGATTCCTTTCCTTAAGACTCTTTATAATGACTATAAAGATGTGAAGGTTAAGGATATACCTATCGTTTGGTTAAGTTTTAGTTTTGACACTAAGGAAGAATCCTGGAAGAACATCATCAGAAAGGAACAATTCCCTTGGCTACAGATTTCCAACCTCAAATCTACTCGTGAGGATTCTACATTCAAAGACTATCAATTGAAATGGATTCCTGCATTCCTCATCATTGATCCTGACGGCAAGCTCGTTTCAACAGCCATCACAGCTGACGGATTGAGAAACAACCTTAAGGCTTTGACAGGAACTCAGAAACCATCAGAAGAAGAACTAAAAGAGATGAAAAGAATTCTGGAAAAGGAAAAGCATCCGACAACAGGAGGTTATGGCAACTCTGTAAGTGTTAGCCAGTCAGACATTGAGCTCTTCAATAAAACTTACAAGGGCGAGGTTGCTCTCACACCTATAAGCGTAAAGACTCAGGTGGTAGCAGGTTACAAGCATGATTTCTTGTGCGAAGACAAAAATGGAGAACAATACAGCGTGATAATCTTCGTGCCTCTCGAAGGAGAGCCCGAAATCTTCAGTTTTAAAAAATTGATTAGCGTTAAGTAAATCGGCATTGAAAGAGATGATTACTGTGAGGAAGATATTAACAAAACTGAGAGAAAACGCTCTCATCACGTCCATGGCGCTGGGCGTCGGAATTTATGAGTTGTTTGCCCATGTTGAGGCGCTTGAGCCAGCAGGTGACACATTAGGTCCTATGATGCCCGACTGGTTGCCTGTAGGACTTTTCACACTACTCTACTTCACATTCTGCAAGATCAATCTCTCGGAAATGAAGCCGAGAACGTGGCATTTCGTAATACAGCTGATTCGTGCAAGCATTTCTGCCCTGATGGTGGGATTGATATGCATCTTTGGCGATGATCCAGATGTGAAACTTGTGCTGGAAGGAATGTTCATCTGCTTCATCTGTCCGACAGCTTCGGCAGTTGTAGTCGTAGCCGAGAAACTTGGAGGAAGTATTGGCTCGCTTACGACATTTACGATAATTGCCAACATGGTGACTATGATCATCATCCCAACATTTTTTCCAATGGTAGAGCGCGAAGCAAACATCACATTTATTTCGGCTATGCTTATGTTGCTCAGAAACATATTCGTAGTGCTTGTTGTGCCGTTAGCTTTGGCTTTGCTGTCAAGACGTTACATTCCGGAATTCGTGAAGCGAGCTAACTCGCACAAGAACATTGGATTTTACATCTGGTGTGTGAATCTTGCTATTATTTCGGGTGTAACGATGCAGAATATTGCCCACAGCACGGTTTCTGGCTGGGTGCTTTGGCTGTTGCTTATCACTCCCCTTTTCGTTTGCCTCATTCAGTTTGCCATAGGAAAGGCTGTTGGACGTCATTGGAACGACAGCATAAGCGCAGGACAAGCTTTGGGGCAGAAAAACACGGTAATTGGCGTCTGGCTCACTTTCACATTCCTAAACCCTCTTGCCGCAGTTGCTCCTGGCGCATACGTGCTTTGGCAAAACCTTGTGAACGGATGGCAAATATGGTACAAGGAAAAGCATGGAAAACTGATTTGGTAAAAGCAAATAAAAAAAGCCGCGTTTGCGGCTTTTTCATTTAGTAGCGGATATGTCTGATTAGTAATTATCTGCACATACTTCGAAGTATGCTTGAGGATGAGCGCATGTTGGGCAAATTTCAGGAGCCTGAGTGCCTACTACAATGTGGCCGCAGTTGCGACATTCCCAAACCTTCACTTCGCTCTTCTCGAACACCTTTGCTGTTTCAATGTTATTCAGGAGAGCACGATAACGCTCCTCATGGCGCTTTTCAATAGCTGCTACAAGACGGAACTTCTCAGCAAGTTCTGCGAAACCCTCTGCCTCTGCTGTCTTAGCAAAGCCCTCGTACATGTCTGTCCACTCATAGTTCTCGCCATCAGCAGCATCTGAAAGGTTCTGAGCTGTATTGCCTACACCATCGTGCAATTCCTTGTACCACATCTTAGCATGTTCCTTCTCATTGTCTGCTGTGTGCTGGAATATAGCTGCAATCTGCTCGTAGCCGTCCTTCTTTGCGCGTGATGCAAAATATGTGTATTTGTTACGTGCCTGACTCTCACCTGCGAAAGCAGCTTCCAAATTCTTTTCTGTTTGAGTTCCTGAATACTTTGTTGCCATAATTGTATGTTTTTATATTATAAATAATTTGTTTTTTTGTATTGCAAATATACTACAATCTAAGACTAAACTGATAATTTAGTTGTATAATTATTGTTAAATTTTGTTCAACAATGCTAATTCCGAAGTAAATGCGCTATCTTTGTGCTGAATTATTGCAACTGCGATAAAACTAATTTCAATTTCTACCCAACAAAAAGATTTCATGCCACCTATCCGATTTGCTATTATTGACTCAAATACACTTGTGTGCATTGGTCTTCAGCAGCTGTTGACAGACCTCATTCCGTCAGCAGAAGTTGTGGTGTTTAATTCTGTTGACGAATTCGAAAGACATAAAGATTCGCAATTCATACATTTCTTCATCTCTTCGCGTATTTATTTCGAACATACGCAGTTTTTTCAGGAAAGAGGGGCAAAGACGTTTGTTCTGGTGAATGGTGACATGAGCATCAAGGATGTTTTCACGCTGAATGTTTGCCAGAACGAGAAGTCACTCATTCGAGACATAATGGCAATGAGAAGCCATGGGCATGATCATGCCATTTCACTTGCTCAGCACAAGAATTCTCCTTCAATCGTTCTTTCACCACGCGAAACAGAGGTTGCTGTCCTGTTGTGCAAGGGATTCATTAACAAGGAGATTGCAGACAAACTTGACGTAGGACTTACCACCATCATTTCTCACAGAAAAAACATCATGGAAAAACTGAACGCTCGTTCTCTTGCAGACATCATCATCTTCTGCGTCACAAATGGCATAGTAAGTCTCGAAGATCTGTAATCTTCATAATCAATAAACATAAAAACATGGATTTGAATTTCATAGGACTAATCATAGCAGTAGTAACTTTTCTCGTAATAGGATTGTTCCACCCTCTCGTAATCAAGGGAGAATATTTTTTTGGAGTGAAATGCTGGTGGGCATTCCTCATTGCCGGCATATTATTTATTGCAGGTTCGCTAATCGTTGGAAACCAAATAGCAAGCACTATTCTTGGCGTTGTGGGCTGTTCATGCCTTTGGAGCATCCTAGAAGTCTTCGAGCAACGTAAACGTGTGCAAAAGGGATGGTTTCCTAAGAATCCGAAACGAGAAAAAGAGTATGATAATGAAAACTAAAATTAAAACGGGAACTAAAACTATAACGAATAACTGACATTAATTAAAAACCTACTTAATATAAAAAATTTTTATGCAGAATTTTAACTACTACGCTCCTACGCAGGTTGTATTTGGACGCGATACAGAAAACCAAGTGGCTGAGTTAGTTGCTAAATACGGCGGCAAGAAAGTTCTTGTTCATTACGGAGGTCAAAGCGCCATCAAATCAGGTCTCATGGCAAAGGTGGAAAAGCAGCTTACAGATGCTGGTATTGAATATATTATGCTTGGCGGTGTTGTGCCAAACCCTCGTCTCTCTCTTGTTCGCAAAGGTATTGAGCTATGCAAGAAAGAAGGTGTTGACTTCATCCTTGCAGTAGGTGGCGGTTCAGTTATCGACTCCAGCAAGGCGATTTCTTCTGGTCGCTTCTACGATGGCGACGTTTGGACTCTCTACGAGCACAAAGATCACGCAACAAAGTATCTTCCAATAGGTTGCATACTCACAATCCCTGCTGCCGGAAGTGAAATGAGCGACGGTTCCGTTATCACAAACGATGAGGTTGACGGATGGTTGAAGAAAGACTATTGCACAAATGATTTCCGTTGCAAGTTCGCCATCATGAATCCTGAGCTTACATTCACTCTTCCTGCCTGGCAGACAGCATGCGGCATTACAGACATGATGATGCACACTTTTGAACGCTACTTTAGCAAGGACGATGATATGGAAATCACAAATGCAATTGCTGAGGGACTTCTTCGCACTTGCATGACTGAGGCTCACAAAGTTCTCAAGAACCCAACTGACTATGTTTCTCGCGCTAACATCATGTGGGCAGGTTCACTTGCTCATAACGACCTTACAGGTTGTGGTACAACTGGCGACTGGGCAACACACGGTATTGAGCATGAATTGTCTGGCAAGTTCGATGTTAGTCATGGTGCAGGCCTTGCAGCAATGTGGGGAAGCTGGGCACGATACACTCGCAACGAGAACATCAGCCGCTTTGCACGTTTTGCTCACAATGTAATGGGCATCGACACTACAGGAATGACTGATCTTGAAGCATCTGAGGCAGGCATCAAGGCTATGGAAGCATTCTTTGAATCAATAGGAATGCCAACAAACATTCATACACTCATCGGCCGTGAGGTGACTGACGAGGAAATCGAGGACATGGCAGACAAGTGTACAAATGGCGACACAACAACTGCTGGCGGTCTTAAGATTTTGAAGAAGGCTGACATTATCAAGATTTATCAGATGGCAAAGTAATGCAATCTGACAAAACATAAAAAAATATACTAAAAGAAGATAAGAGTTAAGAGTTAATATATCTGTTTAATATTCAACTTTTAACTCTTTTCTTATTAAAATTCTAACATGCAGAAATTTGTTATTACATTAGACGGAGAGCTTCGTTTCGGAGACGTTCATCTTCATAAAGACCTATTGCCATGGGGAGCAACGGATTGCTATGGAGGAGGCATGTGGAAGATTAATGCTGGAGGAATGTCCATTGACCTTTACGGACGTTCCTTCGACTTTGGTGAAGCCGACTTCGAACAGGTACACAGCATAGATTGGTCGGGCGTTGGCGGAAATCCGCTTCCGCTACTCTATTATCCTTTCTATCCCGACATGAACGATGCTGTTCCAATCTTTGCAAAATAAAGCTTAACTGCCATGCTTATGAACATGCTGAGACTTCCAAATGCTGAATTAAAAGCACAAACCACTTGTTTTCTTATTTGTATTCTTATCCTATCGCCTTTAAAAGCAGTAGGACAAAAGCTTGCTGACCTTGTTGACACGAGGGTTGGCTCTGCTGTTGCCATCACCAAGACCGCAGGCATGTTTGGTCAAGGAACAGAGGAATTTGCGCATACGCTTCCTGCCGTTCTTGCTCCATTTGGAATGAACTTCTGGACAGCAGAAACTCAGGCAACAGAGCAGAAAGGCGTTTGTCCTTATCTCTATAAAGATGAGGCAATAAGAGGTTTTAGATGCTCACATTGGATTGTTGGCGGTTGCACTCAGGATTACGGTTCTTTCACCATCTCTCCAATGAAGAACGAGGATAGCATGCCATTCAGTCATGATAATGAAATTGCACGTCCCTATTACTATTCCGTTACTCTCGCTCATTCTGTTAAAGCAGAAATGACGGCAACAGAAAGATGCGGCATGCTGAGATTCACCTTCAGCAATCCTGATTCTGCTTACATCAAAGTTCGAGTAAATTCAGACTTTAACGAAGGAGAGCTGGGAATAGACACTATTCAAGGTTATATTTTCGGGAAGAACCCTTGCCACAGAATTTACCAAGGATGGGGAGAGCCAACAGGCACAAGCAGCTGGTTTTGTGTGGCATATAACAAGAAAATTGAAACGTACGGAAGAATTGACAAGCAAACACTTTGGGTGAAGTTTGAGCCATCAAAGGAACTCATAGTAAAAGCAGCATGTTCCTTCACCAGATACGAAGGTGCTGAAACAAACTTGGTAAGCGAAATACCTGGATGGGACTTTGATTCTGTAAAAAACGCTTTGGCAAACGTCTGGGAGAAGAAATTGGGACAAATACGTATTAATAGCAATCACACAGTAGGCAACAACAAATCATCAGATTCATCTATAAGAGTTTTTTACGGCTCACTCTATCGCACCTCCTTCCTTCCACATAAGATAAATGATGTGGATGGACAATATCCAAAATTTGCTGACGGATCAATTGTCAGCAATAACAATCTTACTGATTTCCATATACAACTAACTCAGTATGACTACTATGACGATTTCTCCATGTGGGATACATTCCGCGCTCAGCATCCATTGCTATCACTTCTTGAGCCACAGAGAAACGGAGAGATGATGCAATCGCTGGTATTGAAGTACGAGCAAGGTGGCTGGATGCCTATTTTCCCCTGCTGGAACTCTTATACTGCTGCCATGATTGGTGACCATTGCACAGCAGCCATTGCCGATGCCTACAGTAAAGGGATAAGGAATTTCAACATTCTCAAAGCATATGAAGGCATGCGGAAAAATGCTTTTGAGTCGCCTACCACATTCGAGGAGTACAAGAACGGCATGGGACGCAGAGCATTAGATTCATACATTAAATATAACTATATTCCTTTGGAAGACAGCGTAAAAGAGGCTTTTCATCAGAACGAACAAACATCACGCACACTTGAATATGCCTATGACGATTATGCCTTGGCACAAGTAGCACAAATGATTGCAGAAAACACATTCCTGACAGATTATGATTTGGAAAAATATGGCATCAGCCGAACATCTTTGATGAAAGACTACAAAGACCTGATGAAGCGTTCAGAGAATTGGAAAAACGTGCTGAATCCTAAAACAGGATGGGTTGGAGGCAGGCATGCAGATGGCTCCTTTGCTCAAGAAGATGACATTATATATATAAAAGAGCCAGAGAAGCATCCTGAAGCAACCAAACTCACCCCTACTACATTCTCAACATTCATCACAGAAGGCACTCCTGTTCATTACTCTTGGTACATCCCTCACGACATTGAAGGTTTGGCAAAGAAGATGGGCGGAAAGAAATCAATGGAAGCAAAATTGGACAGCATGTTCATGCGAGAATGGTATTGGCATGGCAATGAGCCTTGCCACCAAATAGCCTACCTATACAGCGCTATTGGATTGCAGAACAAGACTGTAGATGCCGTTCGCAACATCATGGAAACAGAATATATGGATGCACCTGGCGGCTTGAGCGGGAATGACGACGCAGGTCAGATGTCAGCATGGTACATCTTCTCAGCATTAGGCTTCTACCCTGTTTGTCCTTCAACGCCAGAGTATGTATTAGGCGCACCTGCATTTCCTGAGATAACTCTTCATCTGGAGAATGGCAAGGAACTAACAATTAAGGCAGTAGGATTGGAAGAAGGCCTAAAGCATGTGAAATCCGTAAGTCTCAATGGCATTCAAATCTCCTCAACCACCATCAATCATTTTGACTTGATGAAAGGCGGAGTTCTTGAATTTCAAATGTATTAACATAAAATAATCATTTAATTTTTATATAAATAGACACAAAACAATGGAAGAAAAAATTATACTAAACGAACACAACAAAGATGAGCATAGACCATCTCATACAGCAGAACATATGCTTAACCAGACAATGATCAGAATGTTCGGATGCGAGCGCAGCAAGAATGCTCATATAGAGCGCAAGAAGTCAAAGATCAACTACAATCTTGCAGAATGCCCAACGCCAGAACAGATTGCAGAGATTGAGCAGAAAATGAATCAGCTTATTGCCGACGACCTTCCTGTTACCTACGAGTTCGTCACACGAGACAACATTCCCGAAGGCGTCGTCTTGGACAAATTGCCAGAAGATGCAAGCGAAACGCTCCGCATTGTCCGCATAGGCGATTACGACATTTGTGCCTGCATCGGCAATCATGTGGAATCCACAAAAGAAATCGGCACATTCAAGATCACCAGCACAAGTTACAACAACGGCAGTTTCAGGATTGTATATAAGGTAAATCTGTAGTTTGAAAATTAAAAGGATTTAACAAACTGAACAAAAATAGAGTTAACCATTTTGAACGTTTATTATTAAATTTGAACACAAAAAACCTACTGAAAATCAGTAGGTTTTTGTTTTGCGGAGAGAGAGGAACTACCTACGTTCGGGGTGGGTAGAATCCGTTCGTTGTACCTCTACCCATTCTCGTTTGATGAGTTTCTGTATGCTCAGGGGCTTGATCTTCAGGTAGAGGCAAAGCAAGGGGCTAATGTTGATGCTCCACTCATAGATGCTTTGCACAAAAAGATGATTGAACAGTTGCGCACGTTCTACCTTGTCGGTGGTATGCCAGCAGCTGTAACTGAATGGATAGAAACGAAGGACTATCGCGAGGTGACGCATGTACACAACGATATTCTGGATACGTATCAGGATGACTTCTCGAAGTATAAGAAGCGCGTTTCTCCATCCCTTCTGCGCCAGGTACTTCGCTCTGTGGCTTTGTAGGTGGGAAATAAATTAGTTATGTCCCAAGCGGTGAGTGACGTGCATTCGTCTGTCGTTCGTGACGCTCTTCATCTGCTGTCGCTTGCAGGCCTTATAGTGCCCGTGTCGCACACAGATGGAAACGGAATTCCCCTTGGTGCCGAAGCAAACGATAAGTATGTGAAGTATCTGTTTATGGATCAAGGATTGATGCAGACGATGCTGGAAAATTTCGCGGATTTGGTCCGCTGGCAACTGCAAAAAGTTGACCCCCACATTGGTGCAGTCGCATGCCCCCTTTATTATTACATACAATTGCCCCCCACAGATCTAGTGGTATAACCATCCGCGATAGCAGGTACATCCCTAAAACAATAGCCGTCCAAGTTCTGGGCGGCTATTACTTTACTTGTTTCCATCTGTCAGGCAGCAAGT
>JAGHUI010000073.1 GCA_018064885.1 Candidatus Minthosoma equi | reverse complement strand
TTCGAGCATACACATGAAGAACATTCGGGTATGCTATTCCGGTATATACGAGCACATAAACCCTCAAAACAGTCATGCCCTGATATTAAAAGTGACAGGTTTTGCAAGAACTACAAGACTGTACTGACAAATTAGCGTTGTTTAATGTATATTTGAACAGTATTCAAGGCTACACAGAAACTATTCAGAATTTTAACGAACAATTCAATTCTGAAGTTGATAGACTTCATGTGTTAGAAGAAATCCGAGACTTCTTTAATAGACACAAGGCTGAGATTTCCAAAGAAGTAGCAAGTTCAGATAATGCGTTGAAGACAGCTATTAAGAGTCTAAATTCTGCTACAGAAGAAGGTATAACAGAATTGAAAACTCGTCTCACTCAGCAGTCCGATGAATTTAGAGGTATCATAAAGGATGAAAGACAAATGTTTACAGAGCTTTGTCAAGACATGAGAGCTACATATAGTGCTCAGATGGGACTTCTACCTGACATCGCAAAGCGTTTAGAATCTCTAAAAGATATACCATCAAGTATTGATAATTTGCTGAAGGAAATTCGTGCTACTAATAAGCAGATGGCTGACAATGTCCAAAGGGATGTTAGGTCGGCAACTGCAAAAATAAATGGAACAAATGCCATTTACGGTGGGGGCAATAGCGATATGGTTGTGCCAGAGATAATGCCAGCATGGATGAAATATTGTATTTTGATTGCGACAATTATAATAGCTGTGGCATGCACAGGAAATACAATTTATAATATTTGGTTACATCCAGAAGCTCAAACAGAAATGCCTGTTCTACAAGACACTAATGTGAATGAAATAATGATAGATACTATAAGTGGTTCGTCTTCATTTGATTCTGTAGCAACGCAAATTGTCAGAGAAGAAGATTGAAAAGTTTCTTCTCGACAAATATATAATCAATTACAATAATTATGGCAAAAACAAAAGAATCGTTTTTTTGGACTAGTTATTCGGATTTGATGACAAGTTTGTTCTTCATCATGTTGGTTTTGTTTATATTAGTTATTGTTCTTTTGCATAAAAGAATGGAAGTGACAGAAGCAAAATTGGAAGCAATAGAAGAAGTTCAATCATCCACTAAGGATCTCAGCCCTGATTATTTTACTTATCGATCAGACTTTAAAAAGTATGTTCTTAAAGTTAAATGCTTTTTTCCTGTAAGAGAATCAAAAATAAATCTCCTTACACAGTCTTGTAGAGATAGTCTTAATCTGGCTGGTCAAGAAATAGAACGATTTCTGAAAAATCATAAAGAGAATAAGAATAGTACAATTGAAAATCAATATATTTTGATTATCGAGGGACAGGCCTCTCGCGATACAGAATCATATACTGATTACAATTATAACCTAAGTTTTGAGAGAGCATATTCATTGATGAAGTTCTGGAAGAATGATTGCCATATAAATTTTGGTGATAATTGTGAAATTCAAATTGCTGGTAGTGGCGATGGAAGGTATAACATAAAAACCATGCGTGATAAACCGGAAGAAGTGAACCAACGATTTCTTATTCATATAATTCCAAAAAATATTATTGAAGATGAATCCTCTGAGAAATAGACTCGCAATTTTTTTTATTCTGATATGTTTTGTCGGAGCGCTATGTTCTTGCGCTCACAAATCAGGACATGGGGCAAAGCCAGAGTCAAAGCATACTTTTCATCAAGATGGAGAGTCAAAACAGGAATCTGTTTCCCAAAAACAGGCAACTGAGGTTGTTGAGGTTAAAAGCCATGGAAAAGAGTTAGATGGTGCTACTATTTTTAGTAAATATAATTCTGCTGTATTTATGGTTTTTACCACTGATGGTAAAAATACTTATCAAGGTTCAGGATTTTTTGTTAATTCAGAGGGATTAGCGATCAGTAATTATCATGTATTCAAGGGTACTGATATTGGTGCTGAGGCTATTAAACTTTCTAACAGCGATGTTGTCTATTCTGTTAAAGAAGTTTTGCAAAGAAGCGACGATGAAGATTTTATCTTATTTACCGTTAATTGTAATCACACTAATTTCATTCCAATAGCAGCATCGAAGCCACGAGTAGGTGATAAGGTTTATGCTATAGGTAGCCCACATGGCTTAGAAAATACATTTTCTTCTGGTGAAGTTTCTCAATGGAGAGATAAAAACTTGATGCAAATAAGTGCTTTGATTGATCATGGTAGTAGCGGTGGGGCTCTAATAAATCAATATGGTGAGTTAGTTGGCATTACTAGTGGTACTTTTGCAGAAGGCTCTCAGGCTAATCTTAATTATGCTTGGAGTATTGATGCGGTAAAACCTTATTTGAAAATTAAATAATTGTTTGTATTCCTATTTTAATCAGATTAAAAATCTAAATCTGATTTAATTGGAGTTATGATGGATTCACTAAGTAGAATATGTTTGGAGCAATAATTGAAATTGTAGTAGGATGGCTTGTGACGTACAAAGTATGTGAAATCGTTGGTGCAAAAGGATTCTTTGCCACAGTGATAAAACTCATAGGCATAGTCTTCCTTATTGCTGGTTGTGTGAGTTTGGCTCGTTGTTTTATCAGTTTCTAAAATTACAGAAATTATGAAAATGTGTTCCAAGGCGTTTGCTCTTACGCTTTTGTTTTGCTATTTAATTCTCCTGCTTCCATCATGTAACAAAAAGGTCGCTGTTATTGATGATTGGAGAAATTTTGTAGAAACGCTACGAGATAGTGATTCCTTGTATAATGATGATGATTGGAGGAGAATAGAATTGTCATTTCGGAAGAAGCAAAAGGATATAGATCGTTATGAGTTTACTAGAGCCGAGTTTGATAGTTTAACTATTAGTGTTGAGGCTTGCAGGAGAATTTTAAATGCTCATAAATTAAGTAATGGTTATGTTAGAAAGATTGTTTGTCAAAACTCAAATACAGGTTATGCAGAAGTGCATGAAAGACCTGATACGGATTCGCGAGTGGTAGGATACTTGGTGAATGAAACTGCAGAATACTTTGGTATAGATTCATCTCTTGAATGGTATAAGGTAAGAGTAAATGGAGTGGAAGGTTATGTTCCTCGTTCTCGTACTATTATTTATGGCTCAAACCCATTAGGAACAGAGCTTGTATATTATGTGGTAGTAGGTGGTTGGTTCAATAAAAGGTATGCTATCAATGAACAGGCAAAAGGTCCTGGTTTGTATGTTAGTCCTTTGTTTTCTACAGTGAATAGTAAAGATCAACTTGTTTATCGTTTATGTTGTTATTGTAGTTATAGCAAGGAAAAGGCAGATTCTGTTGCTAATGAAGTCCGAAAAACCGGAACTCATCTAGAAAGATTTGACAATGCTTATGTGTGGAAAAATGTGGGTCAGGCTAAATGTGTTTATCAACCATTAGATATTAATGATAACCCTATTGTCGTTGTTCCTGAATGATTGCGATATAAAATTTGTTGATTATATTATGTTCTTTAACATCAACAATTCTACGAATCATAGTAATGATGGGAATGGACATTGGGGATGCAGATGTGCTTGAGACTTATATGTAAGAGTGAGACTTTGGGGAAGATGAAGGAGGTTGGTAATTGTATTATATTATGAAAAGAGTATCTTTGGTGTTTGTTTTCTTATCAGCAGTTCTGATGATAAGTTGTGCTCACAAAAGTGGGCATAAAAATCATATTTTACAAACACAGGGAGAATGTGTTTTAGAGGATTCATTTTCTGCAAGTGATTCTTCTCGTTCAATTTCTGATTCCGATGATTTGTTATCTTGTATTTTGAAGGATGACAAAAATACAAGATTATTAGAACGGGATGGTTATGTGGTCATGTATAGCACAGATACTCATTGCCCTGTTTATGTTGGTTGGGTGTTAACTCGCGACAGAGCAGATGGTGATGTCGAACGGTGTAAAACATTTTTCCCTGATCAGGATATCGCAGAAACAGACAGAGTGACTAATGCTGATTATAAGCGTTCTGGTTGGAGCAAGGGCCATATGTGTCCAGCTGCTGATAATAAGGATTCTGAATTGCGGATGAAAGAGTCTTGTTTGTTGACAAATATTTGTCCGCAGGATATGAGATTAAATAGTGGTAGATGGAATGATTTGGAGAATAGGTGTAGAAACTTAGCGAGGAAGGGCTATGTTGTTTATGTTGTTTGTGGACCTGTTTTCACATCATCAAGTAACGATTGGATAGGTGAAAATGTACAAATAGCTATACCTGATAGTTTTTTCAAAGTTATGTATATAGTTAATGAAGATAGTGGGGTGCAGAGCATGGAGGCATATATTATGCCAAACGAACAGGTCACGGATAATTTGTCTGCGTTTTCCGTTTCGGTAGATGATGTTGAAAACATTACTGGTTTAGATTTCTTTTATGCTCTTCCTGATAATGTAGAGGACTGGTTAGAGAAACATGAATCGTATTGAACATTGTATTCACTCAAACTCCACCCTTCAAGGTGGTAAATACAGAATAGAGAAAGTGCTCGGACAAGGTGGGTTAGGAATTGTGTGCAAGAAGAAAGCCATTTTTTGATTATTCAAAAGGATGTACAAAGGACATAAGAAATACAAGTAACGAGTCATTCAATAGATAGAATCTTCGCCAAAGCAGTGAAATATTTCTAAAAATGGCGAAGATTCTTGGTGGATAAAAACTTTTTAATTACCTTTACGTCAATGAATAACGAAAAATATACAATATCATGAACTATAGTATTATTGGCCGAGAAAAAGAAATCTCAGAACTGGAGTATCTTATGGGCACAGACAAGTCGGAGTTTCTGGCTGTCTAAAGCGATAGGACAGAAAAGCGGTGGTGTCCTTTCCAAGATGCTGGAGAACCTGGAAGAGTCTGATGTCATTCGTACTTATACGAGATATGGAGGGCGACAGAAGGAAACAGTGTATCAGTTGGTGGACTTCTTCTCGCTGTTCTATCTTCGTCACATAGAGAAGGGGGCAAATGTGCAGAAAGGTTGGAAGTCATTGCAACGCTCGCCTCAGTTCTTTGCGTGGGCAGGAATAACGTTCGAACTTGTTGTGATGATGCATCAGCAGCAACTTGCCCATGCTCTCCACCTTGGTACTATCAGTTCCTGCTATTGTTGGAAAGGCATGTCAACTGCAGGCATAGGTGCGCAAATAGACATGGTATTGGAGTGGAAAGGCGAGCGAACAGACTATCTCTTTGAGATTAAATTTTCGGAGAGTACTTATGCTATAGATGCAGACTATGAACAGAATCTGCGAAACAAGATTGATGCTTTTTTACATTCGAAGAAACATAATCCAGTACATTCAATTAACATGGTATTTCTGACTACTTTCGGTTTGAGTAAAGGAATGTATAATGGGATCACTTGCAAAAGCGTGTGGATTAGGCATAGTACAATAAAAGCAAGCTGGTGTACGTTTATAAGAAAAACATTAGAACTCAGATGGAACAATATAGACTTCTTGCAGAATGCCTTTTACCCGCTCATATATGCTTGACTGGTTTGACTTGCAGAATGTACGTATAGAGAAGAAAGGTGACACACAGGTGATTCACCTTTATCTCGATGAGAACGAACAAACGCCGGATGATAGAGAAGATCTGCGTCCCAACGGATTTACACGTGAGAGTGTGTTTCATGACTTCCCGATTAGAGGTCAAGAGGTGTTGCTTCACGTACGCCGTCGCAGATGGCTTGATGCAGATGGTCACAAACGTGATGACCGAATGTGACCTCATTCAGGAAAGCACCCGCCGCTCCACGGAGTTGGCGGATTTTTTAAAAGATGCGTTTGGAGACGCTCCCTATAACGGCCCGTTCGTTTGAAAAGGGGAGATGAGTTCGGTCGTGCCTGCAAGGAACACATCAGCGGATTCCGCACCTGGACGGAACTATATCATGCAGACGAGTGGCTAATATTCCCAGAGAACGCAGGTCCACATGTAAGCATCGATGAAACATGCCTCTCTACGGGAGAGGTCTATACCATAGTGTCAAATAAGGATGCACATGGGCGCAAGGGATGCATCATAGCCATCATCAAAGGAACAAAGGCCAAAGATGTTATCAAGGTGCTCAAGAAGATAGAAGAATCGCTCAGAAAGAACGTGATAGAGGTAACGCTTGACTTCTCCGAGAGTATGCACAATATTGCAGAAACGTGCTTTCCTAAGGCTATGATAACACTCGACCGCTTCCACCATCAGCAGTTCTGCCTGGAGGCGTTGCGGGAGGTGCGTAGGGAGTACCGTCGCGAGCAAATGACGCAGGATGCCAACGCAAGGGAGGAACACCGTCTGATGATGAAGGAACTTGCAAAGAATGGAGGACCATGGATTGATGAAGAGGGAAATGCTATCAGACGCAATGCCAGATACTATCCAGAGCGTTTGGAGAATGATGAGACGAGAGCAGAACTTCTTGCACGCAGCAAGGGGCTTCTGATGATGTCTCCTGATAAATGGACCGATACGCAGAAGGAACGTGCAGAGATACTGTTCCGTGAGTTTCCCGACATCAAGACAGCCTTTTCACTTACACACTCTTTGAGGATGATTTTTTCACAGCGATGCTCAAAGGAGCAAGGTGCAGAAAGCTTGCATTCATGGTACACAAAGGTGGGTGAATTTGGCAACAAGGCTTTCAACGACATCGCTGCTGCCATGTACGATAGAGAGGATGAGATTCTCAACTATTTTGTCAATCGTTCTACCAATGCATCTGCTGAATCTCTCAATGCAAAGATCAAGCAATTCAGAGCACTGCTACGTGGCATCGTTGACAAGAAATTCTTCCTATTCAGGCTAACAAAGATCTATGCCTAAGCCACACACTTTTACGGGTGACCCTACTCTTCTTGTGTCATTACGCTAATTATTGTCCTACTATATAGGGAATGTCGCAAATTAAGTAAAATAAATCTAACAATTTGATTGCTAGTGTTATAAAGTTTTTGTGTCTTTGCATAAGAAACAAAAAAATCCCCCAAACTGCTTTGGACGGCCTGTTTTGGGGGAAACGAAAATAATCGTCATGGCAAAGGTACAACAAATTTCTGAAATAACACCAAGTTTTGCGTTCACAGAGTTCGATTTTTACAAAGATTATGGAGAATCGTTCAAAAAAGTGAGATTGGACGCATTCATGCCCTCCTTCCACTGCATGAAATGGCAGTCAGATTTGGTTTGATAGATGCACATCCGCGTAAGAAAGCCGGTCGCAAGCCTTACTTCAGTCCAGAAGGCAAGATAGCGCTCATGTTCCTCAAGGCATACACCGGATTGTCAGCCCCTCAACTCATGGAGCAGCTAAACGCAAACATCCACTACCAGATATTCTGCGGCATCCGCATCAATTCAAGGAATCCTCTGAGCAACTACAAGCTGATAGACGACATTGCACTTGAACTGTCCAAACGCTTGAAAGTTCAGAATCAACAAGAGGCATTGGCAGAAGCATGGAAGCCGTACATGAAGAATCTCGATACTCTCTATACAGATGCTACCTGTTACGAGAGTGTCATGCGTTACCCTACCGATGCAAAACTGCTGTGGGAATGTATAGAAAAGGTGTATCCGATGATGTGTGAGGCAAGCAGAGAACTCGGCATCCATCGCATGAGGACGAAGTACCTTGATGTGTCCCGAGATAACATGGCCTATGTGAAGCAACGCCGTCACACCCAGAAACGGACTCGCAAAATGATTCACCGCCTGTTGGATTTGCTGGGAAAGATACTCGCAGAGCTGAGAATACTCGACAGGGAGAATCCTTGTGCAGGGCTCTTCTCAGATAAGCAACTCGCAGAAATAGAGACGATAACGAAGATATACCGTCAGCAGCGTAACCATCAGAAGAGTGGCAATGCTAAGGAAAGTATCCCAAATCGTATCGTAAGCGTCAACAAGCCATATGTACGCCCAATCGTAAGAGGCAAAGAGATTAAGAAGGTCGAGTTTGGAGCCAAGTGCAACAACATCCTGATTGATGGCATGTCGTTCATCGAGAAGCTATCCTTCAATGCCTTCAACGAAGGCACACGCCTTGTACATTGCGTAAAGCTTGCAGATAAACTCTTTGGAGAGAAAATCACAAAACTGGGCGGTGACTGCAGCTACTCCGGTAATGACAACCGCACATTCTGCAGTGATGAGAATATTGTGACGTCGTTTGTACAGAAAGGAAAAAAGCGGGAAGCGACAGCTTCTGTCTGCATGGTCAAGAAAGAACTTGCCCGTGTACGTGCCACTGCAATGGAAGGATCATTTGGAACGCAGAAGGAGCATTACGGACTCAAGCGAATAAACGGCCGAATCAAAATAACGGAAATTCTAATCATCTTCTTTGGCATCCATGCTGCAAATGCAACACAACTGGCAAGGAGAATTGCGAAGGCAGAACTTAGCCAGGCTGCCTAACCACATACCTGTCATACAATGTTCCCATTGCAAGGGATAACTGTGCCCTGACAACACATAAAACAATCCAAATAACGACAAAACCAAGAAAAACACAGACGAGAGCAACCTCTGAAGGCATACCCTCGTCAAAAGAAACGAATTCTTGGAATAAAACGACAATCCCTAATTATTCCAAGCCGTGAAATCGTCATTCCAAGGCTTGAAATCATTTCGTTACCGAGCAAAAGCAAAAAGTATTGGGGAATGGTGAAATAGCTGTTTAGCTATAACACAATACAAAGATAATGCTATATCGTGAATTATGCAAGAATTACAACAAAAAAACTCGCCAGCAACAATGCTGACGAGTTTTTGTTAATCAATAATGTCTTTATCAGTATATTTAATTGACTTTACATAGGCATATCTATTTTCGTACGGACAAATTCGTGCGTTGTAACGAGGGATTTGCTATTGTTCATTTCCCGATTTTCTTCAGGAAATCAATTTCGACTATTCGGAGCTCGCCCTTCACGTTCTCGCTGCCTGGAGTCTTGTAAAGGTCTAGTTCGGCTGCTGCGCCGCCTGCCAGTTCGGTGACTGCGCCGAAGGCGTCTTTGTCGGATGCTGATCCTGTCTGACGAATGGTGTAGCGAGTTGCCTTGACTGGATTGTCGATGAAGAGTGAGATGTAGCCAAGAGATTTTGGCGTGTTGCCTTTCCATACGAGCTGATCATCTGCATAGACTTCAATAGGATATGAACGCTGACGCCATCCTGTGAGCTTCATGTTTATCTCATCGACAGCGGTTGGGGCAGCAAGCTCGTAGGTGATCCATGCTGTGGAGAGCTTGCCATCGTTGCGCCATTCGCTGAGCTCATTATCGTCCCATGATGTCTGCACCTTGTCGGCATTGGCTCCTGCAGTGGCGGAAACGATCTCGGCTGTGGTCTTCTTCTCGGTGTATGAAGGAGAGGATGGAGTCTCACCCCTGTCAAGTCGGCAAGGAAGGACGGCAGATGCTGTTGCAGAGTCGTCTGTTGACTGCCATTGCAGCTGGGCATCAGCCATTCCGAATGCTTTTGCCGTAAGACGGATATTGCCTGCAGTAGTTGTAGAGCGGACAATGACTCTGCTCACGCCAGCCTCTACAGGAAGGTCTCGGGCAAGGATGTAGTTGTCGCCATCAGGACTTTTGCCAATGCCGCCTCGCCATTCTGCCTGTCCGTCTAATGTCCAGTGAATGATGCGGTTATCAACAGGACAGCGGCGACCGTCCTTATCAACCACCTCAACCTGAACGATAGCCAAATCGGCACCGTCAGCCTTCATGCCGCCCAGAGGATTCTGCATAAGCGTGAGCTTAAGATGATGAGGTGCGCCAGCCGTAATGTGAGATGCTGTAGATTGCTCAGTCACTCCATCGGCTGCATAGCCCACGGCTTTCACCTCTCCCCTCTCCCACGCAACTTTGCGGAATGTGTGAAGGAAAGAATATGCAGGGGAAGTGCTGCGTCCCACAGATTTTCCATTGACAAACAGTTCGCACACAGGAGAGGTGCTTACAACATACACATCCTTGACAATACCTTCATCGTAGTTCCAATGACCAATGATGTGAGTGGCATCGTGCTGAATATCAACCCATGAGTTCCACATCACCTGATTGGCATAGAAGGCATCCTTCTCTATTCGCATGGCATCCACCACGCCCGAAGTGCGGTAGTTCATCTCGGAGCGTCCGTGAGTATTTGTGTCGGAGAAGATAATCTTCACACCACCCGAACTTACTCTCTTGCCCATGCCTGGACGCACCACATAGTAATCGTGCCAACGCTGAATCTGCTCGATGGTGAGATCGTCCTGATTGCGGTTATAGACGCTGGCATCAGCCTTTCGGTAAAGAGGGCCTGCGCCGTGTCGGTGCCAAGGGTATGAGTAGTCGTCCCAATACATTCGGTAGCCCTCATCGCGGCAATACTCCATTGCCCACATTGGCTTGCCTGCCGACTTATTTATATATAGCATCTCACCGCCATACTCAGCCTCATCAATATCGAGCATTTCTCTTGAGCCGATAGCCCTGCCGCCATTGGCATCGTACTGGTTGCGAATGGCTGCCATCTCCTGCATGTGTTCCTTGGAAATAGACTCATTGCCACACTCATAGAAGATGATGCTCGGATTGTTGCGATTGTATATTATGGCATCGCGCATGAGTTCTGTGCGCTGTCCCCAATGCCTGCCAGTCACATCCTTCTCGGCATCGCCTGCAGGCATGGCCTGAATAAGTCCCACACGGTCGCACGACTCGATGTCCTGCTTGCTTGGAGTGACGTGCATCCAGCGTACCAGATTACCACCCGACTTCACCATGAGGTCATTGCTGTAATCCGACAGCCAAGCTGGCACATCAATACCTACTGAAGGCCATTCGTTGCTGGAACGCTGGGCATAGCCATGAACCATGAGACAGCGGTCGTTGAGGTAAATCTTGCCATTGCGGAACTCCGTCTTGCGGAAGCCTGTTCGCAAAGACACAGCATCGCTCACGCCCTTGCCCACAAGAGAAGTCTTCACTGTATAGAGATAGCCATATCCCCATGACCAGAAATGCACACCCGACAGACGCTTCGAAGCACAGAGCGTCACGGTGTCGCCCGATGCAATGAGCTGTGGCGCACCGCGGAACGAAGCTACCTGCTTGCCATCAGCATCGAGAATATCAACCTGAAGAGCCACCTTCGCATCGGCGGCAGATGTGTTGATGACCTGCGACTCCACATTGGCAGTCACCTTCTTTCCTTTGATATCATAATCAGTTCCATAGACATAAACGCCCGTAGTGCCAAGATTGCTGTAGAGCGGAAGTGTCTGATATACATCGCCCACAACATGAAGCTTCACATTCTTCGGAATGCCGCCCATGTTCATGTTGAAATTCTTGTTGTTCCACTGGAAGGAAGAAGGAGCAAGGGTATTGTTAGGCAGATTGTTGCCATCCTTCGTGGCAGTCTCTCCGGCAGAAGCAGACTCCTTCATGCTGCCATCTTGCTGTTCGATAATTTCCTTGTACGACCAGTCGTTATCGGTAAGCACCACAAGAGAATTGTCCTTGCCAAACATCAGATAAGGAGTCAGTTCAAAGCCGAATGCCATAACACCATTCTGGTGAATGCCAAGACGATGGCCATTAAGCCATACCTCTGCCGACTGGCGAGCACCCTCAAACTCCACGAACACGTGCTTGCCCCTCCACTCCTCGGGAACATAGAAACGCTTGGTGTATCGGCAAGTATCGTCAGGCAGACTTGCGATGCCCACACGATACGCCTCATCCTCGTTCCACGCACGAGGCAATGTCACAGTTTCGGTCTTTCCTGCATGGAGGCGTGACGACTGCGGATAGTGTATCTGCCAATCTCTGTTGAAATTGATGCTGCGCTGAGCAAAGGAAGCCGTTGCACAGGCAAGCAGCATGAGTGTTATAAATTGCTTTATCATCATGTTTTTTTATTTTCGTATTTCGTAATTCGTTTATTTCTTCACTTTCTTACCATTTATTATATATACTCCTGCACTCGTGATGGTGCGCACCCTGCGACCAGAGAGGTCATAGATAACATCGTCTTCGCTTCCCTCGCCAACGGAGACAGGACGGATGGCTGTCTCATCTGGCACAATACAGATAACACCCTCAGAAGCAAGGCGAGATGTGTCCCACTTGAATCCAGCCTTTGGAGTCTCTGGAAGGATGGTCACGGTGCCTGTCACGGTGCGCTTGCCTGTGCCACGGAGCACCTTGAGCTCAGCATCGTCTGGCAACGGCGCCAACGATGTGGTTTGCAGGTCAATAACAGCATTGTTGAGCGTAGCTGTGCCATTGACCGCAACAGCATCACACGCTACGGAAGAACCCGACACCTTATAATTCACCAGCAAGCGACCTATTTGCCAAATGCCTGTGCCAAGAGTGCCTGTGCCTGTGAGTGTTCCAATCTTGTGAGTGTAGCTCGCCTCATCGCCCTTGCCAGCCTTGAAACCAGCAGCGTAAGCATCTGCCTCAAGTTTGAGAGTTGCCTTAGAGAAGTCCATAGCCTGAACAAAACGGCAGTTGGATGTCATCACATCATACACACCCTCAAACTTGCTCACATTGGTAGAAACATCACCACGAACGTATGGGAAGGAAATCTTGTAAGTTCCCTCGCCCAAGAGAGAGCCCTTGACGGTGCAGCGGCTGCCAGCCTTGAAGGTGAGAGTCTTGCCTGTGTCGATGGTTGTCACATTCTGGTAAGAAGGAATGGCGGAAGTCGTATTGTTGTCAAACATAACTATCGTTGCGTTGCCCACAACATGCACAGGCGAAGCAGCCGTGCCGAACGTGGTGTTCCATGTGCCCATAGCAAGCGTGCCTGCCTGCAGCACGGTGCCTGCCCATGCATTGCTGCCAGCGTATGTGATGTTCAGCTGACCATTGCCCTGCTTCCTCAGCACGCCAGTACCCTTCACTATACCCTTGAGAGCCGTAGTGCCAGAAGCTATAGAGATAGAAGCCGTATCGGTAAGCGTAATGCCGCGATTGGTAGCCGTGTTGGCATTATTGATAATGAGCGTAGCCTTGCCTATCTGCAGATTGTCAGCATTTGACGATGCTGCGCCGATTGATGAAGGCAGACCGCCATCAGCAAGTTCCTTGACAGTCACAGAGCCAGATCGTATTATTGTCTTACCTGTATAGTCGCTCTTCACAGCATTCAGGACGACCTTTCCATTGCCAGAAACTATAAGGTCGCCATCACCAGAGAAACCGCCATCGCCCTGGATGGTGTAAGTCTTTTGGTCGTTTGTGAATGTGGCAGAAGCGATAGGCATGAGCTGACTCAACGTCACCGTTGTTCTCTTAGCACTGTCAGGGAACACAATGCCATCACCAGAGACAAATGCGGACGGCTCACCTTCATATGTAAAGTTATCTGTCTGATAATCTAGCTGACCACTGATGTCTCCTGTCCAGACAACATCATCAGCAGCAGCTCTCTGCTTAGCAACAACGAGGCAAATTGTGTTATTCTTGTTTTCTATTGTGCATGGAATGCCTGTCAATCCATTAATCAAAAACTTGGATGTGCTGCCTGTGAATGTGCCTGTATATTCAATTAACTTATACTCGCCAGGTTGAATGTCCTTTGCATCAATTGTTAATGTCACAGGCTGAGATACTGCAAGGTCGCCAACAACCTTGACCATTGCAGAACGATCAACATCAAGTTCAATACAAACAGATTTATTTATGTTAAGATCTCCATTAAATGTCAACACATCGGCTGGTTTGATTCTGCAGCCCTCAAGGTTCAGTGATCCTTCGAAAATAATGTTGTTCACCGAACCAGAGCCGCTCAATGTACCACGAGCACGCAAATCGACGGTACCAGACATTTCTCCATTCAGCATGAGTGTGCCTTCAGATACAATTGCTGTTCCCGACAGAGTATTTGATGCGTTTACTACAAGTGTGCCTTGCTGCGATTTCCATATTGTGGCGTTGCCAGAGTAGTCGGCGCATTCAATAGTCTGATTCTTTACTGGCATGAAATATATATTTTCCACATCATTGGAAATGCCTGATAAACTCACTGTTGCGTCACCTAATGTGAGGCCGTACACCTTTGAGGTCTCATCATCCATCATACAAGGAGGAAGCTGCGGACGGGGCATATCATATCCGAGATAGAAACTTGTGTTAGGGCTCTGGTAATAACCACGATTGGTAATCTGACCGAAATAGTTAGGGTCTTGCAACAAACAGTATATATTATTTACAGTAGTAGTGTTACCTGTTGAGAAACAGACAAAACCGCACTCAACACCATTGTTGAGCTGTTTCATGATAATTTCTTCACGCCAGTCGCCATAGATATCACCCCAGAACATTGGGCGAACAGCATTCTCTGCAGCAACCTGCCAATTAGAGTTCTTGCTGATTTCGTACAGGCGGTCCCAACCTCCGCTGGTGTTGTATTTTGCCACGATAGCAGGACAGTTGTTGCCGCTGCCCGATGTTATGAGTGACTCACGACCAAGGTCGCCATCCCACCAGATACCTTCATATGGATAAGGCTTGTTCGTGCCAATCTGATTTCCTTTGCTATCGTAGATATTTTCCATGGTGCTCCACATTTCATATCCTTTATGTGAAGCATCAACATCCATACATTCGCCACGACCGACATCGCCAACACTTGACAAATACCATTTCTTTATTGCCTCACCATTGCTGGCATCGTAGAGTATCATTCCAAGCATATCGCCAGCATTCTGCTGAATGGCAAAGATTTCCTGTCCTGGACGATCTGGATCAATATCGGACATTCGGAAGCGGTCGCCATGAGCAATGCCACTTGTCCAAAGCAGTGATCCGTCATGATCAACGGCACACTGGCCATTCATGACTTCGTCCTTGCCGTCGCCATCAACATCACCAATGCGAATATGATGGAACTCGCTGAGATTCTTATGCTCATGAAACTTGAATCGCCACAATTCCTTGAACACACCTCCTTCGTAACCATATGCGTACGTGAAATAATGATGATTGCCATCTGTAGTGCGGCACTGGAACTGGGCAACAGCACTTTGATTCACGCCATCAAGGAATGCTGATCCCATTTCAGGAGAAAGGTAACTGTATTCTTCATTCTTGAAGGATGCTTTGTTTGTGCGTGTGTAAGTCATATCGCCATCACTTGGAAGTGTCATTGCACACACATCTTTCTGCGCTCCTGTCATTCCATCGATTACAGCAAAATACCATTGAGGATTCTTTCCTTTGTTATAATATGTGTAATTTGTCACTCCATCACCATCAATGTCTGGATTGCTTCCGTCACTTGTCACTTGCTGAATGCCTGTGCCATTGGAACCTGCCTGCGCTCCATTGTAATAGAGATACTTGCCGAATGCACCATTCGCTTTATCCCAGAAACGAGCGCCCTCACACAGCTGGACAATAATTTCGCCTTTGCCATCACCATCAAAGTCGCCAACAGTAACGCCGTCGTTCTGACCTTCGCAAGAAAAGAAATGAACTCCAAGGTTGACTGTCCAAAGATGCTTGCCTGTGCTGGAATATGCTTCAAGACAATCACCGCCAAGATGCGCTTCGCCCCATCCTTCGTAGCCATCTTGATTCTTCGCTGTATAAGCACGATTGACCACATAATCCATCTCGCCATCGCCATCAAGGTCAACTGGCCAGCAGAATTTTGTGACAAAAGATCCATCGTTTGGCAATGGAGAGCCTGCTTTTGTGAAGTTGACATTCAGATAAGCGCATTTGATGCTTGTGCCATTGAGGCTGACTGGAGAATACACAAAAGGAACTGATGCCTCGCTTTCCTTGCCATTGACAACTCGTGTCACAGTAATGCTTGCTCCCGAAGGACATTTTGCCGTTGTAGTTGTTGTGTTGGTTTTGCTGATAGGTTCAGAGTTCAACTTAACTCCGTCAATATAAACATTATAGGCGGCATTCTCTGACTCCTGTGCAAGTCGTCGCCACGTGATTGTGATGTTTGTACCATTATTCACAGCAACAACACCTCGACCAAGTTTTTGCTGATGACGCTGGGCGTTCGATGGCAGTGCCAACAGTGTCATAATTCCAATTAACAGATTTGTTAGAATAATTTTTCTCATTTGGTTAATATTTTAGTTTGTCAGTTAGTTTTATTTGTCCTTTATTCTTATAGGAACTTTATAGCCAATCTTATATATTGTATCGAAATGCGGTATCCAAATGTTTTCTTGATATTCACCAAGTTGGAGTCCATAGAAGCGACTGCCTGCCTGACGATGATTCTGCATTTGCTGAAGGATGGAGGGGGACACAAGCGGCATGCGGAAGTCGCCTATGAGAAGTACGTCTGCGCTCATATAAGTTGGTGTCTGCTCAAGAAGCGTCATCACCTGAATGAGCATCTTTGTTGCATCGGTATTGCCTGAAGGATCGTGAGCAAAAAAGTCAAGCAGTTTGGCTCGTTCACGATGAGCATCTATCGGTCGTGCTGATACGGAAAATGCAATGACAAACATTGCTCGATGCTGACTTTCAGAGAGGTGCAGAAGTTTCAGGATGAGTGAGCGGGCAATGTTTGAGGGGATGCCTTTCATGCTGCCAGAGGTGTCTATGCACACTATCATCGGTCCTGCCTGTTTGGCTCGTTTCCGCTCTAAGCGTCTGTTGGGGGGCAGTTGCTCGCTCTTATGAAGAAAGTTCTGAAGAGTGCCTGTGGTGTATTTCAGGAGAAATAGTTCTTGAAAATCATCATCTGCCATCTGCACAATCTCGGTGGGCAGAAGGGAGTCGATGCGGCTGCTCGACGTAATGCCCTGAATGTCACTCTTTGTTGAATGTTCTATCGCATTCACATTACCTGTTCCCACCCACATGGATGTATCGCCCTCGGGACTGACAATGCGTCCCATGACATTGGCAATCTTTGTGAGTTGAGGATAATCTTTTTGCAGTTCCACAAGATGACGAAGGCGCTCAAAATCATATTCGTTCCATTCTCCTCCCATCATTCCCCATGCTTGCTGAAAATCGTCCTCTGGCACAGCGTGGCCTGCAAGGTAGTCAGGAATGTTACGAAGCTGCATGTCAAGTTTTCTGTAATTCATATCTTGCTTATGCTCAACCTCTTGTCTTCTTTGCTGGCGCATGCTCTCATCAAAGGCTATCATATAATCTTTATAAAGACTTTCCCACAATTCTTGGCGTGCCAAATCGGAATCATCTGAGAATTCTTGTCTGTAGTATGCGGAACGGAATCCGTAGCCTTCATACTCTTCATCAAGCTTATCCAGCAATGCCTTCCAGCCGTCACGCCTTCGTGGAATGCTCCATTCAAGAGCAGCCTTCACACCATTCATTTCAGATTGCTTTCGCTGGAAATTGAAAGCACTCCTTTTCAAGCAAGTATCTACAAAACGAACCATATTGTCTGTAAAGATTCGAGCATGTATGCTATCAATCCACACCAATGCCTGCAAATGAGAATCCTGCATAACAGACACAAGGTAGTCGCCTATTGGATCACCCACTCCTCCTTCGGGAACTTTGCATCGATGCACAAAATCCTCAATGAGTTTCAAATAATATGATTCATCTAAACTTTCATTCATACAGAACCTTGCTCAAATTCATTCGGAGAATGGCAATTTCATGATTCATAGATTTTGTCTGTCTTTCAACTTCAAGCTTATCATCATGTGAGACAAACATATTGTCAGAAATCAAAGCCTGGGCTGTCTGGCGGACATTAGCTGCAAGAGCCTCAACCATAGCTTCGTAATCGGTTTCAGATTGAGTTGCAGAACTGGTGTTCATCAGTGTTTGATATTGTCCACGAGGAAGTGTGCCGATTGGGTACTGCACTCCATTGATATATATATTGTTGTCGTCACGATAGAGTTTCACCCTTACTGCTTGCACTCCATTACTCAAAAGACCTGCTGCATCCGCCATGAGAGTGATTAGATTGCGCTTTGGATTTTGCGGATCAGCATAGACTATAGCTTCAACTGGGGAAACATCACGACTGTAGCCTTGAAGGTGCTTATAATCAACAAAGAAAATATAGGTATTACCTATTCCATATTTATCAATGCGATAATAGAAGTTGTCAAAGAGCTGCTTGTTGTCGTCGCGATGATAGTTTTCTTCCTTTATCTGCTGCAAAGCACGAAGGGCTCGAAGCCTGCGAAGCTCTAAACTCATATCAGCAGAGAGTTTGCTTATCTTTTCACTATATTCTGCAAACACAGACTGCACAACGATTGGACGCAAATATGGCAATTCTTCTGGTTCGTTCCAAAGGCAATGAACCAAAGGCAGAATGTCAGCAACGGTGACTGATGTGCGGCCATGAACAAAGGCTGATGCTCGCAACAGATGGACGATATGTTTCCAACGGCGATCACTTATGTAAAGGCTATGGATGCGAGTAGCACCTTCAGCTGCATCATCGCTGAGAACCAATCGTTTAGTATGTTGTCGTATATAGGTGATTGCTTTCAGGACTTCAATATCAATATCAACTGCAGATATCTGTTTTTGCCACTGCAGATATTCATTCTGTGATATTGCCATATCGGCAGGAATGTCTGCCTTGGATTCATCGGCAGAGATTGGACTTTCTTTTAGAATCTTATAGAAATTATCTTCATTCTTCACACATCCAGACACCAATCTCACAAGAAAGCGATCCCAGAGCGCTTCAAGGCCTTCGCCCTCGGCTGGCAGTTCGTTGCTTGCACCAATAAGCAACTTGAGAGGAACGCGCATTTCTTCCCTACCATTTCGGAAAGTCTTTTCATTTATTATCGTTAGTAAGGTATTGAGAATTGCTGGACCAGCTTTCCAAATTTCATCTAAGAAAACAATATCTGATGATGGCATGAAGCCAGCTGTATTTCGTTCGTAGATATCTGCCGATTTCAAGCGATTGATGCTGACGGGACCAAATATCTCATCTGGAGTGGAAAATCGTGACATCAAATATTCAAAGGATTGCGCATCACAAAAGGCACTCTTTATCCTTCTTGCCACCATGCTCTTTGCCACTCCTGGAGGACCAAGCAGCAGCACACTCTCTCCTGCCACTGCCGCCAGCAAGCCCATGCCTATCTCTGTCCCCTTCTCCCACACTCCTTCATTGAGAAAGTGCAATAGGGCTTGAAATCTTGATTTTATATCGTTTTTCGTGTTTAGTATGTCTTCTTTCATCTTACAAGAATGTTATTTTTTTACAAAATTAGTAATATAATTGCAATTATCCATACTGATGAAGGGAAAAATGCGTAACTTTGCACTCGTTTTTATGAGGAATCAAAGATTCATAGCATCAATTCTGGTACTTTTAGCAGTACTTTCTATGGCTTCGGGCAATACGCAGGTCGGCTCTTTCTTGTGGGCTGGCCATAATGTCGTTGATACCACGGCAGAAAGTATTGATTCTACTCTAACGGACACGACGAGGAAGATTGAGGAGCAAGATTCGCTTATGGTGAATTTCGATTCGCTGAAGGCGCAGTTCGACCGTGAGCATGGGATTGATAACGAAAACGAAAACGATAACCTTAACCATAACGGCAGGAGGGCGGTGCTGTGGAACGATTCTGTTGCGGCGGCTGAGGATTCCATCGCCCGTTCTAAGAAGAAGAATGCTCTTGAGGCTCCTGTGGATTATGAGGCTAAGGATTCTATGGTGTTCTTCATGGACACGAAGAATGCTTTCCTTTATGGCGATGCGAATGTGAAGTACCAGAAGATTGACTTGAAGGCTGAGAACATCACGATGAACATGGACAGCAGCATTGTGCATGCGGTGGGGGCGGTGGATTCGCTGGGCAAGAAGTATGGTGAGCCTGTCTTCAAGGATGGCGATGAGGAGTATGAGATGGAGCGCATGTCGTACAACTTTGACACGAAGAAGGGTTTTATCTATAATGTCTATACGGAGCAGCAGGAGGGTTTCCTAACTTCTGAGGAATCGAAAAAAGGCACTGGCGATGAGCTTTATCTGCGTCATGGCAGATACACTACTTGCGATGAGGAGCATCCGCATTTCTATCTGGCTCTGTCGAGGGCTAAAGCACACACGGGCAAGAGCGTGTTTTTCGGTCCTGCATGGCTGGTGGTGGAGGATGTGCCGCTGCCGCTTGCCATTCCGTTTGGTTTCTTTCCTTTCACGAGCACGTACAGCAGCGGTTTCATCATGCCGACATACGGTGACGAATCTACCCGAGGTTTCTATCTGAGGGATGGCGGCTATTATTTTGCCATCAGCGACAATATGGACTTGAAGCTGACGGGGGAGATCTTCACGAAGGGTTCGTGGGGCTTGGGTGCGCAGACGCAGTATAAGAAGAGATATAAGTACAGCGGCAATTTCTATGCGAACTATCAGGTGACGAAGAATGGGGAGAAGAATATGCCTGACTATTCGGTGCAGAAGAATTTCAAGATTCAGTGGAGTCACCGCACGGACAGCAAGGCTTCGCCCAACAGTTCGTTTTCGGCAAGCGTGAACTTTGCCACTCAGTCGTATGAAAGAAACAATCTTTCTTCGCTCTACAATCCTACGTCATACAGTCAGAGCACCCGCACGTCGTCGGTGAGCTATTCACATCAGTTCCAGAAGATTGGTCTGTCGCTGTCAAGTTCGTTCAACATCAGCCAGAACATGCGCGACTCTACTTTGGCTCTGACGATGCCTTCGCTGTCGCTGTCGCTGCAGAGGTTCTATCCGTTCAAGAGGAAGAAGGCGGCTGGCAAGGAGCGATGGTATGAGAAGATTGCGATGAACTACACTGGTACGCTGTCTAACTCCATCACGACAAAGGAGGACATGCTGATGAAGTCGTCGTTGGTCAAGGACTGGAGGAACGGCATGAAGCATAGCATTCCTATTTCGGCTTCGTTCAATGTGCTGAAATACATCAATGTGACTCCTTCGCTTTCATACACTGAAAGATGGTACACAAACAAGGTGAACCAGACGTGGGATGCTAACCGTCAGCAGGTGGTGAGGGACACGATCTATGGTTTCAATCGTGTGTTCGACTATAACCTCTCACTTTCTGCCAACACGAAGCTGTATGGTTTCTACACTCCTAATCCGAAGGTGTTCGGAAAGAAGCTGCAGGTGGTTCGCCATGTGCTGACTCCTTCGGTGTCGTACAGCTATGCTCCTGATTTCAGCGATGGGAAGTGGGGATATTGGAAGACTTACACGAAGACGGACGAGGAGGGCAATGTGTCGCTCGTCAGCTATTCACCATACACCGGCTCGCTCTATGGTGTGCCTTCGGCTGGAAAGACGGGTTCGGTGAGTTTCGATATTGGCAATAACATCGAGGCTAAGATTATTGACAAGAACGATAGCGTGAAGAAGGTGAGCATCATTGATGAGCTGGGCGCAAGCCTCTCGTACAACATGGCGGCGAAGCGTCAACCTTGGTCTAACCTTTCCACTCGAATCCGACTGAAATGGGGAAAGACGACGTTCAACATGAATGCGGTGTTCAACACCTACGCTTACGAGTTTGACAAGAACGGCAATGTAGTTGTGGGCGACAGGACGGAGTGGTCGTACGGACGATTCGGACGATTCCAGGGTATGTCGAAGAATCTTTCTTATACTTTCAACAATCAGAGTTTCAGCAAATTCAAGAAGAGCATCCAGAAATTGTTTGGCAAGGACTCGAAGGACGATGATGACCTTGACGATGATGATGATGGTATTGGCGAGAAGGATGAGAATGATTTGGAGACAAACATTGATGATCCTTTGAAGAGGAAGACGAAGAAGCAAACGCAGGCGGGCAGTGATGGACTGGACGAGGACGGATACATGAAGTTCTCTCTGCCTTGGTCATTCTCAATATCCTACGGTATCACGATGGCTGAGGACAGGAGTGCTGAGATCAACGTGAAGAGCATGAGATACCCATATAAGTTCACTCAAAACATGAACTTCTCTGGCAACTTGAGGCTGGCAAGCAACTGGAACTGCAATTTCTCTTCTGGCTGGGACTTCACATACAAGAAGATTTCCATGACGACGGTGAACATTAACCGAGACATGCACTGCTTCAACATTTCCTGTGGTCTTGTGTTTGGCACATACACCAGCTATCATATTTCTCTCAGAGCAAATGCATCCACACTTACCGATGCTTTGAAGTATGATAAGAAATCAAGCTACTCAAGCTCTGTTAAATGGTATTAAGATATGTCAAGAATAATAGCAATAGATTACGGACAGAAGCGCACAGGCATAGCTGTGACAGATTGTCTCCAGATGATAGCAAACGGATTGACAACTGTTGATACTAAGGATTTGGAGAAATTCGTTGTTGATTATATCGGGAAAGAGGATGTCAGCACAATTGTGATTGGCAAGCCAACCCAGATGAATGGAGAGAATAGTGAGAACATGAAGCGCATCGAGCCGTTCTATAATCGTATGAAGAAACTTTTCCCAGATAAAGAGGTGGTGTATTATGATGAGCGCTTCACCTCTGTTCTTGCACATCAGGCTATACAGAACAGCGGCATCGGAAAGAAAGCTCGCCAAAGCAACAAGGGATTGGTTGATAAAATCAGCGCAACAATCATCCTTGAGGATTTCATGGAAAGCCGCAAATAGCAAATAATCATATATATAATAGTAATATAATAGTAAATAGTAAATCATAAAATAGTAAATATAAAAATGGTTTTACCAATGTATATTTTCGGACAGCCTGTTTTGAGAAAGGTTGCCGAGGACATCGACCCAGAGAATTACCCTAATCTTCAGGAACTCATCGACAACATGTTTGAGACACTGAGACGTTCTGAGGGCGTAGGACTTGCTGCACCTCAGGTAGGTCTCCCAATTCGTCTCTTTATCGTTGACCTTGATGTGCTCTCAGAAGACGAGCCACAGTACAAAGGATATCTTAAGACTTTCATCAATCCTGAAATTGTGGAAGTTAGCGAAGAGACTTGCTCAATGAGCGAAGGCTGTCTCTCTATTCCTGGCATTAACGAAAGCGTGAAGAGACCTTCAAAGGTGCTTGTCAATTACCTTGACGAAAAATTTGAGGAACATGAGTTGTGGCTTGAAGGTTTCGAGGCACGAGTGTTCCAGCATGAATATGATCATCTTGATGGAAAGATGTTTATCGATCATCTTTCTCCTTTCCGCAAGCAGATCATAAAGTCAAAGCTTATTGCTATGACGAAGGGGAAGTTCAACGCATCTTACAAGTGCAAAGCAAACCGATAAGTTGTTGATATTCCGCCGTATCATATTATTCCTCATTACCTCATTCACCGTTCTCTTATGTGATGCTCAAATCAACACAGAGAGAATGATGAATGTGGCTCGTAATGCGCTATACTATGATGACTACGTACTGTCTATCAGCTATTTCAACATCGTAATCAACTACCGCCCTTATCTCCACGAACCTTATTTCTACAGAGGTTTGGCAAAGTTCTATCTTGATGATTATCTGGGTACTGTGAACGACTGCACCTTGGCAATCAAGAAGAATGAGTATTTCCCTAACAGCTACGAACTCAGAGGACTGGCTTACATCAATATGGGGGAGTATGCTTTGGCTGAAAAAGATTACGAGATTTCAACTGAGATGCAGCCTGAAAACAGAGCAGTGTGGCACAATCGCATCCTTTGCAATATCGAGCTGGACAACCTTGACAAAGCTGACAGCATTGCTTGCATCATGATCAAAAAATGGTCGAAATATGCTGATGGCTATAACATGAGAGCGCAGATAATGATGCAGAAAAAAGATACTGTTGCTGCGGAAGAACTTATTGACAAAGCTATTGAAGCTGATAAATACAATGTTCAAGCTCTCACTGTAAAAGCAAACATCAGAATGCAGAAGGAGGAGTATGAAGATGCTATCAACTTCTTCAACGAGTCATTGCGCATCAATCCAAAGAATGCTAGCAATCTGATAAACAGAGCATTGTGTCACTATCATCTTGACCACTATCGTGATGCCATGAAAGATTATGACCTTGCTCTAGAACTGGAGCCAAAAAATTTTGTCGGTCACTACAACCGTGGCTTGCTGCGTTCAAATGTAGGCGAAGACAATCTTGCTATTGAAGATTTCAACTTCATTATCAGCATTGATCCTGATGACATGATGGCGGTATTTAACCGTGCTACTCTTCTGGATAATATCGGAGACTACAAAGGTGCCATTCGTGACTATACTACTGTAATTAAAGAATTTCCAAAGTTCCTCTATGGATATGAGCGACGTGCCCAGGCAAGAAGAAAAATTGGCGACCTTGCTGGTGCCAATCGTGATGAGGAGCATATTTTGAAAGAGAAGATAGCACATCGTTTTGGTTACTCTACCCCAACATCAAGACAGAAGAACAAGACACGAAAGAAGTCAGAGAAAAATCTTGACGACTACCGCAAGCTTGTGGAGGAAGATGACAGCGTTCAGGAGAAGATTTACGAGAGCGAATATCGCGGTAAGATTCAGAATCACGATCAAGAAGCAAATCTGCTCACTCCTAACGCGCGTACATTATTAATATATAAGGACTCCTCACAACACACAATCCTCACAACATTTGACCAAGCATATCAGGATGCTCAAGCAGGCAATCTGCAAGATGCCATAGCAGGATTCAGTAAGGTCATTGAGACAGACGATTCGTTTGCAGAGGCATATTTCAACCGAGGACTCCTGAAATTATTGCTTGACGACAAGACAACAGCAATTGCCGATTTATCGAAAGCAGGAGAGTTAGGTATTTATCAAGCATACAATATAATAAAGAAAAATCAAGGTAAAAAATAACATTTTTTAGTAAAGTTTTCTCTATTAGAAAATTATATGCTAAATTTGCAACTTGGTACGAACTTTTTACACGACGTTTCCAAAATAAGATAATAATACAATACTAAATATGATAAAGATTACTTTTCCAGACGGATCAGTTCGCGAATATGAAAATGGCGTAACTGGTCTTCAAATTGCCGAAAGCATCAGCCAGCGCCTTGCACAAGATGTAATTGCCTGCGGTGTTAACGGCGAGACAACAGAGCTCAACCGCCCTATCAATGAGGATGCTACTATCGCTCTCTACAAGTTTGATGATGCTGAAGGCAAACATGCTTTCTGGCACACTTCTGCCCACCTCATGGCTGAAGCTATCGAAGAGCTCTGGCCTGGTACTCAGTTCGGTATCGGTCCTGCAATCGAAAACGGCTTCTACTATGACGTTATGCCACCAGAGGGAGTAAAGTTCTCTGATGCAGACTTCCCTAAGATTGAGAAAAAGATGCAGGAACTCCAGCAGAAGAAGGAAGCACTCGTTCGCAAGGACATCTCTAAGCAGGAAGTTATGGAACTTTTCGCTTCAAAGGGACAGACATACAAGAACGAACTTATTGCAGAACTCGAAGACGGCAAGATCACAACATACACTCAGGGAAATTACATTGATCTCTGTAAGGGTCCACACCTCATGAGCACAGCACCTATCAAGGCATTCAAGCTTCTCTCTCTTGCTGCTGCTTACTGGCGTGGTGATGAAAAGCGTCCTATGATGACTCGTATCTACGGTATCTCTTTCCCAAAGAAGAAGATGCTTGACGAGTACCTTGTAGCTCTTGAAGAAGCAAAGAAGCGTGACCACCGCAAGATTGGTAAGGAAATGGAACTCTTCATGTTCTCAGAGCGTGTAGGTAAAGGTCTTCCAATGTGGCTTCCAAAGGGAACTGCAGTTCGTATTCGTCTTCAGGACTTCCTCCGCAAGATTCAGAAGCGTTATGGATATCAGGAAGTTATGACTCCACATATCGGCGGCAAGAACCTCTATGTAACTTCTGGTCACTATGCACACTATGGCAAGGACTCTTTCCAGCCTATCAACACTCCAGAGGAAGGCGAGGAATATCTCCTCAAGCCTATGAACTGTCCTCACCACTGTGAAATCTTCGCATGGCAGCCACGTTCATACAAGGATCTTCCTTTCCGTTGTGCAGAGTTCGGAACAGTATATCGCTACGAGCAGTCAGGTGAGCTTCATGGTTTGACACGTGTTCGCTCATTCACTCAGGACGACGCTCACATCTTCTGCCGTCCAGATCAGGTAAAGGATGAGTTCCTCCGTGTAATGGACATCATCAACATTATCTTCAAGGCTCTTAATTTCAAAGAGTTCGAGGCACAGATTTCTCTCCGCGACCCAGAAGACAAGGAGAAGTACATCGGAACCGACGAAGTATGGGAACAGGCACAGAATGCAATCATTGAAGCATGTGCAGAGAAGGGGCTCAACACTCGCACCGAACTTGGCGAGGCTGCATTCTATGGTCCTAAGCTCGACTTCATGATCAAGGACGCTCTCGGCCGTCGCTGGCAGCTCGGTACAATCCAGGTTGACTACAACCTTCCTGAGCGCTTCCAGCTCGAATACACTGGTGCTGACAACCAAAAGCATCGTCCAGTAATGATTCACCGTGCCCCATTCGGCTCTATGGAGCGCTTCATTGCCGTACTCATTGAGCACACAGCAGGTCATTTCCCTCTTTGGCTCACTCCTGATCAGGTTGTTGTTCTCCCTATCTCAGAGAAATACAACGATTACGCAAAGCAGGTTGCAGATTCACTCAATATGCAGGATGTTCGCACCATCGTTGATGACCGTAACGAGAAGATTGGCCGCAAGATTCGTGACAACGAAATCAAGCACATTCCATACATGCTCATCGTTGGCGAAAAAGAAGTTGCTGATGGCACTGTAAACGTCAGAAAACAAGGCACTCAGGAGCAAGAATCAATGAAAATTGACGATTTTGCAAAGAAAATTCAAGAAGAAGTTCGTCAAATGACGGAAAATTTCTAACTTTGCACTCGAAATCAATAAAATAACTTAACTTAAAAACATATCGGAAAAAACAAAAGCCACATTTAATGAAAGGTGACAACAAAAAACAGCAGCAGTACAGAATCAATGAACAGATTCGTGTACGCGAAGTGAGAATCGTAGGTGAAGACATTGAGTCTGCCGTAATGCCAACACGCGACGCTCTCCGTCTAGCAGAAGACAAAGGAGTTGATCTCGTTGAAATTTCTCCAAATGCTCAACCTCCGGTATGCCGACTTATCGACTACTCAAAGTTCCTCTATCAGCAGAAGAAACGCGCAAAGGAACTGAAGGCTAAGCAAGTCAAGGTCGAAGTTAAGGAAATCCGTTTCGGACCTCAGACAGGTGAGGCAGACTACGCATTCAAGCTCAAGCACGCTCAGGAATTCCTGACAGACGGAAACAAGGTTAAAGCATACGTGTTCTTCAAGGGACGTTCAATCGTCTTCAAGGAACAGGGAGAAGTACTCCTCCTCCGTTTTGCCAACGACCTTGAAGAACTTGCTAAGGTAGAAAGCATGCCAAGCCTTGAAGGAAAGAAAATGTTCCTCACTCTCGCTCCTAAGAAAGCAGGTCAGCCAAAGAAATCACAGCAGAAGCGCGACAATGAAGCTGCCGAGGCAGAAGCAAAGGCTGCAGCAAAAGCTAAGGAAGCAGAAGAGAATGAAGGACCAAATCCAAACAGCCCATTTGCAGGTCTTGCTGACAAGCTTGCAGAGAAGGGAAATTAATCGATTCATTGTTTAGTCGATTAGTCGATTAATCGTTTAACCGATTAGAAATAAAAAAAAAGAAAGTGCGTAACGCCCTGGTATATGCGTTGCCACAAATTATTAATAATTAAATACATAAAAAAATGCCAAAAGTTAAAACAAACTCAGCTTCAAAGAAGCGTTTCAAGCTTACTGGTACTGGTAAGATCAAGCGTCAGCACGCTTATCACAGCCACATTCTGACAAAGAAGACTAAGAAGCAGAAGAGAAACCTCGATCACTCAGCTATCGTAGTAAAAGCTAACGTAAAGCAGGTTCGCGACCTTCTCTGCCTCCGTTAATCAGAAACGTCAGAGTTCCGTTCGAGAGAACAAAAATTCAGTAAGATTTTAACTTAAAGTTTAACCGATTTGTTAGCACCAAAGAGCAAACACGTTTGCCGCTAACATTCAAAAACAACAAAAAATTATGCCAAGATCAGTAAATCATGTTGCATCACGCGCTCGCCGTAAGAAGATTTTGAAGCGCGTAAAGGGTCAGTTCGGTGCTCGCAAGAACGTCTGGACCGTTGCCAAAAACGCCTACGAGAAAGGCCTTACTTATGCATTCGCAGACCGTCGCCGCAAGAAGCGCGAGTTCCGTGCTCTCTGGATTCAGCGTATCAACGCTGCTGCACGTCTTGAGGGTATGTCATACTCACAGCTCATGGGCGCACTCCACAAGGCTGGCATCGAAATCAACCGTAAGACTCTTGCTTACCTCGCAGTTAATAACGCTGAGGCATTCAAGGCTATTGTTGAGAAGGTAAAGTAAATCACAACATTACTTACTAAATAAAAGCATCTTTCCTCATCGGAAGGATGCTTTTTTTGAATACATTAACTAAAACTAACTTATCTGTTTACTTGATACCAAATTACGTTATCATGAAGAAAAAAATCCTATCACTTTTGGCAATCCTGTTGACAATAACAGCCAATGCCACTCTACGCCTATCATCCCTGATAAGCGACAACATGGTTTTGCAACAAAAAGCCTCTGCACGCATTTGGGGGTGGGCTAATCCTGGCGAAACAATCACAATAACCAACTCATGGTCATCAGACAAGGCAATGGGGAAAGCATCAAAAGACGGTTCTTGGACAATTGCCCTCAACACTCCAGCAGCATCTTTTGATTCTCAAAGCATTACTATAAACTGCGGCAAGGAACAAATCAAGGTAAGCAATATACTTATCGGTGAAGTCTGGCTTGCATCTGGACAGTCAAACATGGAAATGCCACTCAAGGGCTTTGCCGGTTGTTGTGTAGAGAATGGAACAAAAGACGCTCTCTATGCACATCAGGAATCACCTTATGTACGCATGTTTAAGGTTCCTAAGGTTCAGAAACTAACACCTCAAGAAGAATGTGAAGGTACATGGGATCTTCCTACCTTCCTGAATGCACTTGAATATTCAGCCACAGCCTACTATTTTGCCTCAGCACTCAGCAATGCGCTTCAAGTACCAGCAGGCATCGTGAACAGCAGCTACGGCGGCGCACATGTGGAAAGCTGGACATCACGAGAAGTTTGCAAGCAATACTCAGATATTCCACAAGATAGCGTAAGCATATACAATTTCGGATCATACGATTTTGACCGTCCAATGCTAATGTATAACGCAATGTTCTATCCTATTAAGAATTACACCTATCGTGGCATTATCTGGTATCAGGGCTGCAGCAATGTCGGTCATGCAGATGTTTATGCAGAACGCCTGTCAAACATGGTAAGCCTTTGGAGAAAAGACTTGGGACTTGGCGACATTCCATTCTATCAAGTAGAACTTGCTCCTTATATTTTCGGTTCAGGTAAGGACGACATAGGAGGAGCCCTGTTGCGTGAATCCCAGCATAAAGCAACAGAAATCATTCCTAATTGCGACATTGTCAGCACGAACGACCTTGCTTTGCCAATTGAGGTATATAACATACACCCATCTCGCAAGCGCCCAGTAGGTCTTCGTCTTTCTTATCTTGCACTCAATCAAGTATATGGAATGAAAGAAATAGCTTGTCATGGACCACGTTTTGACCGAAGCAAATTTCACATTGACGGCAATAAAGCAATCGTAGGATTCATTACAAATCAATTCGGAATCTGCCGCAACTGGGGACTCGAAGGATTTGAGATTGCAGGCGAAGACCGTAAGTTCCATCCAGCAACAGCCGAGTTCCATTGGCAGACAAATGAAATATATCTCACTTCCGAAGAAGTGCCTTCACCTGTTGCCGTTCGCTACTGCTTCAAAGATTTCCAAGTGGGAAATCTTATCGGAGGCAATGAACTTCCTCTATATCCTTTCCGCACAGACAATTGGTAAAAAAAGAGTTCTCAAAAACTGATATGCCCCCCGAAAGTTAGACAGAAAACTTTCGGGGGCACTTCAATCCTTTGAGAACCCTTTTTTTAGACTATTCTGACCCTACCTTATCCGAGCTCTTTCTCTATTGTGTATTTACCACCTTGGAGGGTGGAGTTTAGTTGTTGTGTTCCATGCTTTCCTCAATATTAGCGTGACAAATCAAATGACAAAAGAACAAGAGCCAACCGATGTGTGTCGGTTGGCTCTTTGGTTGCGATTTTGCAAGAGGGAACTGAAGCTCGACGAAGTCAAACGCCCCCTCTTGCTTTATTCTTCATCAGAGCAATCAAGTGGTAAAAAGCAACACTCATGCTCTCCAATGTCCTTAAACGCATTTTTAAAATGTACAAATTGCTCTCTTGCAAATGAGCGAGTTAGGTAGCTATAATTCTTTCTCAACATTTTATTGCTTATGCCTTTTTCTACCTTAGGGATTGTCGTAAATTTGTCTAAACAAATATAACTATTTGATTGCTAATGTTATAAAATTTAATATGTTAGACCACAAATATATCATCCCCGACAGGTGTTTGGACACCAGACGGACAACCATAAACAATGACTCTTGAAATAGACGGAAATAATAGCTTAAAAGGCTGGAAATAAGTGTCTTAAAATTTGGTCAAGTCGCTAAAAAATAGTAAATTAGCAGTTGCTACACAAACCAATTTGCTAATGGAAAATCAGCCACTTGACC